>QYQB01000197.1 GCA_007280275.1 bacterium | reverse complement strand
CTTCTTGAGGAGAGCTCTCGCCGCAAGTTTGACAGAATCCGCCGGTGTACCTTCCACCGCGTAGCCGAAAAAAACTCCGTCTTTCTTGAACTCTTTGGCACGAAGCGGAAAGTTCATCGTGATTGCATGCCCGACCGCACTCTGCTGCTTGTCAGGAGCGACGACAGTTACATCGCCGATCTTCTTCAGTTCCTGGACAAGTGCGAAGATTCCGGGTGCGTCAATGCCGTCATCGTTTGACACAAGGATGTTGAGTCTCTTTTTCGGTTTCTTTTTCACGCTCACCTATAATATCAAAAAATACCCATTCACACAATCCCGACGCCGGGACTCAGTTCGATTCATCCTCAGAGATCGCAGGCGTATTGGAGACGATGACCATCTGACCGTCATTCGTGGTCCCGTTTCGATTCCGATAGTTGGGATTTTTAAGAACCGGGTCATTCTTGCCAACGATTGTGCTGGAATTTTCCAGGGCATCGGTTCATGAATCTGCTTGTTCTTCACTTTGGCACTCCCCCGGCTGATCCTTCATCGAAGGCATCCTCTTCCTGATCTCCGGTGCCAGATGGTAAAAACTCAATGCTCCACGCCTGCTCGAAACCCCTTTTGAGAGCCAGTACGACCTCGTCACGTTCCACCGTTCTGTCAAGAGCTGAGGCAAGGTCGATCGTTTTCCCCTGCAGTTCACACTTCAACTCCAGGCGCTGGTCATCATCGAGAGCCTTCAAGAAATCGACCATCCTGAGATGATCCGGCCCCAGGAGGATCGATCCGTGCTGCAACACAACTTCCTCACCATCCCGGCGAGCGTACCTCCGCTGCGCACTTCCCACGAGTTTGCGTCCGGCAATATGGATTTCGTACCGTGCAGCGCTGGCATAACATGCAACTGCCGATGATGAACGATAGAGTGAGGGGAAATGGGGTTGGGACTTCTCCAGAGCGACGTCTGCACCGAGGACTCGGAGGCCGCTCACCAGTGCTTCACTGACTTCCTGATAGACGGACAGGATGCTCTTCTGTGATGCAACCGTTACAACACTGTACGTCACTTCATCCGAATGGAGGATCGCACGTCCGCCGGTTGGGCGTCGCACCACATCAATTCCAGCTTCAGCGCACTTTTCGAGGTCGATCTCTCCTATGTCCTGATGCCAACCCAGCGAAATAGCGGGAGGATCCCAGCCATAGAATCGGACGACGGACGGTCGATCGGACGCGACGAGCGACTGCGCAAGTCTCTCGTCATACCTCATGTTGAACGCGCCAGTCCGACACCCAGTATTCCGAAACTGCCAGACCATCTAATGATGAACGTAGCCAGAAATGATACCGCGCTTGCTCTTCGCAATAAACGAGAGGACCGCTTCGACCTCGGGACTTGGCTCGACTTCTTCCGCGATGCGGGCCACCGCTTGCGACACATTGAGACTTGAACGGTAGATGAGACGATAGGTCTTGTTGAGCAATTCGATTGACTTTGCGGAGAACCCCCTGCGCCGTAGACCGATGATGTTGAGCCCTGCAAAAATCAAAGGCTCGCTTCCAGCGAGAATGTACGGTGGCACATCTTTGACCACACGGAACCCCCCGCCGATCATGGCGTGATCACCGATATGGCAGAACTGATGCACCGGCGTCAACGCGCCAAGGATGACCCAGTTCCCCAGGTGTACATGACCACCGAGCCCACAGCAGTTCGCGAGAATCACATTATCGCCCACGACGCAATCGTGGCCAACATGTGAATATGCCATGAACAGGCAATTGCTTCCAATGATCGTTCTGCCGGTCTCGGCTGTTGCCCGATTGAGTGTGACGAACTCGCGGACGACGGTCTTGTCGCCGATTTCAAGAGTAGTGGGCTCTCCTTTGAATTTGAGGTCTTGAGGAAGACCACCGATGGCTGCCATGGGATGGATCCTGCACTCCCGCCCGATGCGGCTGCCGCTCTGAATCACAGCGTGTGCGCCGATCAAGGTCCCTTCTCCGATGGCGACATCATCCTCGATCACAGCAAATGGCCCGATCTGGACCCCATCGCCAATCGTGGCTTTGGGGCTTACGACTGCAAGAGAATCAATGTGAATAGGCATTATTTCGAAGAAGGATTCTTACTGGTGGTAGAAAGTTGGTAGGAGTCTGTGTGGTTCCCTGCTTTTGCCTGAATGCCTTCTCTGTCCACGATCGCGGCAGAGAAATCCCCCTCTGCGACAAGATTGCCGTCAACAAACGCCTGACCACGAATTTGAATGAACTTGGATCTTCTGCTGACCATCTGGACATCCAAGACAAGTTGATCGCCCGGCACCACAGGTCTTCGAAACTTGACATTGTTAATCGACATGAAGTACACCAACTTGTTGCCAGGATTCTCGAGTCCGTTCAGCATCAGGATGCCTCCGACCTGTGCCATCGCTTCCACGATGAGGACGCCGGGCATCACCGGCTGATCGGGGAAATGGCCCTGAAAGAATGGCTCGTTCAGTGTTACGTTCTTCACTCCCACCACCCGCTCGTCGAGCTGAAAATCGATAATCTTGTCGACGAGGAGAAAAGGAAACCGGTGGGGCAAAATGCGGGCAATGGCATTGACGTCAAAAATCACCCCTTCTTTTTTGACGTGCATATACTTCTTAACCAGCTTTTTCTGCTGGTAGAGTTTGCGGACCTTTCGGGCGAACTCAATGTTACTCGCATGCCCGGGCCGTGCCGCCAGGATCTGCGCTTTCAACGGAACGCCTATCAGCGCCAGGTCTCCGATCAGATCGACGAGTTTGTGACGCGCAGGTTCGTTCTTGTAGTGAAGCCGTTTCTCATTCAACACCCCCGTTGTGCCGAGAATGAGCGCGTGATCAATCCCGAGTTTGTGCGCCAGCTTCTTCAGTTCACCCTCAGACAAGTCGCGGTCAACGATAACGATCGCGTTGTCGAGGTTTCCACCCCGAATCAATCCTTTGTCGCGCAACATTTCAACTTCGTGAAGAAAGCAGAACGTGCGGGAGGGGGCAAACTCCGTGATGAATTCCTTCTCAAGGTTGAAAAGGCCGGTGTGCTGACTGCCCAAGGCCGGGTTATGGTAGTCAATCAAGACCGTTACCCTGAAATCATCGGTAGGAAGCGCGACGATCTCAACGCCTTTCTCTTCGTTCTGGTAGCGAATCGTCTGATCGATAATCAGATAATCCTTCGGGGCTTCCTGTTCCTGAACGCCGGATTCCAGGATCATATCGACGAAGGGCTTCGAGCTCCCGTCAGCGATCGGCGGCTCGATGTTGTCGAGCTCAATGATGACATTATCGACCTGAAGACCGACGATTGCCGCCAGCACGTGTTCCACTGTGTGAATGCGTACGTCGCCGATGCCGATCGTGGTCCCGCGTTCCACACCGATTACATGGTCGACATCGGCCGGAATCTCAGGAGTCCCGCCGACATCAATACGCCGGAACCGGATACCGTAATTCTCGGGCGCAGGCTTGAAGGTCATCGTTGTCTGCACTCCCGTGTGCAAACCGACGCCGCTCATCGTAACGGGTGTCTTGATCGTATGTTGCTGAACGAGCATTGGTTTTCCCGAATAGTGTTCTTATGATTTCGTTTCGGAGAGCCGATTTCTCAATGCCTCAAGCGACCTCTTCAGCTCCTCAACATCTTTGGCCAATTCAGGCAAAGATCGTGTGATAACTTCGATTTTCAATGCTCTTGCGTGTTCTTTCGCTGGTGTGCCCCAGTACGTTTTCCCGGGCTCTGTAGACTTCGATACGCCCGTTTTCGCCATGAGCACTGTTTTGTCCGCAATCTCAACATGCCCGACGATCCCGACCTGCCCAGCTATGATGACATTTTTCCCGACCTTTGTGCTTCCGCTTATGCCCGTTTGTGCGGCGATGACGGTGTCCTCTCCGAGGACGACATTGTGAGCGATGTGAACGAGGTTGTCGAGCTTCACTCCTCTCTTGATCAGCGTCTGGCCGAGAGTCGCCCTATCGATCGTGCAGTTCGCCCCAATCTCCACGTCATCCTCGAGGACGACGATTCCCATCTGCGGGATCTTTTCATACGAGCCGTCTGGTTTTGGAGCAAAACCGAATCCATCGCTCCCGATCACTGCGCCTGCATGGATGATCACGCTCTTTCCCACCCGGCATCCATGATACACGGTGACGTTTGGATACAACAGGCAGTTGTCACCGATTGTGACACCATCACCAAGCACACATCCGTGAGCAATTTTCGTGTTGTCGCCGACAATGGCATTTTCGCCCACGGTGACGTGCGCACCGAGCGAGATATTGTTCCCGATCGTTGCGGATGGAGGAACAACGGCTGTTGCGTGGATACCCTCCCAGAATGGATCCGGCATCGGCGTGATGCGCTTCAGTACTTGCAGAAATGCGACGTACGGATCAGGGACTTTGATGTAGGTAAGGCCTTCGCGTGAAGAGCCACGCTTCGGGTCAAAAGACGTGGACACGAGGATTGCGGATGCCCTGGTCGCCCCGATATGCTTCTCATACTTTGGATTCGACAAAAACGTCAGGTCGCCAGGACCGGCTTCCTCGATCTTGGCGACCCGGAGAATTTCAGCTCCTTCATCCCCGCTGAGTTCACCACGTACGAAAACCGCGACTTCTCGGGCTGTCATGGGCGGACCTTGGACTATTTGCCTGCAGCGGGCAAAATTGTGAGCTTCGCAAGCACCTTCAGAGTCAGGTCGTATTTGACATTTGCATACATCAGGAGGATCTCTCCGCTCTTGTCGAAGATGTAATCAAATCCTTCTTCGAGCGCTACATCCTGGATCGCCTTGAACACGCGATCCTGCACCGGCTTCATGAGCTCGTTCTGCTTTATGAACAAGTCGCCGTTTTGACCGAACTTCTTGTTTCGATACTCAGCGATCTTCTGATCGAGATCGCGCATTTCCTTCTCGGCATCGACCCGACGCTGCTCTGTCATGATCAGCTTTCGTTTTTCATAGTCATCGAATTTCTTCTGCCAATCCTGCTGGAGCTTGTTCAACTCCGCTTGCCAGTCGACCACGATCTGATCCAGCTGTTTCTGCGCATCCTGCGCGTCAGGCAACTGTTTCATGATGGCATCGGTCGTGACGTAGCCGATTTTCGCCTGGCCCATCAGCAGCGACGGAATCGCAAGAGCCAGGACGATCGAGATCCGAAAGATACTCTTCATGGTCACACCCCGCCTTTCGCCCGTTCAATGATTCTACCTTCTCCCCCAAACACACCGGAATCCGCAGAACTACTTTCCTTTAACCGTTGTGCCCCTCTTCAGCCGATCGATGACCTTGTACGTCAGGTCAACCCTGGCATCGCCGTACAAAACGTTGGCGCGATCGAACACGAACGTGAAGCCGTCTTCCTTCGCGACTGCTTCAATGGCGCGAAGGACTTTCTCCCGGATCGGAGTAAGTCGCTTCTCACGTTCCTGCGCTGCCTCGCCTGTCCGTGCGTCGAGCTTCTGAGCGGCATATTCACGCAGTCTCAGGTTGAGGTCTCCCAGACGTTTCTCCTCGGCATCCTTCTTCGC
Organism: bacterium; assembly: GCA_007280275.1. GTDB lineage: Bacteria > Bacteroidota > Ignavibacteria > UBA10030 > UBA10030 > UBA9647. Next base: position 12,070 of record QYQB01000197.1, on the reverse strand, counting down.
GGGCGCCATGACTGAAGACTGCTTCTGATACTCCTCCACCTGCTTCTGGAGACTGACATTCATGGTCGCAACAGAATCCTGCCACCCCTTGACAAGCGCGTCAAGTTCCTTGGAGGCTTTCTGCGCTTCGGGCAGTTCACCAAGGATTTTTTCGGAATCGACAAACGCAGCCTTCGATGTCTGTGCGGCAACAACGCTGAAGGAGAGAACCAGCGCAGCGACGAGAGCAATGATGATGAAAATGTTCTTCACGGTGTCCTCAAAATGAAGTTAGCGGTTAGAGTGATTTTCAAAGAATTGTATATTTAGAATCCTTTTCCGAACTGGAAGTGAAAGCGCCAGCCGGGCGGAGAAGTACCTGGAGCCGGAGCGTCGAATCCATAACCGTAATCAAAACCTACCATGCCGATCGGGTTAATGAGAAGCCGGACTCCAACGCCTGCCGACCGCCGCAGATCCATCGGATCAGTCACTTTTGGCTCCTTCCAAACATTCCCTGCTTCTGCGAAGAGCAGCGCGTAGATCGGTATCGGATTGATCGAGAGCGCGAATCGCAGCTCAGCTGAGTGTTTGAGCATAGCCAAACCTCCGCTTGCAGGTCCTACTCCCCGGTCTTCATATCCACGCAACGGCGTTGTGTTGAAGTAGCCCAGGCCCGTACCTCCCATGAAGAAGACGTCGGTAGGCTGGATTCTCGGGTTATCGCCAATACCAAAGACAAATCCAAGAGTGCTCGAAAGCGCGAGCGCAATGCGATTGCCTCCCAGAATCGGAACATACCAATCGGCGTTGAAGATGTGTTTGGAGAATTTCACATTCCCCGGGAGGAACCCTCCTGAAAGTTCCGTGAGGAGCGAAAAATTGGATCCTCGTGTCGGGAAGATCGGACTGTCAGTGCTGTTCCGGGAGATGACCTGCGAAATGTCAACCTGTGTCGTCGTCCCTTCCAGATAGTACGATCCACCGGAGATGACGTCATTACGCTGGAATCGAAGAGTCCAGTCGCCCCTGAACAAGTAGTCGGGCCATCTGAATCGACGACCAACTCGCACCGAAGCACCGGTAAGTCTCAGATCGTAGTAGAAGATCTGCCGCTGGTCAAAGAGGTTGACGCCGAAAAGCGTGGGCGTATCGAACATCCACGGTTCCGTGAACCCGATCGAAAAAGTCCGATAGCGGCTTCCTTCACCGAACTGCCAGTCAAAGCTAAGCATCTGACCTGCGCCGCCGCGGAGAGGTTCCTTCAACGAGAAATTGTTGAACGTCAGCCCCAGTGCCCCGTTGAAACCAAAATAGCCGCTATATCCGACAGACATGTTAAACGTGTCGCTGGATTTTTCCTCAACGGCATACTCGAGGTCGACGGACCCTTTCTCGACATCCAGATTGCGTGTGTCCGGCTTTATTTTCTCAGGGTTGAAGTAATTGAGCTGCGAAAGCTGACGTGCGCTCCTGATGACAGCCTGGCGGCTGAAATAGTCTCCCGGGAGAGTGTACAGCTCACGCCGGATCACTTTCTCGTGCGTCTTGGTGTTCCCTGTAATAACAACCTGGCCGATCCTGAACTGGTTTCGTTCCCGCATATGGATTGTGATATCCAGGCTGTCGCCTCCCACGCGTGCCTCCTCGGGCTCCGCCTGGAACATCAGGTAGCCATTGTCCATGTAGAGTGAGGAGACGTCTGTTTCCTCCTCGCTGCGATAGAGGTTCTTCTCGAATTTTTCCTTGTCGTAGATATCACCCTTGAGAAACCCAAGCCGTTGAGAAAGGACTTCGGGAGTGTAGACGGTGTTCCCTTCCCAGATAATGTTCCGGACCCGGTACGGAGGCCCCTCATGCACAACGATGTCGATGGTGAGGTATTGTTTATTCTTGTCGTACAAGAGAGAGTCCGAAATTATCTCGGCGTCACGATACCCGTTCTTCTGATAATAATTCAGGATGAGGCGCTTGTCTTCCTCATATTTCTTCTTGTCAAACTTATTGCTCGCCCAAAATTTCCACCACGCTCGTTCTGCCGTCTCTTTCATCGACCCCTTGAGATCGTCATCGCTGAATTGCTTGTTGCCGTGGAATATGATGCGATCGACCTTGACCTTCGGTCCTTCATCGATTGTCACGCGGAGTGTGACCCGGTTGCCTGTGGAATCCTTGATCAGTACAGGATTGATGTCGGCATTGAGATATCCATCTTCAGCGTACTTCAGCCGGAGCAATCGCCGTATCAACGAAAGATCCTGCGCCGTGACGATCTGGCCCTTGACAAGGTTTACTCTCTTCAGAACCTCGTCTTCACTGAGTTCATCGTTGCCGACGATCTCGGTTTTTTCCAGCCGGGGGTTTTCCCTGACACGAATCAACAGATAGACCCCTTCAGGTGTGCGGTTCTCGGTAAAAATCTGAATATCGTCAAACAACCGCAATCCGTAGAGACGATCGATGGCCGTGCGCGTTTGGTCGCCGGGGAGCGTGATCTCCTCTCCTACTTTCAAACCTGTGTTGGCAATAATCGCCGCGGGATCGGAAGAACGTTGACCTTCGACTGAAATGCCGAGAATCTTGAACACTTCCGGACGCTGTTGCGCTTGCGACAACGTGCAGGATACCAGAAGAACGGCGACGAGAAGAGTATGTTTAAGACTTTGACGCACTTTTTAGAAACCTTTCCATCCCTCGGAGCGGGTCTAATCCACTGGATTCATTCTTGTGTAGCTGCTCGCTCACCATCCCATACCGTCGCTCTCGCCGCTGGAAATTCGCAACTGCTTCATATAATTGCTTCCGGCGGAAGGACGGCCAAAACTCTTGAGAAATGAAGAGCTCACTGTAGGCAATCTGCCAAATAAGAAAATTGCTGATCCGAAACTCGCCGCTGGTACGAATGAGCAAGTCCGGGTCGGGAAAATCTTTGGTTGCGAGATAACTTGTGATGAGTTCCTGAGTGATTTGTTCTTTCTTGAGGCTGCCAGACCGTATTTCGTCGTACATGCGCTGGATCGCATTCGTGATATCCCAACGGCCGCTGTAGCTGAGAGCAAGAATAAGTGTAAGGCCCTTGTTATCTTTCATCTTCTCGATGCCGTCGAGGAGCTCATCCTGAATGTCTTGCGGCAATGCTGCGATGTCTCCCACGACCTTCAGTTTCACTTCATTCTGGTGCAACCGATCTTTTTCGTCCCGCAGGGCTTTCAAGAGAAGCCGCATGAGAAGAGAAACCTCTTCTTGTGGTCTCTTCCAGTTTTCCGTCGAAAAGGCATACACTGTCAGATACTTTACTCCAAGTTGACCACACGCTTCGACGATATCTCGGACAGAATTTACCCCCTCATGGTGCCCAGCGATTCGTGGGAGACCCCGTTTCTGCGCCCATCGACCATTGCCATCCATAATAATGGCGATATGCCCGGGGACATCACCTGACCCAAGCAGTCGGTCCTGAAGCTTTCTATCGTGCCCTGTAGCCTTCTCAAGCGCCACTGAATCCTCTTTGGCAAACCATATTATGACCTGATAAAAAATTTAACCTTTTTCGCTTGAAAAGTCAAAGGGAAGTTTAGGACACACCCCAAAGAATTGCAGATATGACTTAAAGAAGAATCGAAATGTATCACCCAAATCGCCTGCCTTGACTGCACTTTCAAAATTGGTTATATTTAAAGGAAACTCATTCAAAGCCTTTTGCGTTGTTAGACGTATCAGGGAGCATAACAGTCCAACTTATTTAAGGTGAGAGCTTCAATGGAAGGCAATTTCTCCAACCGTGTGCAAGATGTTATCCGGCTGAGCCGGGAAGAAGCATTGCGTTTAGGCCACGACTATATCGGAACGGAACATCTCCTTCTCGGCATTATTCGGGAAGGCGAAGGGATTGCTGTCAAAATTCTGCGGAATCTTGGGGTTGACCTGTACAAGCTCAAGAAAGCGATCGAAGACACAGTCCGGACCTCCGGTGGCACCTTGACAATCGGCAACATCCCTCTCACCAAGCAAGCCGAAAAGGTCTTGAAGATCACCTATCTCGAAGCAAAGCTATACAAATCAGACGTGATTGGGACCGAGCACCTTTTGCTGTCGCTCCTTCGGGATGACGATAATATTGCGGCACAAATTCTGCATCAGTTCAACGTTCATTACGATGTTGTGCGGAATGAACTCGACAACATCATCTCCGGAAAACCCTCGACTCCCCCTGCTCCTCATAGCACCGAGAAGAAGCTTGACAAATCGAAAACACCGGTCCTCGACAACTTCGGCCGGGACCTCACAAAGCTGGCTATCGAGGATAAGCTGGACCCGATCGTCGGGCGGGAAAAGGAGATTGAGCGGGTTGCCCAGGTTCTCAGCCGCCGGAAGAAGAACAATCCTGTCCTTATCGGCGAGCCCGGCGTTGGAAAATCAGCCATTGCTGAAGGCTTGGCCCTCAGGATCGTTCAGAAAAAGGTCTCCAGAGTCCTGCACGATAAGCGAGTCGTTACACTGGATCTCGCTGCCCTCGTCGCGGGGACGAAGTATAGGGGACAGTTCGAAGAGCGGATGAAGGCCGTGATGAACGAGCTTGAGAAAGCAAAGGACGTCATCCTTTTCATAGACGAATTACACACCATCGTGGGCGCTGGCGGCGCAAGCGGGTCTTTGGATGCATCCAACATGTTCAAGCCGGCACTCGCACGCGGAGAGCTGCAGTGCATCGGCGCCACGACCCTCGACGAATACCGGCAGTATATTGAAAAGGACGGAGCCCTCGATCGCCGGTTCCAGAAGATCATGGTCGATCCAACGACCGTTGATGAGACCATTAAGATTCTGCTAAACATCAAACAGAAATATGAGGAGCACCACGGTGTGCTCTACTCTGATAAGGCAATCGATGCGGCTGTCCGTTTGAGCGACCGCTATATTACTGACCGCTACCTGCCCGACAAGGCAATCGACGTGATGGACGAAGCAGGGTCCCGGGTTCACCTCGCGAACATTGTCGTCCCAAAGGAGATTCTGCTGCTCGAAGAAGAGATCGAGAAGATCAAGCAGGCGAAGAATCAAGTGGTCAAGAATCAGAACTTCGAGGAAGCAGCGCGTCTGCGGGACCTTGAGAAGAAGCTCTTCAGCGACCTCGAGATCGCGAAACGTGAATGGGAACTCAAAGCTCAGGAAGTAGTTTATGACGTGAGCGATGAGAACTGCGCGGAAGTTGTTTCAATGATGACAGGCATCCCGGTCAATCGTGTGGCCCAAAGTGAATCAGAGAAGCTCCTCAAGATGGAGGAAGCCCTTAAGGCTGTGATCGTCGGACAGGATGAAGCGATCGTGAAGCTCACGAAGGCAATCCGTCGGACGCGTGCCGGACTCAAGGATCCAAAGCGTCCTATCGGATCATTTATCTTCCTTGGACCGACAGGCGTGGGAAAAACCGAGATGGCCAAAGCACTCGCCCGGTACTTGTTCGATTCTGACGAAGCGTTGATCCGAATCGACATGAGCGAGTACATGGAGAAATTCTCTGTGTCACGACTTGTCGGAGCGCCCCCGGGGTACGTTGGATATGAGGAAGGGGGCCAATTGACGGAGAAAGTGCGGAGAAAGCCCTATTCCGTTGTGCTGCTTGATGAAATCGAGAAAGCCCATCCGGATGTGTTCAATATCCTGTTGCAGGTTCTGGATGATGGAATTCTGACAGACAGTCTTGGACGCCGGGTTGACTTCAAGAACACGATTCTTATCATGACCTCGAATATCGGCACGCGGGATATCAAATCGACCGGGGCAATGGGATTCGGAACGAAATCAGAACAGGATAAGTACAGTGCGATGAAGGGGCACATTGAGGATGCCCTGAAGAGAGTCTTCAATCCCGAATTCCTGAACAGGGTTGACGACGCGATCGTGTTCCATAGCCTCGAGCGGCAGCACATTCTCCAGATCATCGACATTTCCTCGAAGGATCTTTTCAAACGAATGGAGAGCATGGGCATCTCGATCGAGCTGACGAATCCGGCCAAGGAATTCCTTGCCGATAAAGGCTTTGATCCGGCCTTTGGCGCGCGGCCGCTTCGCAGGGCCATCCAGAAATATGTTGAGGATCCGCTCGCCGAGGAAATCCTCAAGGGATCCTTCGCCAACGGGAGCAAAATCAGAGTCAAGTTCAGCGAGAAGGCAGAAGAGCTGAGTTTCTTCGATTCGAGCAAGGACAAAGGCGGAGATGAGCTTAAAGAGCAGGATGAAGAGGTTGCTGGCGCATCCTAGACAGTTCGTGGCTTTGAATAGGCATGAAATCCCTCGGTGACGCCGGGGGATTTTTTTGCGGTGTCAAAAAATGGGAAAAAGACCTTTCGGCATCAAGAGTTCCTACATCCTTTTCTACAAACCGTATGGGGTCCTCTCCCAGTTCTCCGACAATTCCGGGCGAAAAACACTCAAAGCGTTCGGTCCATTCCCGCGTGATATCTACCCCGTCGGGAGGCTTGACGCAAACAGCGAGGGTCTTCTTCTCCTCACAAACGATGGTCCGGCAAAGCATCTCCTTCTGGAGCCTCGCTATGGACACCAACGCACCTATCTCGTGCAGGTCGAACGCGTACCCAGTGAGGATGCCCTCGCCAGATTGAGAGCGGGAGTGATGATTCAAGGGCGAAAAACCAAGCCAGCTACCGTGACGCTCATTGATCTCGAGCCTCCGGTCCCTCTCCGTGAGATACCAATCCGACTTAGAAAAAGCGTTCCCACAGCATGGCTTGAGATAGCTCTCACGGAAGGGCGCAATCGCCAAATCCGCAAAATGACTGCAGCGGTGGGTCATCCGACGTTGCGGCTCATCAGAACCAAACTGGGACCTCTTTCGCTGACCGGGCTCAATCCTGGGGAGCACCGACCTCTCTCCAAATTGGAACTTCACTCGCTCCTGGCATCAACGAATCAATCCCCCGTATCCTAACTGAAATCTGCCTCCTGGTTCTTTCGTCAACTTTCTCACTCATGTGTTGGCGGCATCCCAGCTCCCTGTACCTCGGAGCTGCCCCGTGTTCCTAATTGGATTTCTTCAAATGGTTGGGTTTCCGAAAAGAGGCGGGGTGGAGTACAAATAAAAGCCCCGACGCGCACCGTGAGCGTCGGGGCCAGGGAGGTTGTTCTGAAACCCGCCCAAGGTAGGAACGAAGAGCGGGCTCGTATTTCATAACACATTCGTATCGGATTTTGTTCCAGAGAACGAATAATTCTTACTCTCGGTAACGCTTTACGACATAATTACTTACAGCCTCCAAGCGGGAGATTGAAAAGAAATTTTTGGATACCAATAGCGTCGATCACGAATCAAGCGCCTCTCTGATCCTTTTTAGTATTTCGTGGGTACTATACGGCTTCCCGATGAACCCCTTGATGCCCCCCTCCAGGATTTCTGCTTTCATCCGGGGATCGAGATATCCACTCGCAAGGATGACCTTGACGTTTTGGTTGATGTGCTTCATCCGCCGGCACGCTTCCCAACCATCAATCTTCGGGAGTCCATAATCGGATAGCACTAGGTGAATTGCATGCATCTGGTCGGAGTATACTTTAACAGCTTCTTCGCCATCCTTCGCTACCAGCACCCGGTAGCCCCTCTGCCCGAGAACGGTAACGACGAACTCGAGCATCAACTCTTCATCTTCGACTACGAGGATGGTCTCAGAACCGCCGCGCACATCCTGCCCTTCAACACTTCTCCCCTCACCGGGAGAGATGGTGTCTTCCTGGAGCGGGAGATAGATCCGAAACGTCGTTCCGCGTCCCAATTCAGAGTCGACATCGACAAACCCCATATGTGCCTCCACCACACCGAAGACAACCGAGAGTCCGAGGCCGGTTCCCTTTCCCACGTCCTTCGTGGTAAAAAAGGGCTCGAAGATTCGGGCTTTCGTGCTTTCATCGATGCCGCTGCCGGTATCCGAGACGCTTATCTCTACATAACTCTGATTCAAAGCAGCAGCGAACTGTTGCCCAAGCGTCTTCCCCTCCACAAGCCTGGTCGCTAGGCTGATCGATCCGTGATCGGCCATCGCGTCCCGCGCATTCACACACAGGTTCAAGAGGGCCTGATGAAGCTGCGTTCGATCGATGGACAGCGGAGGGAGCGCCTTCTCGAGCTGTAGCGAGAGGGTGATGGTCTTCGGGAATGTTTCCCCGAGCATGGTTGTGAGTTCACCGATAATGGAGTTTACATCCACCTTTTCCAGTCTGAACTCACTCTTCCGTGCAAACGTCAGGATCTGGCGCACTAACCCCGCACCCCGTTCGGCCGCGTTGACGATTGCGTCAAGATACACTCCAACCTTTTCAGTCCCCACCGACTTCTGTCCCAGCATGCTCGCATAGCCGAGGATGATTCCCAGGATGTTATTGAAATCGTGGGCGATCCCGCTCGCCAGCGTGCCAAGGCTTTCCATCTTGCGCGCCTGCCACAGCTGCTGCTCGAGCATCTTGCGCTCCGTTACGTCCTCTTTTACCGCAAGGAAGTGCGTTATGGTTCCCGATGCATCCCTGACGGGAGAAATTGAAGCCAGTTCCCAGAATTGTTCCCCGTTCTTCTTCTTGTTGTGGAACTGCCCTTTCCATTCCTTTCCAGAAAGGATAGTCTCCCATAGCCTCGAGTATTCTTCCGCCGGAGTGTCTCCCGATTTCAAGATCCGCGGATTCTGTCCTTTCGCTTCTTCGAGGGTGTACCCGGTAATCTGAGAGAATTTCGGGTTCACATATTCGATAGTGCCCGCGATGTCGGTAATAACAATGGAAGTAGGGCTCTGTTCGACGGCACGATGCAGTTTCCGCAGTTCCTCTTCGGCGTGACGGCGCTCCGTTACGTCTGTGACGATTCCGAGGATTGCAGTTCCCCCATCATACGTTGTGAGTCTTGTTGAATGCAAACCCACAATCCGTTTCCGATCTTTTGTAAACAGCACATATTCGTATGCAGGAATTTCCACACCAGCCAGATGCTTCGTGAGGTTCTCCTTCACAAGTGGAATGTACTCCGGAGCGATGAGACTCAGGAAACTGAAGCCTGGGGCATAGAACTCCTCCTTCGTGAAGCCCATCAATTCCACGCACCGTTGGTTGACATAGACGACTTTTCCCCCCTTGTTGATATAAATCATGTTGGGCGATTGTTCTGAGAGCGATCGGAATTTTTCTTCGCTTTCCCGCAGTCTCTGTTCAGCTTCTCTCCGTTCCGTAACGTCACGGAAGATACTGAGAAGGAGCAGTGGCTCATTCGGAATCTCGAGCAACGAATTAGACATCTCAACAAGAATCCGCTTTCCCCCGTGGAGAGGAAGGTCTACTTCCTGATGCCGTGCGAACGAGCGTGTCGCAAATCGATGCTGATAGACGTTCAGGTCTTCTTCATCTTCAGCGGCTGATACCGGCTCATACGCCATTGTGAATGGTCGCCCGATCAATTCGGTCTCGGGCTTACCCATGAGTCTGCAGAAAGCTTCATTGATCATGACGATCGATCCGCTCTCGTCCAGGATACGCATTCCGTCCATGGAGCTTTCCCAGACACGGCGGAACCGCATCTCCGAGCGTTTTACAGCTTCCTCGGAGCGCTTGCGGTTGGTGATGTCCTGGCCCAAGGCAACCACGACCTCCTGGCCGAAGTACACGCTTCGGTTCAGGCGCACTTCCTTTGGGAATATTTCTCCATTTTTCCGCCGCCCCCACCACTCAAATTGCTGCGGCACACCTGCAAATGTTTTTCGGACCGATTCGAGAGTTTGCTGAAGATCGTTCATACCTGGCGCAGCGAGGGCTTCCGGCGTTTTTCCAACGAAATAGCCATGCTCATAGCCATACATATCGACCGCCCCCTGATTGACATCAAGGAATTTCCCGTGCTTATCCTGGATATAGATTGCATCATCAACGCTGTTGAAAAGTCCGCGATAGCTCTCTTCGGATTTCCGGAGAGCATCCTCAACACGCTTCCGCTCTGTCACGTCCCGCTGAACGGCAAGATAGCCAAGGATATTCCCTTTGTCCCCGAGAATCGGACTTGCGGACCCCTCAACGGTGATCAATCGGCCATCCTTCGTCCTGTTCTCAAGTTCCCCTCTGAACACTCTCTTCTGCAGCAACTCACTCCAGAAGAATTCATAGCTCGACTCATCAAGCACTCCACTCTTCAGTATTCTGGGAGTTGCCTTTCCAACAGTCTCTTCCGGCGCATAACCATAGATCTTTGTAAATTCCGGATTGACGTATGTTATGATCCCTTCAGCGTCCGTCGTGAAAATGATCTCACCAGAGGACTCGACAGCTTTTCGGAGTGTGAGCAACTCCTCCTGGACTCGCTTCCGATCTTCCAGTCCTCGGGCAACAACGAGCGTGGCCGGCCTACCTCCATACGTGATTGGGACTGAAGCGACCTCGACATCGACTGTGGAGCCATCGAACCGCACAAACTTCTCTTCGACAAACGGTTGCTTGGCGGGCTCCGTCGTTTGCGCAAACGCACGGGCTTTGACCAGTTCCTTGTAGTCCGCGTGAACAATATCAAGGATCGGCGTGCCGACCAGGTCCTTCATTTCCCGCGCCCCAATCAAGTGGATGCCTGCCTTGTTGACAAACACGAACCGCCCCCCGGAGTGGACCGCGATTGCATCCGGAGAGAGGTCGACGAGACGCCTGTAGCGCTCCTCGCTTTCGCGCAGGGCTTCCTCCTTCTGCCTTCGGTTTTCCTCCACACCGATCGCTGCCGCGATGATGTTCATCAATTGTTCATCATCTGCGCCGGGCACGAAGTCGTGCTGGAAAACGGCGCACAGTGATCCAATTTGTTCCTCTCCGAACCGAACACCTTTTCCCACATACGTCTTCAAATCGTACTTCCTCACATTCGGATCGCTCTTGAAGTACACGGTTTCAGGCAAGTTCCTGACGACTACCAACTCATGCCAACCTCCTCTGATGACATCATAACAAAGGTGTCCTTCGGGATCGTCTTCAGATTGATAGTCCTCCGGAGTCTTCCATTGACCGATTGAGCACAACAAACCACCATTCAGCCTATTGTAGAGGGCACTTGTGGCTGCCAACAATTCCCCGCAGAGTCCGACCAGTGAGTTGATATTCTGCACGGGATCCGGTCCGAACCCCAGGAAGCAATCATTGAGCCTCTTCAGCCGATCCTCCCCTCTTTTCCGCTCCGTGATGTCACGGACAATTGCCTGAAAATACTTCTTGCCGTCTATCTGAATGATCCGTGAACTCGTTTCGACTGGAAAAATCCGACCATCCTTACGCCGATGGAGCGTCTCGAACACCATTCCCCCCTTCTCTGTGACTTGTTCCATCTGGCGTTCTATTTCGTCGATTGTCTCCGGCGCCCGTATCGCGCGAAGGTTCTTCCCCTCCAATTCCTCCCGCGAATAGCCGTAGGCCGCAGCCGCGCGGTCATTGACGTTTACGATTGTTCCGTCCTCCCTGATCAGCAGGATGATGTCGTTCAGGCTTCGCGTGAACTCATCGGATTGTCGCATCATGGACCCAGGTTGAGAATGCTGCAGAAGGAGATTCTCGGCAACATTGATCACCGCCCGGCTCCATGCCCGCATGAGACCTCCCCCGAGAGCGGCGAGCAACGCGAGCGTTGGGATGACCACAAACCAGATGCTGGATACAAGCGGTGCACACATTATTCCGGTTGTGACTACAATTGCTGCGAGCACCGCGTACGCGTAAGTTGAGCGCATGGGCATGACGACTCCCTTTACCTGACCGATCATCTTGGCCTCTCGATTGTATGAAACGATGTCAATTGGGCGGCAATCTCTATGCCATCCAGACGGTGGGAGGAACGTGACGAGCATTGGCTCTCGTCGAAATTCGCACGAAAACGAGGCGTTTCTCGTCGATCTGAGCGAATAACTCAAGAACTCTTGTCGTTGTGGTTCGGGATCGCGGCGGTTCCCATAATTGGGAAGGTTGAGAGGTTACATGAGAACGATGAAAGTGAAAATACAGTACGGGAGGCGCCTGCCGACAAGACGAAAGCCAAGATCCTGGCTGCTGTGCTCGGGTTGAAATGTGTTCCGATAAG
>QYQB01000096.1 GCA_007280275.1 bacterium | reverse complement strand
TAGTCGATGCACATTGCCAGAGTCACGATGTGAAAGGTCTGTTCGTCATTGACGGAAGCGTCACTCCGACATCGCTCGGCGTCAACCCCCAGGTGACGATTCTGGCAATCGCCGAAAAGTGTGAGCAGTGGCTCGCTGAGCATTTCGTTCAGCTATGATCTCCCTCAGCAGAACAACCCCACTCTCATAGCGTTTCCCCCCATCAGTGCTTCGCAAAAGACGCAATCGGATCGGTTGACATTGCCCCCCGGAAGGGGTACTTTTGCACAGTGATATTCTATGTCACGATCCTGGTCGGCAACACTCCAGGTGTGTTTGCCATTCGAATGGTTGGATTGTTGACAGGGACGAAGAGTACTTGGGCCGAAAGGGAAAGCAAAAACAACGAGAACCAGGAGGTGCTGCGAACCAGTGCGCCTCCGGCGTTGAACAATGGGGGGAAATCACAGCAACGAAAGGAGACCGGTATGATCTTGAAAAAGCTGGTCGAGTTTCTCGACGACAACAGCGTCAGGTACGTCAACGTAACGCATTCGACAGCGTTCACGGCTCAAGACGTCGCACAGTCTGCTCATATTCCCGGGAAGGAAATGGCGAAGACGGTCATTGTGTGGATGGACGGCGCTATGGCGATGGTGGTTCTCCCGGCGTCGTCAATGATTGATTTCACCAAGCTCAAGGAATTCAGCCAGACAAAAAACGTCGAGCTCGCTAGCGAGTCGGAATTCAAAGACCGCTTTCCCGAATGTGAAGTCGGTGCGATGCCCCCGTTTGGCAATCTCTTCAACATGCGGGTGATTGCCGACTCGGCACTTTCGGAGGATCGCGAGATCTCGTTCAATGCCGGGTCGCATCACGAACTGATCCGGCTGCCGTACGCAAACTTTGAGCAGCTTGTGAAGCCAACACTGGGCTCACTGGCTGTCCCCAAAAAGTAGAATTCACATCAATCTCACGTTGTTCATGCTGACTGCGACATCCATGATTGTCGCGTAGGAAGGAACTGCACATGCGAAAGACTCTGAGCTTCTTCTTGTTGTTTTCCCTTCTTTGTCCTTGGATGAGAGCTTCCATGGCTCAGGAACGCCCTTCGGTCCTGATCGCGTACTATAGTCAGACGGGACACACGCGCGCCATGGCAGAGGCTGTGGCCCGGGGTGCTCGATCGGTAAAAACCGTGAATGTGAAATTGCTGACCGTCACAGAAGCAACGACAGAGGATCTGCTCAAGGCCGACGCCATCATCGTTGGCAGTCCAGTCTACAATGCCAACGTCGCGCCCGAAGTTGCAAGCTTTATGAACCGCTGGCCATTCGACGGGTCGTCGATGCGCGACAAAATCGGCGCCGCGTTTGTCAGCAGCGGCGGAATATCTGCAGGTGAAGAACTGACACAATTGAATATTCTGCACTCGATGATGGTCTTCGGCATGATTGTTGTCGGCGGAGAGGACTGGAGATCCGCTTTCGGTGCATCGGCCATCACTGGTGAGAAGCCTTTCGATCAGGTGGTAACAGGAAAGGACGTAGCGGAAGAATTTGAGAAGAAAGGAGAAGCGCTTGGAAAGCGCGTCGCTGAACTGACCGTGAGGTGGAAACGAGCTCACTAGAACTTATCACAAAAATCCGTCCGGAAAAACAGGAAGTCTCACGCCAAGGCGTGAGTGATTGTGAGCTGGCTTCTGGAATGGGCACCGGCACGAGCTGGACAAACATGAAAAGTCTCATCTCAAGACAACACGCTCACTGAAGGGAGTGCAGAATGAAAGTAAGGAAGACAAAGAAAGAGAAATTGAATCTTACGTGGTTTGGCCACTCCGCGTTTCTCTTGAAAGCTCCCCTGGGCAGATCGGTGCTCATCGATCCATGGCTGGAGAACCCGAAAGCACCGCCGGGGGCAAAAGCAATCACACCGGTTGATCTGATTCTCGTTAGTCACGGACACTCCGATCACGTCGGCAATACCATCGAGATTGCACAACGGACAAATGCAACGGTGATTTCCATTTATGAGATCTCCCTCTACCTGCAAAAACAAGGTGTTGTCAACGCGCAGGGAATGAACAAAGGGGGAACGATGAGTGTGGATGGTCTGAAGGTGACCATGGTGGATGCGAAGCACAGCTCGGATCTCGACGTTGGGGGAACTGTGGTTCCCGGTGGCGAGCCCGCGGGATTTGTCGTGGAGTTTGAAAATGGGTTCAGAATTTATCACGCGGGTGATACGGCGGTGTTCGGCGATATGAGGATCATCGCTGATCTCTACAAGCCTCAACTCGCTATTCTTCCGATCGGCGGACTGTATACGATGGACCCGCGCGAGGCAGCGTATGCGTGCACATTACTCAAACCCAAGTACGTGGTGGGGATGCACTATGGTACGTTTCCGGTTCTTGCGGGGACGCCGACGGAGTTGAAAAAACATCTTCCGGCCTCTCTGAAGAAAATCGTTGTGGAGCTTGAACCCGGCCGACCGGTTTCGTTTGCATAGGAAGTCCAAGTTTGTCGCCTGAAAAAGGGTGGGGAGAAGTCACAAGCCCCTGTTTCCTTTCTTCTGGCTTTTCAGGTGAGAGCGCAACAAAATGGTTGACATTTCCAACTTCAATCTCATAGTGAGAAATAACGGCGTGAGCCTGAAAGCATTGGCCGGTTTTGTCTGAAGATTTGAATTCACTCCCATGGCGAGCGAGGGACAGAAGTCCCCTCTTGCACTTTCGAAGAGGAACAACTACTATACCCTTGGGAGTTCATAGGCATCACTTTGGAGGAGACAGAGAAACAATGACTGACCAGTCGAATGTCGCGTACGGTGTCGCCGGAGTAAAAAAGTACTACTCCATTGGTGATACGATCACAAGCATGGGAGATCCCGCAGACGGATTCTACATTCTCCTCACAGGAAAAATCGGGGTCTACAAGAAAGACTTCACTGTCGCAGAAGTCAATACGCGCGGAACCATTTTCGGTGAGTTAGGATGCATCCTGGGTATTCCGCGGACCGCCACACTTCAAGCCGTGGAACCGACATCTGTGCTGTTTGTGCGGATGACGGTCAATGAGCTTGTAGAGAAACATCCCGAATTCGCGAAGAAACTCCTGGTCGATCTCGCGGACCGGCTTACACGAACAACAGAATCGTGGTGGGCGGTGTCAGGGGAGCCAGTCCCGCAGTAACCCTATCGACGACACAACCCGCTACAACCTTCAGACGATCAACGCTGCGATCGCGTCAACCTGCACAACCATGAATGCGTCGTTGTCAATGTTGGATGAAGAAATCCAGGAGCTCGTACGCCAGAATGGCATGGGCTCAACATTTCCTCCGAATTGTTTCGTAGCGATGAAGGCCGAGTTTGTCGAGTATGAATCCCGGCGATCCCTCACCGTCTCATTTCCCGTGCTGGAAGAAAGCCTCAATCCACTACGGACAATGCAAGGGGGATTTCTCGTTGCCGCGTTCGACAACGTGTTCGGCCCGCTGAGCTATCTGGCTGCTCGCGTTCCCTGTGCGACTCTCTCCCTGAATACTCACTTCATGCGTCCGGTTGAGCCAGGCGATCATCTTACCGTTCAAGCCATCATCATTGCACGCGGTGTGCAGGTGCTGCAAATGATGGGAGAGGCTTTCAACTCGAGAAACAAATTAGTTGCAACGGCTTCGGCGACAGCGATCGTGATAGGATCCCAATCCCAGTCGACTTCCTAAGATACCACCAACCCTCATATTCGCAGAAATAAGCCTCCATAGTTATTGAAGTTTCCGCGATTCCCTTCCTCATTGGTCCGGCTGCCTGCATGAGTTGGCTTTCGGACGCGAAAGCACCGCTGGATGACTCCATCGCATTGAAGGGAAGGCCTTCGTTGTTCGGAAAGGCAACGACTCGAATCTGGTGAGTCAGTTCTTCTGGCTGTCCCGGGGTGACGAGTGGATCGTGGAACTCGATGAAAAATATTCTTATGCTGTTATCAGTACATCTGTTCGGAAGCATTGCCTCATCCTCTCAAGGGCGCCGGCAATGAAGTCATACGTACTGGGAATGCTGATCGGCGCTTTCGGGCCAATGGGTCCGATCTCTCTCGCCTTCAGCACACCTGCCACGGTTCACTGTAAGCGACGCCGGTTCCACGATGATCACGCTGGATGACAAAAGGGCCGCACTTGCGGCATCCGCCTCCGCAGCTTTTCTGACCCCCCTTATGGCGTCTTCCGTTAACATTGCTCTCCCCTCCATCGGGAGAGAATTCTCGATGGACGCGTTGTCCCTTAGCTGGATCGCAACCTCAGCTGTTCTCGCCGCTGCAATATTTCTTGTCCCATTCGGTAGATTGGCAGACATTCATGGCCGTAGAAAGATATTTGTCTATGGCATCAGCACTTTTACGGCGTTCTCGCTCCTGAGTGGCCTCGCACCCTCGGGGACGGTTCTGATTCTCACGCGCGCACTCCAGGGAGTGGGTGCTGCGATGATTTTTGGAACGGGAATCGCAATGCTCACCTCCGCCTACCCTGTCGCAGAACGCGGGAGAGTGCTGGGGATCAGCGTGGCCGCCACCTATTTCGGACTTTCCCTTGGACCTTTCATCGGAGGTTTCCTCACACAACACCTGGGGTGGAGGAGCCTTTTTTTCATGAATGCCCTCCTGGGTCTTTGTATCATCATGTTGGTTCTGTGGCGGTTGAAGAGCGAGTGGGCGGAAGCCCGCGGGGAGAAATTTGACATTCCGGGATCCCTCCTCTATACGGTGTCGCTCACAATGCTGATGATCGGTTTCTCCAAGCTGCCGGGAGCTACCGGAATGTGGACGCTGCTGGCAGGTCTGGCAGGCTTTGCAGCTTTTGTGGCCTGGGAGCGAAGAGCACACAAACCCCTTCTGGACGTCACTCTTTTTGCTCGGAACGTTGTTTTCGCCTACTCCAATGCGGCCGCTTTGATCAATTATTGTGCGACGTACGCCGTCACATTCCTGCTGAGCCTCTACCTCCAGTACATCAAAGGACTCGATCCACAGATCGCAGGAGCCATCCTTGTTGCCCAGCCGATTATGATGGCTCTCTTTTCACCTCTAGCAGGCCGGGTTTCCGATACGATCGAACCGCGCGTTGTAGCTTCGATTGGGATGGCGATTATCTCTGTCGGCCTCGCGTTGCTTGCGTTCGTTGGCAACGAAACCTCCATCGTGCTGATCACGATCTACCTTCTCCTTCTTGGTTTCGGCTTTGCACTGTTTTCATCCCCGAACACAAACGCTGTGATGAGTTCAGTGGAAAAAAAGCTTTATGGCGTAGCATCGGCAACGCTCGGTACGATGCGTCTGACCGGTCAAATGTTCAGCATGGGAATCGTGATGCTCATTTTCTCGCTTATAATGGGAAAGACTCAAATCACGCCCGAGTACTACCCGAAATTCCTCCAAAGCATGCAGCTGGCGTTCAGCATTTTCTCGGCATTGTGTGTCCTTGGGGTTTTTGCCTCTCTTGCGCGGGGAAAAGTTCGGAACAATCAATCGACAATGTGATTTCAGGAGCCCGGACGAAAAACCCATCATTTGTTCCGCTCTCTGAATCCCGCTTATGAGCGGAATCTCCCGCACTTTAGGATCCCGCTAAGTTGCGGGATCCATGAAAGCGGGACCACAAAGGCACCCCGCCAGAAAGCGTAGCGGGCTGGCAAGTCACAAAGAAGAAGACGAGAAAAAGTGAAGCTCTTACACACCTTGGTGTCTTCTGCGCCAGAGGCGCATGAGCCTTTGGCTCAGTGACTTTCCTGCCCGCCCCGAGGTCCCAAGTTGGCAGGCGGGGTGGCGACACTCATCGACCAGCTCTCTAGCGCATTTCTGAGTTGGTCACAGGCATGGCGCCAGGACGATATCTCTAATTGGCAGTGGCACTAGAAACTCAGAAGAAGGAAGCAATGAAAACGTTGGCCCGAATACAGATTCTTGCTTTGTGCGTTGTGCTGTTCAATCCCGTTTCGACAGCGCAGTACGCGAAGGTCACCAGTGGCTCAAAGATAATGATCTCCGCACATCCGCTCGCTGCAAAAGCAGGCCTGGAAGTCCACAAGAAAGGCGGAAACGTCGTGGACGTCGCCGTTGCGGTGGCATATGCGCTTGGTGTCGTTGAGCCACACGGATCGGGGGTCGGCGGAGAAGGGATAATGCTGATCTACAATGCAAAAGAGAAAAAATCGATCATCGTCGATTTCAAAGGGATCTCTCCTCAGGGAGCCACTTACCGTACGCTCGATCTCGACAAGAAATCTGAATGGGCCCGATCGGCGAAAGGGGCGTCAGTACCCGGTGCGGTGGCGGGACTGGAGTATGCCCGGGAAACGTTCGGCAAGCTGGATCGCAAGACGGTGATTCAACCGGCAATCGATTATGCGCTCAGGGGATATGAAGTTGACAGCACGCTGGCATTGAACCTGGAATCGTATCGCAGGATACTCGAGAAGGATTCGTACGCAAGAGGAATGTACTATCCCAATGGTCAGGTTCCAAAAGCGGGGGTGGTTATCAAGAATCCCGATTATGGAAAGACGCTTCTGGCAATTCAATCAGGCGGTGCTGAGGTATTCTACAAAGGCGCCATTGCAAAACTCATCGCGAACGATGTACAGAAGCGCGGTGGATTTATTTCAAAGGAAGACCTTCTTGCATACAAGCCGGTTGTGAGGGAGGCGCTTGTTGGAGAATACCGGGGCTACAGCATCGTCACGACACCACCGCCATGCGGCGGCATGCTCTTGCTGGAAGCGCTCAACATTCTCAAACACTTCGACCTGAAGGAATGCAGGAAGAATGATGAATACAACCTCCATCTGTTTGCGGAAGTGTTCAAGCTCGTGTTCAAGGATGAAGCGATGCACAATGGCGATCCGGACTTCAACAGTATTCCCGTCAAGTCGGTACTATCGGACGCCTTCGCGTTTCAACGGTTTCTTCAGATCGACCTCGCACATGCGCGCCCTCCACAGGAGATAGAGGCCGGCCGGACCGATGACAAGAACACTACGCAGCTCTGCATCATGGATATCGAGGGTAATACCGTATCAATGACCATCACTCTCAGCGGTCTTTTCGGGACCGGTCAGACGGTTGAAGGAACCGGATTGATCCTGAACAACGAGATGCAGAATTTCAACATCGATCCGAAATACGCGAACAGTTTGCAGCCGCACAAGCGAGTCGTGACCAGCCTCGTGCCGACAATCATTCTGAAAGATGGACGGCCAGTCTATACGGTCGGGACACCGGGGGGCGATTTGATTATCTCGACGATCACGCAGGTGATCGTGAATCTGCTCGATTTCAAAATGCCCCTGCGGGAGGCCATCTATGCTCCGCGTATGTTCAGCATCTTCACGCAGCGTGAGCTGGAAGTCGAGAATCGTGTGACGGAAAAGAGCCTCGTCCAACTCGAGACTCTGGGACATGACGTAAGGCGCTCTGAAGGCTTTTGCGCATATTTCGGCGCAGTGCAGTCGATCATGTACGACGCCGGGACAAACACACTTGTCGGTTGCAGCGATCCGCGGCGAAGCGGCGCCGCGGTGGGGGAAT
This sequence comes from bacterium, assembly GCA_007280275.1. GTDB lineage: Bacteria > Bacteroidota > Ignavibacteria > UBA10030 > UBA10030 > UBA9647. The sequence goes on along the minus strand of QYQB01000096.1, from coordinate 1,654 downwards.
AAGCCTCCGGCAATGAAAACCCTGAGCACAGCGAGAATTCCGGGCGCGGACAAGAAAATCTCCGGTTTTTGCTTTTCCTCTTGCCTTTCCCCTTTTTGAGAAACAAATTGTTCTTTGTTCCGTTTACACCGTGAGTTTCTGTCTCTGAACCGCCATAGTCACGACCACCTTGTTGCAACCACGTATCATTCATCTTCAGGGAGTCCTTTATGAAAAAAGCACTCGCCGTCTGCATCATCATGCTGCTTCCCTTTTCTGTTGGTGGCGCGTTGTATGGCCAGGCGATCCCATCGAAGTACCATTCATTCGACGAAATGACGCGGGCCATCAGAAGCCTGGCATCAGCGCACAGCGACGTTGTTAAGGTTGAGTCGCTGGGAAAAACACTGAAGGGCCGTGACATCTGGGTCATCACTCTTCGTAAGGGTGATTCTGATCAGCCGCGGGCCATGCTGGTCGTTGGCGGGGTGGAAGCTGTTCAGATCGCAGGAAGCGAAATGGCTCTTCGCTTTGCCGAAAACCTCGCCACCTCGTACGGCAAGGTGGACAGTGTGACGAAACTGCTGCAGACGACGACTATCTATGTCATTCCACGGGTAAGTCCCGACGCAACGGAATCCTACTTTGAAAAACCGATCCGCGAACGATCGACCAATTTCCACGCCACAGACGACGACAGAGATGGAGCCGTCGATGAGGACGACGTGGATGACGTGAACAAGGATGGCATGATTACCATGATGCGAGTGAAAGACCCCCGCGGCGAATGGATGGTTCACCCGGAGGACGGCCGATTGATGAAGAAAGCCGATCCTGCCAAAGGGGAGAAGGGCTCTTATCTGATGTACACAGAAGGAATTGACAATGATAAGGACGAACAGTGGAATGAAGATGCTGCCGGAGGCGTTGATTTCAACCGCAATTTCCCGTTCAACTATCAGTTCTTCTCCGCGAATGCCGGCGTGCATCAGGTTTCGGAGATCGAATCACGGGCGATCGCCGAATTTATTTTTGGCCACCCGACGATCGGCGCTGTCTTCTCGTTCTCTCCGAACGACAACCTGACAACACCGTGGAAGGCTGAGCCGAGACGTCCATCCGCAGCGGGGGATGCAACTGCCCCAAGTGGTTTCTCCGGTCGCGGCACGGGTGGCGGAGGCGGGGGTGGAACTCCTTCTATGAGACCACCGAGCGATGAAGCCGCTAACACCGCAGTGACATCGGTTCTCGAGGACGATCAGCCGTACTACGAGTACCTCAGCAAGCAATTCCTCGATATAACGAAACTGAAAGACGCTCCTGACCCAAAGAAAGGGGCCGGCACATTTACCGATTGGATTTACTATCACACCGGCCGTTGGTCATTCTCTGTCAGGCCCTGGTGGGCACCGGTCACCGTCAAGAGAGACACTACAGGTGGTGATATGGCACGAAGGATGAGACCGCCAACGGGGCGCACGCAGACAGAAACGCCTTCAGATGAGTATACAGAGCAACTCCGCGCATTGAAATGGTACGACACAAACGGCTACAAAGATATTACCGTTCCGTGGACGAAGATGAAGCATCCCGATTTCCCCGACCGGGAAGTCGAGATCGGCGGACTCAAGCCTTACGTCATCTCCAATCCTCCGGGAGACAGCCTGAATGCACT
>QYQB01000137.1 GCA_007280275.1 bacterium | reverse complement strand
CCTGACGATGGAAGAACCAGACAAACAAAAGTGCAATACCGACTATCGTCGCAAGCGTCGGGATGGCTATCTTTGGCGTCCGAGCCCATCGAAACACTGTTTTCATGCTGAACACTTCACCGCGGAGCATCTCCTGATATGCCCTCAGGTCAGCAAGCATCTCCCCTGCCGACGCATACCTTGCGTCCGGCCTTTTCTCCAGCGCACGGTTGACGATGGCGAGGACCTCGGGAGCAATATCCGGAACATGTTTCTCCAGAGGTTCAGGTTGTTCGTTCAGGATCAAATAGACCAGCGCCTGCTCATAGCCGCTCTCAAAGGGCCGCTTTCCTGCGAGGAGCTCATACAGCGTGATCCCTAAGGACCAGACATCCGACCGCGCATCAATCTCTTCACCACGAGCCTGCTCCGGTGACATGTATGCCACTGTACCAAGGGTCGTGCCTGATTTCGTGTGGAGTGTGCGGCCGGAGACCTTCGCCAATCCAAAGTCAAGAATCTTTAGCACACCATCCTTCGTCACGATGATGTTTGCCGGCTTGATATCCCGGTGGACAATTCCTGCCTCGTGTGCCTTGGCCAATCCTTCCGCAACCTGGCAGATAAGACCAATCACTTCGTTGGTAGGTATCGACCCTTGTTCGATTTTCCTCTTGAGCGTTTCACCATCATAATACCCCATCACGATGAAGGTCTGTCCGTCATGTTGACCGATTTCGTGGACGGTGCAGATGTTGGCGTGATCGAGCGCAGATGCTGCCTGCGCCTCATGGACGAAGCGTTCTTTGGCTTCGGGATCACGGACGAGATCTTGTGGGAGAAACTTGAGAGCCACGAGACGGTCGAGTGTGAGGTCTTGGGCCTTATAGACAATGCCCATTCCCCCCTCGCCGAGTTTCTCGATGATCTTGTAGTGAGATATAGTCTCGCCTAGCATGGCAATCGTCTCCATGTGGCAATGAGGTCGGTGGTGTTTCGAAACGTGGGACCTCCGGGGAGGAGGGCTATCCGCTCGCTTCGAGTTGGACGGTGCTGAAGCGCTTCAACATAGCGAATGGCGCTGGGAATGTCAATCATTGTCGGTCTTCCTCGATTCTGGCCGCAAATTGTGTGTGTTTTGGACCGCATACGAATATCGGACGACGTTATTTCGTCAGCACCATCTTCTTTGTTTCAAAAAAGTCTCCAGCACGCAGCTGGTAGAAATACACACCGCTCGAGAACGATGATGCATCCCAATGCACCCTGTATACCCCGGCGGGGCGAACTTCATTCACGAGCGTGGCGACCTCTCTGCCGAGAACGTCAAATACTTTCAGGCAAACAAATCCCAAACTCGAAACTCCCGACCGACCGGCAGGCAGGCGAAACTCGAAATTTGTGCTTGGATTGAACGGATTGGGATAATTTTGGGACAAGTCATAGGTGAGGGGAATCTCGGAGAGGACATCCACCCCTGTCGTCGCCTGCTCTCCCATGAACTTATTGAGGAAGAACTCCATATTCGCTTGGAGATCTGAATGGTTCCAACGATAATTCCTTCCCGAAATGAAAACGAAATTGCCGCCGGACTTCTTGAATGCTCCTCCGGCAGCTGGTTTTCGCCACACTCCGATTCCACGCGTGCCTGAAAATGCTCCTGATGCCGTGAATAACAATTTCGATTCGCTGTTCCCGAGCGAGGTTTCAAACACATCGTTTCCCGATTGAGCACCAAGCGGACGCATAATCGTTAAGCCAGGATAGGTCACGATGGTGTTCGAGAGAGTTTGTCCCGTCTCCGCCCATGTCAACCCGAGATAGTCGCTCAATGCCGAGTTGACGAAGCCTGAACCATTCTTGGTCAACAAAATGACATTCCCTCCCAATTGCAGGTAAGAAAGATGTGGCGTGGCGTTCCAAACGCCCCAATCGCCATTATAGGCGTTGCCAACCCAAATGACAGTTGAGTAGTTTGACAAGACCTCGAGCGGAATGGGGCCCCGTCCAATCGGGGTTGGGAGGTTCGATGGATACCCGCCGGAGGGAGCGGAAGGGAAACAATCCCAGAATGATATCGGATATTTTCCGGAGTAACTCTTGTCCGAATACGCACTTCTGATTTCTGTCCCATACGTTGAAAAATCGACACCATTGACAAGGAGTATGCCTTTGTCAAACTTCGGATTTCCTGTCGCCCCGCCCAAAGTGTCGGCTGCCGCCATCAGATGTTCCTCAACGATTGTCCCGGGATACTCATCAGGGGAGAAATTGCATAAGTAGATGATACCCGTGCCATTTTCCTTCGACATCCACATTGCGGTCATGGCACCAGTGAAGCCGCCATTATGATACCAACACTCATTTCCTGAAAGAAAACCATTCATCCACAATAGGCCCTGGCCGGTGTATGGGTCCCATGGATCGCCTGTGTACCATCGGGTGTGCATCAACCGTACGGTTGCACTGTCGAGGACTCGACTTCCCTCCAGCTCCCCCCCATTCATATTTGCCATCAGAAATCTGGCAAGTGAAGGGACGCTCGTCCGCAGTTGGGCAGCCGGATAACCTCGCAATCCATATAGACCGTTATCGACATATGATCCTGATGAATACGTATATGGTCGGGCAATGAGAGTCGTATCCAGTTCTCTCAGAAACCACCCCGTATGTGTCATGTGCAGAGGTACAAAGATGCTGTCCTTGCAGTAGCGCTCAAATGGCATGCCTGTGAAGATTTCGACAAGATATGCACAAAGAGTCGCTCCGATATTGCTGTAGTTCCATGCCGTCCCTGGAGCATTTGAATAGAAGTTCAGACTCGCGTTGTAATACTGCCCTCCCGGGGTCAAGTACTCGCGAAGAAATATCCCAATGGGCACAGTGGGATCGCCAGGGAGAGTGGGTATAACATTCCAGTTGTCCTGAATGGACGTTGTGTGAGTAAGCAACATCTTGAAGGTAATTGGATCATTCGGGTAGCTCGGATTCGTCACGGCAAAAGGGAGATATTTGTTGACATCATCGCTAAGTTGAAAACGGCCTGCTTCACACAGCTGCATCAGAGCTGTAGCGACCACCGTTTTGGAGATTGATGCAAGGAAGAAGATGGTGCTATCACTCACAGGTATGTTCCGGGCCAGGTTGGCAAAACCATAGTATCCCTGCCATGCAATCCTATTCTTCTTGATAATACATGCCGCCATCCCTGGAATGTGGTAAGTGGCCATGTACTTGACAAAGAAGCTGTCGAGCGGTGCGGGCATACTCAGCGTGCTTGCTGAGTGAGCGAGCCCGGATGCGCGTATGTTGGATTGAAGCAAATCAGCCTTAGTCAGACCATAACGCGCCTTGAGGGGAGCCGAGCTCTGGCCGTGGGCATTCAAGGCTACTGCTACAACAATAAGCAGAGTATTAAATAGACGCATAACTCCTCCATGTTAGGTATGGAAAGTCCGGCAATTTGGTATGTGACCGTAGGAAGAGATGGCATATCTCTAGAATAGCTGTCGGGACGGATGTTCTTGTCATGCGACGCAATACTCGTGCCTGCTGTGACAGCGGGAAAAATGGAGGATTTCGAGGGTCGGCGAACATGGGCCGCTCAAACTGAACAGTCCCTGCTCAGTTTGCATCAGGCAAAAGGAATATACAGGGGCGTATATGGGAAGCGGGACGCGAGCAGATCCTACCGAGGTGAGCTGTTGGAGGGGTCGTCGCGTTCGGCAGGCTGCTGAATGCCGAACTTTTCAATTCGTCGATGAAGTGTCGTCCGGTCAATGCCAATCATGCGTGCGGCCTGGGTAACATTTCCGGAACACTCTGCCAAAGCGATTTTCAGTAGTTCCCTCTCAATCAATTCTGAGACACTCTTACCAGACTGCTCAGAGAGGATCGCCTCGCGCAACGCAAACACAAGCCGCTTAGAGCTCACGACATCCGTGTGCAACCCAAGGGTCCTGATGTCATCAGCGGTGACATTTTTATTTCGTACAAAGATCGAGATACGTTCGATGGCATTTCGTAACTCTCTCACATTCCCTGCCCACTGCCTGGACTCCAATAGCTCAAGCGCCTCGGGATCGAAAATCTTGACCCCCGAAGAAAGCTCATGGATCATAGCTTGTGCAAGAAGTGGGATGTCTTCTTTTCTCTCGCGCAACGGCGGGAGAACGATGGGAACCACATTGAGTCTATGAAAAAGTGCTTCGCGAAACTCACCCGCTTTCGCGGCTTCAGCGAGATTTCTGCTGCTCGCCGCGAGGAGACGTACGTCAACGCGAATGAGCTCAGAGGAGCCCACCCGGGAGAACTCCCTTTCCTCCAGCACACGCAAGAGCTTGGGCTGCAACCCGAGCGGCATTTCTGAAATCTCATCCAGGAACAACGTTCCGCCGTCGGCAAGCTCAAACTTCCCCCGTACGGTTGCGTTTGCCCCGGTGAAAGCCCCGCGTTCGTGTCCGAACAATTCAGACTCGAACAACTCGGCCGGAATGGCAGCGCAGTTGACGGCAACAAAAGGCTTCAGCGAACGGGGACTTTGATTGTGGAGTGCGCGCGCGGTCAATTCTTTCCCCGTCCCGGTTTCTCCAATGATCAGGACGTTGGCGGACGAAGGCGCCACCAAAGCGATGTCTTCTCGTACTTTCCTGATGCTTGCGCTCTCACCGAGTATTCGGTGGGTGCTCTGCTCCTTGGCTAATGACTCCTTCAATTCCTCGACGTTTTTCTGGAGCGACTCGTGGACCTTGGCGCGCACGATGAACTGCGATGCCATGCTGGCCACGATTTGAGCAGCCCGAACCTCGTCAGGGCTGAACGTTCTCCCATCCCGGGAATTCACGTGATTGATCATCCCGATGATCTTTCCGTCCGAGGTCAACGGGACGGCCATGGCTGCCCCGAGGTTACGCAACCGCTCCGGGGGATTGATATACCCTGCCGTTGTAATGATGTCCTCAGCAACAAAGGCTTGTTGGCTCCTAAGGACATAGCCGCCGACGATGACATTGATTCGATGATCGATCGGATCAAGCGTCGGAGCGCTGTTTCGGATGATCGTGTGTCCTTCATTGACATCCCCGCTCTCAAACAGAACGATCGCTCCCCTCTCTGATTGACAGAGAGTAAGACTGCACTGAATGATTGCTTCCAGCGTCTGAGTTACTCCTGTGGTGCTGCTGAGTGCCTGCGCCAGACGGTTCAGCTCTTCTAGTTCCTGAACGCGTTTGTTGAGCTGCCGGACATCATCGTTCATAATCAGTTAGTCCTTTCAGGCGGGTTGACTGCAAGGTACTTTTCAACCGGTAGAGAGTCAATCGCCCTGACCTACATTTCTCAAGATTGACCATCCGGCAGTCGGGATGTTGTGTTGCATTCCGCCTCGCTTGAACGTTAATTTCTGCTCATCCAGCGCTTGGCCCTACAATGCTCGGGCGCTGAGCCCGCGGGCCAGAGTGCGAAGGGGCTTGTCCCCCGAAGTAGGGTCAAAGAAATAGTCGAGGATTACGTGACTTTTCAACATCTCGCCGCTAGTCAAGCTCCAAGTCGATCACGATGCACGCATTTTCAGGGTGCTCAAGGCTCCCGTTAGGGCTACACGAAAATGAAAGAGGCAATTCCAGCTATCTGGGATTGCCTCTTTGCATTTCTAACTGTGATACCCACCCGAGGACCAAGCATCCATCGACCCTCGCCTCTGATGCTTATTTACTATTAGGACATTTGTCCGCTTAGTGTTTTTTGTGCTTTTTTCTCTCCACAGCTTTGGATTTGACAGGTTGTGGTTCACCTGTGTCTACCCTGAGCTCTGGGTGAAAGTCTTT
>QYQB01000206.1 GCA_007280275.1 bacterium | reverse complement strand
CTTCAAATCTCCGGCCCTCATCTCACTGGCAATTGTGACAAGCCAGAGGAAGAGCAAGAACGCGACTTTCAGTGGCGATCTTCGCAGTCGCCACCGGTTTAGCCGGCGTATGAATTGGGTCTTGGTTTTCGCGCCCATAGGTATACCTTTTCGTTTCTTGGTTCCACGCACCCTGCGTAACAGCCCGTTGCCTTCGGCCAGAGTCATGAGAGTTGACCCGTGCTTCCGGACATCCGGGATGGAGCGGAGATGCTGACGATTATCAGGACCTTCGCTCAATTCAGAGTGACGATATGTGTGGTATTTGCTCATTGACTGTAATTCTTGCTGCCATCGACTAAAGTCGACGGCTGTTTGAATCGAAACCCGAAGGGTTTCGCAACGTCATAGCCGTCCGATTTATCGGATGGCTGCAACCCCAGGTCGTAACCTTCGCCTGGAGCTACGTGACGATATGTGTGTTTGTGGTTCATTCGTTAGGCCAATTTGCTGCCAGATCGAGCCAGCCTGGATTGATCGATTCTATCAAAGCGATCTTCTTACTTCTCAGCCAGCCTTTGATCTGTTTTTCTCGTGCAATAGCTTGTGACGGATCCCAGTACTCTTCATAATAGACGAGCATCGTGATATTGTAGCGGCTCGTAAAACCTTTCACGAGCTTGTGCCTGTGTTCGTAGACTCGACGATACAGGTCGTTCGTCATGCCCGTATAAAGGGTCCGCGTCTTGTTGCACATTATGTACACGTAACATTGCTTCATAATCCCACCTAGGGTCATCCTGAGTCCTGCTTCTCAAGGACGAAGGATCTAATCGCCAGCTCACAATAGCCCATTTCTGTTTTGGCCTTCATAAGTCAGATTCTTCGCTGCGCCCTTCGACAAGCTCAGGGCATGCTCAGAATGACGTTGCTTTTGTTTCTTTTCGCTCCTTGTCAACAGCGCTCATTGTATCGATGAGGTGAGAGAGGACGAGAAGGAGCACAACTCGCCCTCTCTCTGCACCCATCTTTGGAGAGTCCGATTTGGAATCGGACGCTACCCTGGTGGGGAACCTGAGCGGGGCTCCCCACGCCTTGTTAGCTCCCACGACTGAAGTCGTGGGCCATATCTTACGCTATCTATCATGAAAACGCTTTCTTTGCTTTTTTTGCCCACTTCTCTCCTGCGAAGCAACGACGGTTGCATGAGAAGGAGTTGCGGACCTCGGGGGTCCCGAAACGACAGCATCGGGTACCGACCCGGACTACGCGTCCGCGAAAACTCATGCTCCGCATCGCTCGCACAAGAGCGAGTGGTCTTGCACCTTCCAGTGTTGCACCTTCCCAAGGTTGCTTTTGCATTCACATGGACCTTGGGAAGGTTACTTGTGATAACCACCAAGCGCGCAATTGACTCCCGCGCTCGTTCGTATCTTCTGGGCGGAGTACACCCCACCGGTTGCCTTGCGGTCGGCCACATCCCTGTCGTCGAACTGAAAGTTCGACCTACAGGCCTGTTTAGCCCACATCGCCCGCGCCCCACGTCCACCTCGCGATGTCTGGTGGTCGAGACAGCGTCTCGACCGACAGGAAAGCCTTCCGTCATTCTGAGGGTTGTTTCCCAAACCCGAAGAATCTGATTCACGGTTGCAGATCCTTCGCTACGTCCCTCGACAAGCTCGGGACTTCGCTCAGGATGACGTCTGCTTTGTTTGGGCGGACCATTCCCTGTCGTCGAACTAAAGGTTCGACCTACATCCACCTCGCGATGCTGCACAGCGAGCCGCGGCGGACCACCTCGGGCAATTCCGGAGCTACCGCGTGAAGGCGGATGAAGCCCCATTGTCGAATCAACGCCTCGTCCAGCAACGGTTTCAGCCTGGCAAGGTGGACCAGTCCTCCCGAATTGACAATTGGCAATTCGCAATTGACAATTCTGATTGGGCGGCCCACTCCCAAAGCGCTCCGTCATTCCGAGGGTTGTCTCGCGAACCCTAAGAATCTGATGCAATACAGCAGATCCATCACCCGATCTTCGATCGGGATCAGGATGACGTTGGCTTTGTAGTGGAGCACCACGCGGCCCGTGTCCTATGTCCACCTCGCGATGCTGCACAGCGAGCCACAGTGGACTTCCTCTTCCCAATCGCCAATCAAAAATCGACAATCGACAATCGGAAATGGACCCACTACTCCCCACCGGTTGCCTTGCAGGTGGCCCCAGATGCCCCACATCCACTTCGCGATGTTGCACGGCGAGCCACAGTGGACTTCCTCTTCCCAATCGCCAATCAAAAATCGACAATCGACAATCGGAAATGGACCCTCTACTCCCCTCCGGTTGCCTTTCAGGCGGCCCGTTTCCAAGGCTTTCTCGCGCGCGGGCGCAACCAATGGGCGGAGTACTCCCTCGCCACCTTTCGCAACCTTCGAACCCTCCGAAGGTTCGCTTGGAATCCTCCCAGACCTTCGGAAGGTTTCTGACTGTGGGCGCACCACGCGCCTCTTGGCCTACGCTCATCTTGCGATCCTGCACGGTATGCCGCACCGGATCGCAGTACCTTTGAGAAATCGTCTCCTTTAGATGAAGGCCGCAGGAGAACAGTGTAGTGCCATGATGTTGCGTACGCACACCACGTGGTCCCGGTACCCCAGAGTTCACATCCGAGCCGAATACTGGTGTCATGGTTTTCTCCACTTTGAACTACAGACTCCCAAAAACTGGGCATTAGCTTCGGCGAACAGAATCTAAACCTCATACTCTCTGTACGCCACGATCGCCATCAAGCCTTCGACGGCTTGGTGACGAAGCCAGGATGAGCTAGTTCCCGACAGTGATGGCACCCGCGTTCGTTACTATTCCAGCATTGCTCAAGTTACCATCGACCTGCAGGTTGCCGTCAGGAGCGACTGCAAGCGTCAGGCCACCACTGATTGTCAGATCGCTCGTGGTGTGAACGATCGCGGTGCTCAAGGCGTCAGAGATTGTCTTCGTTCCGGACCCCGAGATGAGGAGGAACTTGTAGAAATCTGCGGCATTACCCTTGATTGTTTGGTCCCCCGCACGGTTATATTCAACGATACCTGATGTAAAGACGACACCGTTGTCTCCTGCACCAAATTGCATCTTCGAAGCGTCGCTGAGTTGCGACTTGGTACCCACGACACTAAGTGCATAGGTTGACACGTTCGTCGTAATGCCAGCACCGTTCGTGAAGGTGCCTGCCACCTTCAGGTCGCCACCGACTGTTTTGTTTGTACCAGAAGTAGCAATGTTCTGGTAACCAGATCCACCTGCTCCAAAGTAGTTGAATTGCGGGATCGACTGAGCTGATCCTGTTCCACCGCTAAATGTGATCGTACTCCCTGTGATTGTATGGTCCACCGCTGATCCTGGAGTGAAGGTACCAGCGATGGAGACACCGGCATTCGTAAGATCCTTCCGGCTATTGTTAAACTGCAAATTGCCATACGCCGCAGCAAAGACTGCTTGATCGACGGGGCCGTTGTAGTATACCGTGCCATCCCAGTAGCTCTTGAATCCGCCGTTGGCTGTACCGGTAACTCCAGCTTTCAGCTCCAGCGTATTGCTAACTACTTGCAGGGCACCAGCTGTTGCTGTGAGGGTGCCGTTCACTGTTAGATTGCCTGCCAACTTCACTGTGTCGTATGCCGTGGCAACACCCGTGTAACGATTGAACGTGAAGTTAAGGAGGTCGCTGCTAACCGTAAACGCCGGCAACGTGATGTTTCCAGATCCACCCACCGCAAGATTTGAAGTGATGCCGCCCTTGAGCGTACCAACACCGGTGTAGGTGCCATTGATATTCAAACCGTGCGCACCGATTGAAAGAGCTCCGGCAACCAAGTTCAACGTGGTTTTCGCGGTCACGTTCTCAGCTAGGTTCTTTGTGCCTGATCCATCAACCGTTAGTTTCCCATATTCAGCGCCGATAACTGTCTGGGATCCAGTGCCTGAATAGGATACCTCGCCCGATGCGAAATTGAATGTCCCAGAATTTGCGCTGTCAAACGGAACCGCACCTGTGTTGGTGACACTCAATGTGCGCGCCCCAATATTCAGCACAGTGCTGGCACCGTCGCTCGTAACCTTCCCCGTCACCGTTATGTCCCCCAGCAAGTTCTTTGCTTGACCGCCGATCAGATACAGATTGCCGTATTTGCCCAGGTTCACTGATGCAGTGATGTCCTGCGGAGCGGCTGTAGAGCGATATCGTACCTCGCCAGCCTGCACATCGAAATTGGCTGCCGTTGCGCCGCTCACCAAGGAAAGGCTGCCCTTGGGCTGAATTGAAGAACTTCCACCGGAATTCGCAAACACAGCGCTAGCTCCAGAGTTCGTGAAGCTGTTGCATTTCAAGGTCCCAGTGTTTGTCCAGTCGCCTGTATTGGTGACGTTGTTTTGCCCAAACAAGCTGGCACTAACTAGGATGATGGCCACGACGGCCGACAGCGCGACGGTGAAGAATTTTGAGGTGCTCATGACTTTGCTCCTTTTTGAAAACTGTAGATGGTGATTAGTGATTGGTGAATTGTGCTTCTTATTTCGAGATGTGACCGAGTGGTCACCGCTGCTTGCTGCAAGTTGCGTCTTCATGGCTGATGCTCCTTTTTGAATCTTGTTAACTGGTTAATTGGTTAATTGATGAAACTTAGAGCGAGTTGCCCTTGCTCAGAGAGCAACCAGTAGTCTTGCCGCTTACGGCGGACGTGCATTACTGTATCTCATGATATCCTCCTTTCCCGATAGTAGAATTGGCTCTCGCCTTGCGCTTTACTAATCCGCGCCGACTTGAATTGTGCCGTTGTTAGTTACAGTGCTGTTATTCACAATATTGTTGTTGACCATTAACGTCCGGCTAGCCCCTACGACGAGTTGTCCGCCGTATACGTACGTGTAGTTTGCGGTCACATCAGAGCCACCCGTCAGAATGCTCTTCAGTTGAGAACCGGCCGTTCCTTCGATCTGGAGTTTATCGTACGTTCCACCTGCGATCGTCTGAGCACCTGCTGCATTGTAGAGAACGTAACCCGTGCCTGCGATCGCCTGCCCGGTTGCACCACCGAATGCAACGGCTGAGTTGTTGTAGTTCGATGCGCTAGAACCCGTTAAGCCGTGAGTTCCCAGATCAAAGTAGACGGAGTCCGTAACGCTTCCATTGCTGAAGGCTCCGGCAAACGTGATATCGCCAGAAGCGGATTTCGAACTTCCGTTACCCAGAATCGTCAGATTGTTGTAGCCCACTCCACCTCCAGCTGTGTTGAACGACGGAACCTGTTGACCTGTCGCTCCATTGAAGGCGATCGTGTTGCCTGTCACTGTATGCGCAGTTGTAGAACCGCCGGGAGTGAAGGTCCCTGCTATGTTGATTGTGCTTGCTGCCACCGTCTTCGAAAAGCCGCTGAACGTCAGATTGCCATAGCTGCCAGCCAAGATTGTCTGGGAGTTTGAGCTCTTATTGTAATCCACGGTACCGGTTGCACTGCTGGTAAAGGTACCGGTGGTCTGCGTCGGTTGACCATTTAGTGTCAGTGTGTTCGTTCCAACCGCCAGGGTGCCGCTGTTCAAATTGAGGACACCCACCGTCATACTTCCGCCCATGGTGAGTCCGCTATTGGAACGCGCGAGTGTAAGAGTGTCAAGTGTAATTGCAGGCAACGTAATGGCCGTTGCTGATGTCCCAGCAACTTGCATATGCGATGTCGCCCCCCCTGTCAAAGTCCCTGTGCCAGCATTAGAGAAGGAACCCGCCAATGTGAGGCGATTTGCGCCGAGAGAGAGGTCGGGATTTGTCGCAGCTAGTGTCAATGCGCCCTGCACAAGCACATCGCCGCCCAGTGACTTCGAACCTCCAGCCTGACTCACTGTGAGATTGTTATAGGCCTGGTTGATGACGGTCTGTGCACCACTTCCCGCGTAATCAACGGTGCCGCCCGTGAAGTCGAACGTGCCGGGAGTGTTGCCACCCGTCGCAGTGTCGAATGGAACACCAACATAACTCACCTGCAAGGTGTTGGAACCCAAGGCAAGCTTCGTGACAGGTGTGCCAGTGACCGAATCCCTTACAAACACTTTTCCAGGGACAGTAATGTTGCCTTGGAGTGTCTTCGTACCTCCCATACGTAACATGAGGCTTCCGTAGGTGTTGTTATTGATGTTGTTGATAATGTTCTGCGATGTATTTTTGCCTATGTAGGAAACGGCACCGTTGCTCGTCACAAACGCAGTATTTGCCGCGCTGTTCGTGAGGGCCGCACGAACCTGCATGTTACCCGTGTTGGCCACGGTGCCGGTATTTGAGTTCGTGAAGTTGTTGAACCTGACCGTGCCATTGTTCGTGTATGTGCCGGTGTTGGTAAAATTCTGGCTGTGGGCCTGGCCTATCAATGCCAGAACAACCAGGACGGCTAGAGCCGTATGACAGGCTACGGACCGTAAGAGAGTTGTGGTGAGCATGGTGCAACCCCTTTTGATGTATGTTTCTGGTTTACTAGATTTTCCAAAACTCTGAGTGCCGCTTAGTACAGTCTTTTTGGTCTTCATCGAAGCGCGTTGAGTTCTCATTTCATGTTTCCCGTTGTCAATCTTGTTTCTCAATTGATGACAGTTACTTACTGATCTGGACCTATTATGAGTACGCCATTGTTCGTCAGGTTGCCGTTATTTGCCAAGTTGGTGTCGATCTGGAGTGTTCCGTCAGAGAGCACCTGAGCCACGACACCATTATTGACCGTCAGGTCTGATGTTGTCCTTACCGTTCCACCTGTAATCTTCTTCGTCCCGTTGTTGCTGAACACCAAGCCGGCATAGGTGCCCAAAGCGACAGTCTGCCCAGCTGGGGCGTCGACGGTTGTCCCGTTGTATTCCACGATTCCAGTGCTGAAGACCACGCCGTTTGTCCCACCAGCAAACTGCATCGTGCCGCTGTTTGTCTTGCTACCAGCGATGCTCAGCGTCAGTGTGCTGACTGTCGTTGTGACAGAGGACCCGTTCGTAAAGGAACCACCAACCACGATATTCCCTGCAAGATTCTTCGTTGTTCCCGCTCCGCCGGTCGACAGGTTATTGTAGCCCGTGCCACCATTGAACACCGGTATCGTCTGCGCACCACCATTGAAGTCCATCGTGCTGCCGGTGACTGTGTACGCATTAGTGAATGACGTGAATGTGCCCGAAACACCAATGGCGCCGCTGCTGGCCAGCACCCGCGCGCCGGTCGAGCTGCTTGTCAGATCTGTGAAATTCAACACTGGTATCGTTTGAGATCCGGAACCAGAGAACTCGACAGCACCGTTCAGTGTGTTCGTCGCGAAGTTGCTCGGGAAATTGCTTCCCGTGAGGCCGCCACTCGAGCCACCGACTTTCAACGATGCACCTGAACCGACTGACAGCGTTCCACCGGAAGCGGTACGGTTTACAGTGTTCGTCCCCAGATCGAACGTCGCGCTCGTCACGTTCAGATCTCCCACAACAGTTGCATTTCCACCAAGTGTCTTTGTTCCTCCGGTGCTGATCGTGAGGTTGTTGTAGGCCAGCGCCACAACGGCCTGGGCACCAGATCCAGTGTAACCGACCGTCCCGCCTGTGATGCTGGTTGTCCCAGTCACAGCGGGGAACGCGATTTCAGTATTCAGGGTGCCGTTCTGTATTGTCAGATTGCCGCTGACGGTGAGGGAATTGCCAGACTTGATTGTGAGGAGAAGCCCGCCGTTGTTCAGTGTGATCGAGTTACAGGCTGCAGCAACGTTGATATCGATTGTGTTGGCACCGGAGAGATCGACGTTCATGATAGAAGTAGGCACGCCATTCGGATTCCAGTTGTTCGCATCACCCCAGTTGATGGATGCAGCCCCACCATCCCACGTCAAGATTGCTGTCTCTCCAACCGCGAAATCGCCATAGTTCGTTTCGGTCAGAACTTGGGTGCTATCAGACCATCTCGTTCCAACCGAAGATGTGCTCCACGTTCCGGAATAGCGCATCACAATGAAATTGGCGGCGGTCGCGCCGGCATCCTTGTCTGATGCAGCGACGAAACTGAAGTCGGCAGTGTATCCGGCACCGGAAGCGACAATGCCGCTGTTCGTGAGCGTCCAGTACCGGTTCACGTCCTTCGCTTGATCAATGACCGAAGTCGCGATCTGAGGATGCTCCCCGGCGGTGGTACTCACCGTGAGATTACCTGCGGTCGTAACGCTGGCGAAAGTGATATTCACCGGCGCAAAGGTGGTCCCTGTCCCGACCTCGAAGTACCGACTGACCGGTG
This sequence comes from bacterium, assembly GCA_007280275.1. Taxonomy (GTDB): domain Bacteria; phylum Bacteroidota; class Ignavibacteria; order UBA10030; family UBA10030; genus UBA9647. The sequence goes on along the minus strand of QYQB01000206.1, from coordinate 498 downwards.
TGCCGGTAGCAAAGTTCTTCTGGAGATTGCCGATAATGAAACCGCCACCCGGTCTGTCGAGGGTACCCGAGGAAGGAATGATCACACTATTTGAACCTGTCGTGATGCTGCCAGAGGTGAGGGTCAGTGTTGCATTGACCGTGGCATTTTGACTAAGCGTGACACCAGCAGAGTTGTTCACAGTAAGGCTGTTGAAGGTTGTTGCCGTGGTTCCGCCGATTGCCTGAGCACTGCCACCACTGAAGCTCACTGACCCCGTGCCTGCCGTGAACGTCCCGCCGTTGTTCGTCCAATTGCCGCTGACATTGACATTCGCTCCCGCAGTGAAAGTACCGGCCGTCAGTGTAGCCGTGCCGTTGATGTTCAAGGTGGCCGGGGCAGTGAAGTTGCCCGTTGTCTCGGTGAAGTTGTTCACCGTCAACGTCGTTGTGCTGCCGCTGACACTCAGCGTTTGACCGGCGGTCTTCGTCAATGTGACATTGTTAAACGTCTGGCTCG
>QYQB01000080.1 GCA_007280275.1 bacterium | reverse complement strand
TGAAAAAGGATGGCTGTCGTGGACTGCATCGTCTCTTTCAGCAGCAGCGGACAAGCCCGTTATTGCTCTCTTTGACGCGTAGATCGCAGTCAACGTTCCCAAAATACAAAAAAACACCGCTCCTATCTCGGGTTTAAGGTATGTACTTGACAGTGCATTTGGAAAAGGATACATTCCTTTGGCACAAATATACCAGATTCCTATAGAGTGAATAATAAGTACCGCATCCCATCGCCGTGCCATTTCCCGAGTTGACCGATTCACATTGTATCGCTGGCCGCGACCCGGAACGTGAAGAAGTGAGCCAACCCATCACCGATTTCATTGCTGGCTGGCATCGGGCTCACACTGGGAACGATGTTATCCAAAACAATGAAATCATTTGTATTCATAAACTGGAGGTCCGATGAAAACAAGACTGCTATCAATTGCTCTGTCGATGACCATGTTGTGTATGGTGACAAATGCCCAGAGCGGGCTGCAGTTGACGGAGATACTGTATGATATTCCGTCAGGTGCCGATCCCAATGGCGACGGGACTCGTCAACCCGCTGGAGATGAATTTGTCGAGCTGTACAATAGCTCCAATGCAACCATCGATCTGACTGGATATGTGATTATCGAACGTGAAGGTGTGGTCGTATTCACGTTTCCCGTCAACACACTTCTCGGAGCAAAGAAATTTGCTGTGGTCTTCGGCAATGCTATCACACCCACCTGGGGAACGAGCTTTCCGGCAGGCACACTGAAGTTCTCACATTATACTGGGACAACTGATCAGGGTTTTGGTCCAGCGACAACCCCGACGGGATCCGTAAAAACCAATCTCGCATCTAACGGCGACAGGATCATGATTGTCAATCCACTTCTTGCCGACACAGTTGCCGAAGTCGCGTATGGTTATGACGTCACTCTGGTTACCCCGGTAAAACTGCGTTGGTCCAAAGGAACTTATATCGCTGGTGCAAAGTCTGTGAAAGGTGATACCCTTCAGGGGCAAATACGGCAATCAATTCATCTCCAGACATCGACGGGGAAGTGGGGAAGACACAAAGATATTGCAAAAGATACCACTGTGAACTACTCGATTGGATTTCTTCCGGATGTGGCAACAGCTGTTGAGCAGGATGCACCTGTCGTGCCAAACTCGATCGTGTTGAAACAAAACTATCCTAACCCCTTCAATCCGTCAACGACGATAACATTTGAAATCGCAGGCGTGCAAAACGTGACACTGAAAGTCTATGATATTGCCGGAAAAGAAGTAGCAAAGCTGCTGGACAAGCGGCTAGGGGGAGGTGTCTATTTCACCAACTTTGATGCGAAGAACCTGCCGTCAGGAAGTTATGTCTACACGCTCAAAGTGGGGAACCATGAAGTTTCAAAAGTGATGTCCCTTGTCAAATAGTATCCGGCAGAACGCCGCGCCGGTAGTCGTGAAACTTTCCAAGACCCTCATCCCACTTCATCCTCTCCCGACCAGGGGGAGGGAAGTGGGATAGCGACGCGTATCCATTGCAGCGGATCGAATTGACGAGCTATGCTTAGTGGAGGCAAAATGGTCGGTGCCAATAGGTTGATTCACCAGTCAATAGCCACTCTCACGGTGCTTTTCTTCCCCTTTCTTCTCTGGGCTGGAACCGTGGGGAAGATTGCCGGAAAGATAACCGATAAGGCAAACGGGAAACCGATCCCTTATGTCAATGTCATGGTTGTGGGAGAGAGCTTTGGAGCTGCGACAAATGAGGACGGATTATTTGTCATCCTTAACATCAAACCCGGAAAATATTCCCTGAAAGCAACTTCGGTGGGGTACACATCGAGCACACTAAGCGGAGTTCTCGTCAGAGCGGATTTGACGACAAACGTTGCATTGGAGATGAACGAGTCATCAATCGAATTGGAGGGGGTGGTCGTTCAGGCGAAACAGGTCCTGTTTAACGAAGACGAGACTTCGCGAACAGCCATCGTGGGTTCGGAAACATTTTCCGACTTGCCTGTTGTCTCGTTTCAGGATGTTGTGAGTCTTCAGGCAGGATTTGTCACTGGATCGGATGGCGCCCTCCATGCGAGAGGCGGCCGCGACAATGAAGTCGGATATCTCATCGACGGCGTTCCTGTTCGAGATCCCCTTTCCGGCGGTTTTGCAGGACAAGTAGACAAATACGCTATCAATGAACTCCAGGTTCTCACCGGCGGATTCAACGCCGAGTATGGACAGGCCCTTTCCGGGATTGTCAATATTATTACGAAAGAAGGCGGCAAAACCCTCAGCGGAAGAATTGAATACACGACCGACCAACTTAATCAGTCGCCGTACCATTCAGCAGATGCACTTGCATATGATGAGTGGGGGTTCGACGCAGATGGCAACCATGCTCAAAGAGTTGATGCCAAGGGAAACAGTCTGGTCAATAAATATCCTTCTGCGTACAAAGCGCAAACGCTTCAGAACGCGCCTGATGTTGGCCTGGATTTCAATATCCTCGGTCAACTCTCCACAGTCCTCAGCGGACCGATGCCCCTCCTTCCCGACTTGAAGTTCTTTCTTACCGGGAGGTACTTGAATTCGCTGGATCAACTTCCCTGGGGGTTCAACAAAGAACGTGAATTGACTGGCAAGCTTACGTATTCATGGAATCAATTGAAGTTCAATCTGAGTTCACAAAGGTTCTACAGAATATACAAGCCTTATTCGCACGCATGGAAGTATATGCCAGATGGATATGAAGTACGAAAGGACTATTCGTGGAGAGATAATCTCCGGATTGTCCATGTCCTGAACACTTCAACGTTTTATGAGGCATCCATTTCGTACAACAGAAGATATTTCAACAGATACGAACCGGGAAGAGACGCGGTGTTTTCGGAGGATGGGCAATTGTTGTCTTCGAACTATCTCGTGAAGAACAACAACACTCCACCGTTTTGGACAAATGCAGATAATGGCATTTACATCAAGAATGACGTACAGACGATCTTTCTAAAAGGAGATCTGTCATCTCAAATTGGGGACCACAACCTTGTTAAGACAGGAATTGAGGTCCAACAACACATCATCGACCGACTAAGCTTTCAGGAGCCATTCTCGAGTGGTTTCCACGCATATGAAAAGTACAGAAGAAAACCGATAGAACTTTCTGCATATGTTCAGGACAAACTTGAGTTTAGTGCGTTCATCGTGAATGCTGGAATTCGATTCGATTATGTCGATGTCGCCGCGACGAGGTGGGCATCGTTGCGCGTACCGGCTGGCTATGTCAGCGACAGCAAGGTTTGGGTGCCCGTGGGTGAGGTTGAAACACCCGCCAAAAAGCAGATTAGTCCGCGGATCGGGATCGCGTTTCCGATTACGGACAAAACGGTTTTCTACAGTTCCTATGGGCTCTTCTTCCAGATTCCCAACTACACGGAGCTCTATACTCTGAAAGATCCAACACTTGATGGTGCAATTGTCGGCAACCCTGGGATCGAGCCTCAGAAGACTGTTGCTCTTGAATTCGGAGTAAAACAGGAACTCGGAGCCGACTACTCTATCGATGTCGGTGCATATTTCAAAGACATCACCAACCTGGTGGGAAGCACCTATCTCACCGTGTTCCCCTATGAGTACACGGTGTATGACAATTCGAACTATGGCGGAGTGCAGGGATTTGAAGTCACGTTCAACAAGAGACTCAGCGACTATTGGTTCGCCAATGTAAACTACACGTATTCCATTGCCAAGGGGAATGAGTCTGATCCGTTGGAAGGGTTTAACGACTACCGCCGGGCATCGGCGCTGCTGAGGCCAAAGAGGGTGTTCTATTTGGATTTTGACCGTCCACACGTCGTCTACGGCACATTTGGGTTCGAGTTTCCAAAGAAGTTTGGGCCATCAATCGCGGACATCTATCCATTTGAGAATATAAATCTCAATGTCGTGGTGCGGGCGTCGAGCGGATTGCCGTACACTCCTCAGGCTCCCGAAGAGAGCAATGATCTGCTGGTCGAAAAGAACTCCGGCCAAATGCCTACCGTCGAGAGAGTTGACGTACGCCTGGCGCGCTCATTCTATGTAGGTGATTTGAAATTCACGATGTTTGCCATCGCCAATAATATCTTCGATAGGATCAATGCTACAAGCGTGTGGAATACGTCAGGTGCTCCCTTGGACGCGGGTCCCGCCTACAATAGAACAAGGGATCGGATGCGAAACCCCAGCAATGTCGATACCCGTAGGCTAATTCAGGTTGGCATTCGGATGGATTTCTAATAATACTGCGACGACTATTCTTATGAAAAACAAACTCATCGTTCTCATCCTGCTGGTTGGCTCATATCAATTCCTCTTCGGTCAGAACCATGTTGTCGATGACTCGACGGAAATGAGATCGCTGAACAAAGTGACGACATCAGAAGATGATGCATTCGGTGTGCTTGATAAGGGTGAGCTGATCAATATCCTTGGAAATCAGGGAATGATCACCGATTCCTATTATCAGAATCTGATCTACAATTTCCGGTGGCCTAAGAGCAAAGGAATGGCATCATCGACTGTCGATCTGAACGCGATCGACGACTTTTCGATCATGTTCGGGACCAAAGGAAACGTTCTGGACACCTATACGCGATTTCGAAATGAGGATTGGAACGCGCCAAAAGGCGCACGGGGAAAGTACCATGCAGAAGATCAGCCTGCGGAATTGCTCGCGCCGGATGGAGCCCCTCGCCTGGCGCATAGCGATATACCGCTCACGTGGCCGAAAGGATACTATGACACGCTGAAGGTGTGGCATCCTGCGCCAACGGGGAGGCTTGAGTCTTTGTCTCCGTCGGATAGAGACCTGGTTGTACGAAAGGCCGCCTGGTATGATGCGGAAAAGGACATTTGGAGATTCTGGCCCGGCAAGTTCAGAACAGATATTGATCCGAAGTCACCGACCTTCGGAAAAGAAGTTCCCGGTGAGTTCGCTGCAGACCGCGAAGTTTACGCCATCATGGATGATCAGAGAGCCCAGGGTCCGTCCGTAACAATCGGCATGACATACCAGGACCAGGCGTACTGCTATGGAAGAAGGTTCGCTGAGGATATCCAGTTTTATGATCTCACCCTTACCAACAACTCGAACAAAACACTGGATAGCTGTTGGTTTGGATACTACGTGGACTTTCAGTTCGGAGATGTCCTCGAAGAAACCTGGGGGTCATACAATTCCGGTATTAATCCAAAAGGATTTGACAATGCGTACTACCAATTCGATTACAACGGTTCCAGCCCGGGAAACCCGGAACAAGGGTATGTCGGTATGATCGTTTTGGGAACACCGTTCGATCTTGGTGTGACAGATGCACACTTCTTCAGAGACTTGTCGGGGAGCGTCACTCCAGGCACAGATGCCGAAATGTGGCCGGTAATGATCAGTGACCCGACAAGCAAGAACCTGCTGGCTGGTGTGTCGGACTACTTCCACGGTTCAAACAGGCACTTTGATGACTTCAGTCTCACCCAGGCCGGGAAATCACCCGGGCCGACCAACTGGACGATGTATGTAACCACCGGCCCCTTCACCATGAAGCCGGGACAGTCTTTCAAGGCGACGGTAGCAGTTTCAGCCGAGAAGGATTTGGACAACCTCAAAAAGAACATGGCGATGGCGGAGAAACTTTACAAAAACAAGTTCCTGGGTCCGGCAGCACCACCTTCTCCAAAACTGAAAGCGGTACCTGGTGACCGGCGAGTGACGTTGTACTGGGATGACATTTCTGAAAGGACGATCGACCCGATTTCGAAAGTTGCCGATTTTGAGGGGTACAAGAT
>QYQB01000276.1 GCA_007280275.1 bacterium | reverse complement strand
TGCCGTGCACCCTGACCCATCATGATGCCGACAGTTCCGACATTGCGCACCACACAGTTTACGATCCGGTTGTGCGCTCCTCCTTCAACGGAAATCCCGAGTCCTCTTCCGTTTTCGATGATGAGGTCTCGCAGAGTACAATAGGAGGTATTATCGAGAGCGATCAGCGGTTGTTCCAGGATGGAGACGCTCACACGGGCAGCCATGATGTCGCCCGGGGGCCAGAGGAACAGCAGTCCGGATGCAGTATCAACATACCATTCACCCGGTTGATCCAATTCCTCCAGCACATTGAGAGCGACATACTGATTGAAGTTTTGTCCGCTCGCAAGGCTGTACATGTGGGGGGAACTGAGGGTCACTTCTTGCCGGACAGTATCGATCGAGGCGATGCGGATCTTGTCATCGGCGAAGCCGTGGTTGAAGTACCCCTGCAGCCAGACATCGGCATTGCCTGCCCAGCGTGCGTGACGCAAATCTGTATAACGGAACCGTCCGCCGCGGTTCGTGTAGTCGCCGTTACGGGGCACCGAACCCGGTTCGATGATACGGCCAATATCGATTGCCCCCGCATTGGGGTAGCGAGCCAATTGCATCACGGAATCATTCCAGAACAGTTCCATCGGTGCCGGGACCACCGGTAGCCCGTGGCCGAATTGCCGGTGTTTGCCGAAGTCGCGTATGCCCAACGCGCGGAGATCCGCCTGGAGGACATGCTGCCGTGATTCCGGCAGCAGACGCAGAAGTGTGCCCGGATCAGAGGCAGGGCGAAACGATGAAGGGGGGATGCTCATCCCGCCGGAGAGGCGAACCGATTCGTGACCGTACGCGGCGTATGTCACGGAGGCGCCGGGGAAGCCGGCATCGTCCTGCGTAAGTTCAAACGTGTTTGCAAGGTGGTACGTGCCGCCGCGGAGCCAGACGGTGAAGGGTTGATGGCCTTTCACCGGAGTTGTCTTGTGGATCGTGCGGGAAGCATCGCGTGCGCGCTCGAGGGTTTGAAATGGCTTTTCGATGCTGCCCGGGCTGCTATCATCTCCTCTTGGAGATACAAACACTTCCTGGGCATCAACATTCGCGAATATCAAGGCGGTAAGAAGCAGCGAGAGCGGGAGGTTCATGACGTATCCTACAGTGAAAACTATGGAGGAGTGGTGGCGGATCAATGTAGGGGGAAGGTGCGGGGAAGTCAAGATCTGTAACTGAACGACCTCGCGCTCATTGATATGGCGATTTTCACGGCGAGTTCGGCAACATCAAAGCCCCACAATCACACTTTCCTCTGTTGACAGGACGTTCCGCGAGGCAATCAGGCTGGAGAGCGAAGCGATCGCGGCGGCAGTGAATCTGGACGGATTCGTGGAAAAATCCACACAATTCACTTCTTGATGTGTCACCTCGCAACCGGCTTGGCTGTTTCGGAGTAAAGAGAAAATGAGTCTATTCTTGAAATTTCAATCGTGGGCAGTCAACAATTTATCTGCGACCGGTCGGTGCAAAGGTCCCGCTTGTTTATCGTGCTTCGGCAGACGAGCTGTGGATGTGAACAGAAAAGCCTGATTCAGAAAATGCCGCGGCCAGTGCAATGGGGCGATTTTGTTGGGCTCATGCCGGAAATGGAGGAACAGCCTGATCTCAAGTTCAGGCTGCCGGCCCTCCTGAAGTGCCGCCAGTGATGCGCATAGAGCGATAGGTGAATCGGTTGCGGTTGTAGATGCGTTTTGGTAACTTCTTTCGAGCGATTGGGGCGGGCCCATCCTGGTCCTAGATTGAACTGATGAATAATGTCGCCGAAACAAGGCTGTTAGTCCTAAGAACCATCCAGAGCGTTCCCGTCGCTTTTGACTCCATACTCTGGACCAATCTTCCTCCTGAAGCCATGCCGCATTCGAATTGCCAATGAGACAAGTCCGAACAATTTCGCTGTTCAGCGGGTGTGGGGGTTCCGACCTCGCTCTGAAAAAGTTGGGGTATAACATAGTATGGGCGAATGATATTTCGAAAGTGGCGTGCGAGACGTATGGGGACAACAATGGTACTCTCATTGAATGTGGTGACATTGCTGATTTCGATGAATTCCCCGATGCCGAGTTTCTCGTTGGCTGTTATCCATGCCAAGGATTCACACAAGGCGGGCGGCGAAACTCTGAGGACAAGATCAACTACCTGTACCAGCAGTTTGACCGCGTTTTGCGCGTCCTCACCCCAAGAGCTTTCGTGGTTGAGAACGTTATTGGAATGGCCTTTGGCGAGAACAGGAAACTGCTAAGCAATCAGCTTCGCAGATATCGGTTAGCTGGTTACCGGGTGAATTGGCAGGTCCTGAATGCACAAGATTATGGCGTCGCTCAGAGCAGGAGGCGCGTCTTCATCGTTGGAATCCGCTCGGATTTGGATTTCGATTACAGATTTCCCGCCGCGCAATTTGGTGAGAGGACCCACCGCAAGCTAATCACACAGCGCGATGTCTTGGAAGGACTGCCTCAATGGCCTGAGGGTGAGTTTAATGACGAACCGTTCCATTGGTACTATCTCTCTCGGAGGCGCCGCCACGATTGGGACGAACCGAGCCCGTGCATCGTGGGCCATTGGCGGCATGTGCCTCTGCATCCAATGAGCCCGCCGTTGAGGCGCATTCACACAGACAAATGGGTATTCTCTCAGAATGGACCGGCACGCAGGTTGGCTTACCGTGAGTGTGCCGCCCTGCAAGGCTTTCCTCGCAAGTTTTTATGGAAGCGGGGGTCTGTTCGTGAGCGTTTCCAAATGATCGGGAATGCGGTACCCCCGCCGCTGTTTGAGGCGGTTGTGAAGAACTTGAACATCTTATGGTGAACAGCTATGCCCAAGATTCTTGAACACGAAACAACCCTTGATTATGTTTCTCCTGATTTGTTGGATTTCGATCCGACTAACCCCCGATTCGCAGGTCTCTTAGTAAGTAGCAAACAGGAGAACATTCAGAAAGAACTCTTCAGGGAGCCGTATTTTGCATCAGAGCTCGTGGATTCTTTTCTGGCAAACGGTTTCATTGACTACGAACCACTCGTAGTGAAGCGCAATGGTGGCCGACTCATGGTCATTGAGGGTAACCGGCGGCTTGCTGCCATAAGAGAAATCCGGGCGAATCCTGATAAGTACAAAGGACGGGTCTCAGACTTAGAAAAAATACCGGTTCTCGTGTTCCCTGAGAGGCCAGACGAACAACAGCAAAACGAGATGCGTGTCTATCTGGGAGTCCGTCATATGCTTGGTTTTCGGGATTGGCCTCCCATTAGTAAAGCGCAGTGGCTCGACCGTGCCAGCAGATTACCCGGCGGTTTGGACAAAGTTATCAAGGAAACCCAAATGAAGAAGGGGGACGCTCGGCGTTTCCTTGTCCCATACAGGCTTCTCAAGGATGCCGATGTGCCGATGACTGCAGGAGCCGATTTTTGGATGTTGGCGGAGGCGCTCAGCCGAACTGGGATCAAGAAGTTTCTCCAACTCGATGTCGATTCGAATACGCTCGAAATAAAAGGCTGCGATAAGAAAAACCTTAGTTTGCTTCTCGCGGACATTTACGGGCCGAAGATGAGAGACGGCGCTCGCGATGCATCCAAGAGGATCGTCGACGATACGCGAGATCTTTCGACATTAGGCAAGGTGCTTAGCTCAGAGAGAGCTACAGCCGCATTGCGATCGGGTCGGACACTGGAAGAAGCAGAAATCTACGTTGACTCACGCCAGGAGAGCATAGACCGTTTGTTCAAGATGACAAAGAATATGGGGGTCTTAATCAAGAAGCTTTTCAAGGGAAGCAGGGATGAGGAGAGTACGCGCCTATTGGAATTCTTCAAGAAGTTCGATGGGGCCGTCAAAAAGTTCGTCGGCAAGGTGCAGTGATGCCAACACCGCTTTTTGAGTTTTTCGAGGTGGTCGCTGAGGAATTGTCTGCTGCCCAATTGAAGGTGATAACACATGGGGATCTCCAAACGAACGAGGCGGACTCGCCACTCTTGGCAGCTTTGATGAAGGAGCTGAAGACACTTAGCATGGAGGATACGGTTCGAGGTGCGGTCAAGAAACTAGAGTCCCACTTCAAAGCAAAGGGGGCCAAACTGCCGTTCGAGTATTTACCAGATATGGGCAGGTTCACTGCCGTAGATTCTGAGTTCTTATCGTTTGTCAATGAAATGCGGGGGATCCGTACCATCGGCAAGCGATCGCGCGATTTCGAATGCCGTGTAGCCCATCGGATCGGTATACGCACGACAGGATCCATCCACCGTGTCGGTCATCCCCGTGATCGGAAGAAGAAGAAAGTGGAGTTCAATAAATACTTGAATACCTTGGGATTCAGTCGGCCAGTATTACTTGGGATGGAAAAAGATGGCGGGTTCGATATCTTGTGGTTACTTCCTTTAGGCACCGTACCCCATCGGCCAATTGTTTCAGTTCAATGCAAGAACGGTGAGTTCAACATGGATGCCGCGGACACGTCTGTCGGCGCCGCTAGCAGATCGTTCTCACAACACGGTGGCCTCCAACCCGGTGTCCACGTCCCCTGTGTACTCTTCAACGACTATATTCGGTCGGAGATTCTTACCCGCAAGCAGCTAAACTTCGTGCCTCTCGGCCTTTCAGACCTAGCGGCAATCGCCCCGCCAATTTCTGTAAAGCTGATCTAATCATCGTGGATCGCGTTTCCGCAAGTACTCGAAGCAGGATGATGTCGCGAATCCGGGGCAAAAATACTAAGCCCGAGTTGTGTGTTCGGAAATATCTGCACTCAGCCGGATGCCGCTACCGTCTTCATGTTCCATCACTTCCCGGAAAACCCGACCTGGTCTTTGTCAGAAGGCGAATGTGCGTATTCGTTCACGGGTGCTTTTGGCACGGCTGCCCGAAGTGCGCTGATGGTCGACGCAAACCGCTGTCGAATCGAGATTATTGGCTGCCCAAAATCCAACGAAACAAGGATCGCGATCAACAACACGTACGCTCCCTGACCAAGTCGGGTTGGAAAGTGTTCTCCATCTGGGAGTGTGAGCTATCCGATGTTCGCAATCTCGAGCGGCTCTTAAGGAGGATAATGGAGAGTCGAACTCGGGTTTCCCACCACCCACGAGTAGTCTCTTACTTAAGCCTCCATCAGCGATGGATCTGACCCCGGCTTGATCGCCCTTGCCTTTCGCCAACAACTATGGTAGTTTTGTCTTAGTTCGTTCTCGATGAAATACTAGCCTCGAAGACCCCAAGGCACGAAGGAAGAATGAAATTTTTGAAACTTATCGA
>QYQB01000222.1 GCA_007280275.1 bacterium | reverse complement strand
TGTTCGGCAGCACGAGCCCAATGTAGAGTACCCGATGAACAAAAGAAAGTGAAAATCACTGCTGGATATTTCTTCTATGCATCTGCATAACAACAATAGGCTCTGTGGCAGCGTACAACACTTCCGTTCACCATTTCGTCAATGATTGTGAAGTGTGTCGGATCTGAAGTTGAGGATACACGGAAAGCCCAACATCCGGGAGGAATGCAGTTGCATAGTGGTAACCCGCCAACGGTATAAGAATTGCTCAATATTTGAGGGGTGAGAACCGCTCGAACCCTCCGAAATTACTGCATCACTCAAGAGCGTGCATCATGACCGGTCTTCTGATTTCAAAGACATTCTGGTTGCTCGCTACAAATGTGCTTCTTGGTCTCGCTGTTGTCGCCTGCTGTGTGACGATCATATGGTACCTGATGAGGGATATGAAGCGTCACAGAAAAGAGAAGAAGGAAGAGTCTCTTGTCCCGCCGGACTATCTCAATGGTCTGGAAGATCTGGGCGTGACGATGCCCGATGGGGGTGAGAAGATCGACGAGATGAAAGATGATTGAAGGGGAACGCTGAACGCCAGCAGGTCCTTTTCAAGAGAATGACTTCGAATACACCGTAGTGTGCTTCTACCCCCCCCGGTACGATCCTCTTCAGGCACTCCACACCATCAAGAACACGACCTCCCAAAAGACCGCTTCGATGAGGCAGGACTCATCGCGCAATTTCTTTCAACGGTTTGCCGTCGACGGTTGATGGGTACGGCACTCCGAAGTACCTGGCTATCGTCGGGGCGATGTCGACAGTGTGGACTGCGCGGGCGATCCTGTTCCCCTTATGATTGAGATCCTTTCCCCAAAAGAGCACAGGGACGTGCGTGTCGTACTTGTAGGGAGTTCCGTGAGTCGTTCCAGTTTTTGAACTCGTGAAGAGACAATACTCACAGGGAAGGATGAGAAAGTCCTTGCCGCGCAGCGGGAAGTAGCCCCGCTGGAAGTAGGCGAGGTATGGTCGGTTGCGACTTGCGCCGTTGATGATCTCGCGACGGAAGAAGACATCGGCAATTCCATCAATTCGCAGCAGTCCTTCACGGACGCGGTGCTCGAGCGTGGTGGAATCGACGTGAGCCTTCGTCGCGGCGGCGTAGTTCAAAAAGGCTTTCGATACGATGATGTGTTCTGTCGTGCCCAGCTGCTTCTGAAGCTTCCGATCAAGCTCCTCGACTTTTGGATAGATGTCTTCTTGAACAAGAACCCGGCGCGCGGATCGGTGCTCGATCGCGGTGAGGTATTCCGGCAACGGCATGGCGGCGTGGTCTGAACTCAATGCGACGAACACGTTGCCTGCACCCACCGTCTTTTCCATGTCCGCTATGAAATCACCGAGAGATCGGTCGAGCCGAACGAGTTGATCGATCGACTCGTGGCTATTTCCTCCGTAGGCATGGCCCACGTAGTCTGTGCACGAGAGGCTGACGAGAAGAAGGTCCGTTACTCCCCGTTGGCCCAGTTTCTCGGACCGAACAGCCGAGCGGGCAAAATCGAGCACCATCGTGTCGCCGAATGGGCCGGACGGAAGCAGTGACTTCTTCTTCTCGCGTGGGTAGGTGTGCGGGAACGAAGTCGAGCCATCCGTTTGTTGCTCTCCCTGCATCTGGTCGGTTCCGTACTTGGAGTAAACCGATTCGGGCAGCAGTTTTATCCACGTATCGGGCATGTTGCGCTGAACCCAATCTTCCGCATTGAATGCTTTCACCCAATCTGGCGCATGACGGATGTAGTAGTCGGACGTCACCATGTGTCCCGTTTTCCTGTCGTACCAGTACGCATAGTCGGGATGCTGACCTCCCATAAGGATCGCAGCCCTGTCTTTGATGGAAACCGAGATCACTTTTGAGGCCGGTGCGGCCTGCTTCCACCAGTCTCCAAGCCCCGTAATGACGAGATTTCGTGGTGAATACCCGCCCCCTTCTCCATCGACCTTTCCTGCTATCGAATCGTCAACGCAGTAGATCTCTTTGCCCGATTTTGGATCGATCCATTCGTTCGAGATTATTCCGCTGTGTGCAGGATAGGCTCCGGTCCCGAGTGAGGCATGCCCGGGGCCTGTTTCGCTGGGAGCGTAGTTCAGGTCAGCATTCGCGAAGACCACCCCCTCCTCCAGGAGACGCTTGAATCCACCAGTGAATTCGCCCCTGTACCTTTCGAGATACTCTGCCTTCATTTGGTCGATGGAGATGAAGATCACGAGTCTGGGCCGTTCGGCCGATTGAAGAAAGCCGATGGCGCACATAAGCATAACGACGAGAAGAGAGAAGATGCGCTTCATGAAGTCTGAGGCCTTGATTGTTGAGTGAAAGATAATGCGTACGATTACGGTCTGCGAATGTTCCAAGATAACATTTTTCTCACTATCTTACGTTCCCAATGCTCACCATCCCTTCACCAATCCAGTGACATAATTCTATGGCTTCCTCATATCCAAAATCTCTCAGGGGACTCCTATTCCTCGCCGCGGGCCTGCTTCTCTTTGTCCTGCCGATTCTCTCGCAACCGAAGCAGATCACGATTCTCCACACGAACGACATGCATGCGAGCTTTCTTCCGCACGAGGCATACTGGGTGAGGACTACACCGAAGCCCCTCGTCGGCGGATTCAACGAGCTTGCGTTCGCGATCGACAGTGTGAGGAAGACCAAAACCGCCACGCTCCTGCTCGATGCGGGCGATCTCATGACGGGGAACCCGATTACCGATCGGGTGTACAAAGGGGCGGAAGGGGGTGCCCTCGTTGAAATGCTGAACCTGATGGGATACGAAGGATGGGAACCGGGGAATCACGATTTCGATATCTCGTATGCGAACTTCCTGAAGCTCGCTTCGATCGCGAAGTTTCCGGTGTTCACGGCAAACCTCGTCGATGAAAAGTCCGGGATCCCCATCACACAGAAGGAATACATCATCGTTGAGAAAAACGGACTGAAGATAGGGATCTTTGGAGTGATGTCGCAGGAGTACTACAATCTCGTCAGCGTGAACAGTGCGAAGGGAGTGAAGTTGCTCCCATATATCGCCGAGGCAAAAAGGATGATCGGTCTTCTCCGTCCGCAGACCGACCTGGTGATAGCTCTCACGCACACGGGCGTCGATGACGATTCGGTTCTTGCCGTCAGCGTCAAGGGACTGGATGTGATCATCGGCGGACACTCGCACACCCGGCTGAAGAAACCAAAGTATATCAATGGTGTCATCATTGCCCAGGCGGGGTCCAACTGTGAGAACCTCGGTGTGCTGGACCTGACAGTCGAGAACAAAGCAGTGACGACGTGGGACGGGAGTCTCAATCAGCTCTGGTATCATCCTGACAGGAAAACTGCGGTGACCGCCCTGGTGGATTCCTTCAATACAGAAATCAAGAAGGAATACGACCAGGTAATCGGCACGTGGGTCAGTGAAGCCAAAGGTGATGAGTCGGGAGCCGGACTCGGGGCCTTCCTCGCGGCCGCACAACGCGACGGGGCTCACGCAGATTTGGGGTTCATGAACAACGGAGGCATCCGGAAACGGCTTTCCCCCGGACCGATCACGAAACAAGATCTGTTTGAGGTGCTCCCGTTCAGGAATCTGTTGATGAAGTTCGATCTCACGGGAAAGCAGGTTCATGACATGGCGCTGCATTATCTCAAGGGCCGTCCCGGTATCATCATTGCCGGCCTCTCGTGCGAATGGAAGAAAGACGCCTCCGGGAACATCGAGATTCTGAGACTTCTCATCAACGGAAAGCCGGTGGACGAGAATGCCACGTACACGGGGGCTGCAAGCGATTATCTGATGGGCGAAGCGAAGCGATATCTCGGGATTGACCCCCCACAGTTGACATACATGAATAAGACGGTGTTCAACGCAGTGGAGAAGAGAGTTCGCGAACTGAAAACCATTGAAGCGAAAGTAGACAGGCCGTTCAAAGAAATCAAGTAATTCAATCACGGAGTGAGCATGAACAACTTTCCTATCCTGATCATTACGGGCCGACCCGCGGCCGGCAAGTCCGAAGTCATCGATTTCCTAAAAAAGGCAGATCCGAAGGAGCGGCTGGAGAGGTTCCACATTGCGGATTTCGAGGAACTGGACGATTTCGTGTATGTGTGGGAGACGTTCGAGATCGACGACATGTTGACGAAGCATGGCAAGCCGCGCATCTGGACGGACGAAAAATACTGGTTCAAAGATCATTTCATCTGGAACCTCTATATGGAACGGATCAATCTCGAGTACAGAAAGAAGCTTGCCCGTGATCCGAACTTTCACGACAAAAAGACAACACTCGTCGAATTTGCCCGAGGGGGCGAGAATGGGATCTACGAGGCATTGAGTTATTTGCATGAAGACATACTCCGACGGGTGCACCTGATGTATATCAGGGTTTCGTATGAGGAATCTGTACGCAAGAACCACCGTCGTGCGCGCAAAGGGCAGGAGGATTCGATCCTGTTTCATTCCCTGCCGGACGAGAAGATGAAGTTCTACTACAAGACGAACGACTGGGAAAAGCTCGAAGCGAAGGATCCTCAGTTCATCGAGGTCAAAGGCTTCAAGATTCCCTACGCCGTCTTTGAGAACGAGCCGGAGAAAACGCTCGACCCGAAGTTGATTGGGAACGAATTGGACAGAGTTGCGAAGAAACTGTGGTCCGTTAAAGCAACCCGTCAATAGAGCCGATTCTTTGTTGGACAGGTTCAAGTCGGCAGCATCGTTATTCGCATCGAGGGACATCGTCCATCGTGAACCTGCTCCTCGAGGTTCATCATAGTAACAACGTTCCATCCGAAAACATCCAGCCAATGCTTCTCCCCGAAGAAAGGCCAACGTGACACTAACCCTTTTCGACACCGCAGTTTTTCTGGTCTTCATCGGTTCTGTCGTTGCCTTGAGCATGGCAAAGAGCAGGAAAGAGAAGGATTCCGAAGACTTTTTCCTTGCCGGACGGGGGCTTACGTGGTATCTCATCGGATTTTCGATTGTTGCCGCCAACATCTCGACTGAGCAGTTCGTCGGCATGAGCGGTCAGGGGGCTGGGAATGTTGGCTTGGCGGTCTCGGGGTTTCAACTGCTCGGATCGGTAACGATTGTCTTCGTTGCAATCTTCTTCCTCCCGAGGTTTCTCAGAGCAGGAGTCTATACGATTCCCGAGTATCTGGAGTATCGATACAACGCCGCGGCCCGCGGGATCATGGCGGTCTTCACGCTCATCATCTATGTTACCGTCACCTCGACCGCTGTGCTCTATTCAGGCGGACTGACCTTTCACACAATTTTCGATGTCGACCTGTCGCAGGCAATCTGGTTCATTGGGTTTGTTGCCGCGCTCTATGCCACGTGGGGTGGACTGAAAGCGGTTGCCTGGGCTGACCTCATTCAGGGTTCCGGCCTTCTCGTCGGCGGCATCCTGACGATGGTGCTCGGTTTCGTTGCCCTTGGCGGCGTCGGGAATTTCCTGAGTGGCAGCGCTGACAAGCTCCATATGGTTCTGCCAGCAAATCATCCTGAGATCCCATGGACCGTGCTTATCCTGGGACTCTGGATTCCGAATTTCTATTACTGCGGTCTCAACCAGTTCATTGTCCAGAGGACGCTGGCCGCCAAGGACCTGCGCCAGGGTCAGCTTGGCATCATCTTCGCCGCAGCACTCTGGTTGATTGTCCCGTTCGCCATCGTGTTTCCCGGCATCATGGCCGTGCAGTTGTATGGACATCAGATCAGTTCTCCGGATCAAGCCTATCCGACGCTCCTCCGCAATCTGGTGCCGGCTGGGATGAGAGGATTCATACTCGCCGCACTCGCCGGTGCAGTCATCAGCACGCTGGCATCAGTTCTCAACTCGGCGTCGACGATTTTCACGATGGATCTGTATCTCAGGCACTGGAAGAAAGAGGCATCACAGAAGTCGCTCGTCGCAATTGGGAGAGTGATGACTGTCCTGTTCGTGCTGGTTGGCTGCATGCTTGCTCCGCAAATCTCTGATCCGAAATTCGGCGGTGTGTTCAAGTACATACAGGAATTTCAGGGTTACATCTCTCCCGGGATCCTCGCAGCATTCGTCTTTGGTTTTATCGTCAAGAAAGCGCCTCCCGCGGCCGGAGTAACGGCGTTGTTGGCCTGTGTTCCAATCTACGGTTTCCTGCACTGGCAGTTCTCGGAGATTGCTTATCTCAACCGGATGGCGATCACATTTGCAGCTGTAGTTTTTCTGATGGGAGTGATTACTGCGGTGTGGCCGCTGAAATCTCCGGTCGAGTTGCCTGTGAAAAGAGAGATTGAACTGCACACCTCGCCGCAGGTGCTTTGGCTGGGGGCTGCAGTGATTGCGGGGGTAATCGGGTTCTTTGTTGTGTTCTGGTAAGAACAAAGCGGGCGAGATTTGTCTCGCCCGCTGAGTGGTCGAGATAGCATCTCGACCGACAATTGGAAGCGGATCAGTTCGCCGGCCAGATGCGAACGAGGACGGTTCCGTGACGCGGGACTTGTGCGGAATACTCGCCTTTGAATATTCCAATATCCTGTTGACGCCATAGATCGCGCACACGTTGTTTTCCCGAGACGCCCACGTCCGACCATTTGGCGGTGACCGTCGTTTCAAACTCACCACGATTGAAGAGACCGACCGCCTTCGAGCCGTCTTCAAGCTCCCGTGTCCATACCTCAAGGTCATCGTCTTTGAATACCCGATAGCCTGGTTTTCCCAGAAGATCCTGATCGACCTCGATCACTTCATCGTTTATCAGCAGGCTGAGTGTGAATTCGTCGAGGCGAGTCATATCGCCGCTGAAGATCAACGGGGCAGCGACCAGCGCCCAGAGGGATACATGCGTGTATTGTTCATTCGGGGTCAGCGGCGTCGGGACAGTCTGGCCCTTCCAGTTGCTGAGGTAGCCGAGCAACAGGTAGTCGGGATCATTCCATCCACCGGGGCCGCCGTAGACGTGCAGTTTGTTTTTCGAGTAGACGTCGAAGCCATCTCTGAACAATGCTGCTGCAATTCCTTCGAATGAACCGCCAAGATCTCCCGCAGTGCGCCAGCTGTTTCCGCCGACCGCTTTTCCCCATTCCCACACATTCCCCATGCCGTACTGGCACAGGTTTAGCACGATGTCGCGCTTTTGGCTCTTGAGTATTTCACCGATCAGGAGGTACGGTCTTTGAAGGTTGTCGATGCTGTGGCTGGTGGCAACTTTGTCGTACGAGCACCAGTCATATTTCAGGAAATCGTATCCCCATTCGACGAACTGTTTGACATCCTGTTTTTCATTCTGAAACGAGCCCGCATATCCGGCACATGTTGTGGGTCCGGGAGAGATGTAGATTCCCGCCTTGAGTCCTATTGCATGGATGTAGTCTGTCAACCCCTTCATGTCCGGAAAGCGCTTGTTCGGGATGATACGCCCTTCTGCGGTGCGAGGGTTGCCCCCGAGAACGGAGTCGCGTGAGCCAGGAACGACGGCCCAGCAATCATCAATGTTGATGTACATGTATCCGTGATCGATCATACCGGTTTTCACCATCGCGTCTGCCGCATCCCGCATGATTTTGTCGCTGACGTGCGTTTCCCAGACGTACCAGCTGTTCCATCCCATATGCGGCGTCAGGGCAAGCTTGTCACCACACACGATCTTGAATGGCCGCGTCGCGACGCCGTGATTGTTCGACACCTTGAAAACCGTATTGTATTCACCACGTTTCTGAAGCACCCCGGTGATCTGGCCGGACTGCGGATTCAGCGTCAGTCCCGCCGGCAGGTTCGCTATTTCGTATCGCAGCGGTTTCTCGCCGGTCGCGGGGATGGTGAAGAGAAAAGGGGAACCGGGGCGGACGCCGAAGA
>QYQB01000005.1 GCA_007280275.1 bacterium | reverse complement strand
TGACCAACGTTCTCGTATTCCGCCGGTCCGCTTATTCCCTCCCCTTCGAGGAACAAATGGTTGAGCCTGGGGTAGGATTTGAACGTCACGCTCTTCCTCCCCTGCAACGCGGCCTTCCACCGATCGAAATCTTTCATTGTGACCTGGTAATCACGCTCCCCCTGAAGAATCAAGAGAGGCATCTTCAGCGATTGAGCAACCCGAGGAGGATCGTACCCCTGCAGGTCAATCCAATAAGAAGCGGGGGCAGCGAAATAGCTGTCTGCAGATGCAGCGTCGGCCTTCGTCAACTTCTTGACCCTGTCTCGCTGCGTTTCGATCTCTGCAACCTGTTTCTTCTGCTGAACGGCTGTCACGCCACTCAGCGAGAGGATATGCGATGTTTGCTCGACGAGGAGGTCCTCGAGAGGTCTCGTTGCACCTGCAAGGACAACGAATCCCGCGATATTGGGATCCCCCATTCCGATCCTCGGCACAAGCATGCCGCCGAGACTGTGGCCAAGCACAAAGATGCGGCTCGTGTCAATCCCTTCCGTCTTTCGGAGCAGTTCGACAGCCGCGAGAGCGTCATCAATGGTTTCATCCTTGACGGTGAAAGTTTGTTTGATTTCAATCAGACTGGGACCGTGCTCCTTCGTCCGTTTTTCGTAGCGCAGGACAGCCACACCATTCGAAGCCAGACCCCAGGCGAGATCACGAAACGGCTTGTTGGGACCGATCGTTTCATCACGATCATTGGGGCCGGACCCGTGGACCAGCACAATTGCAGAGGATGATTTCGCACGCGTTGGCAGCGTCAGTGTTCCGTGCAGGGCCCACTTACCGCTTCCCACGAGTACTTCTTCTTCCCGAAATGTCTCACGTTTGACATAAGCGGGCGCCCGGTATTCGGCCAGAGTCCTGGAAAAGAACAATCCGGCAACTTTCCTTGATGCATCAAGGACTACCCGTACGTCTGCGCGGTCGCGCTCGAACTGGCACGTGACAAACACAATATCATACACCATGTACTTTTGTGTCTTTGTCTGCAGCTGGTTCTTGAACGACCCGAAACGTACGAAGACACTGTCCCGGGCTTCCTTCACCTTCGACTCAGGCATGAGCGCCTTCATGGTGGTATCAAAGAGCGCAACGCATTTTGCATCCTCTCCGTTCACAAACATACCGACGAACGCTCTTGCGACCGCGATCGTGCTGTCCTCCCTGCCCCGATCTGGCTGCTGAGCGTGAAGCAGTGAAATTCCGGCAAACAGCGACATCAGGGCAACGTAGAGCAAGCACCTTTTCATTTCAGATTCCTTCCAGCTTGAATCGAATCCTCAGGACGGCATTTTCAAAAGCCGTCGATGCAATCTTGAAGGTTCCGATCTCTCTTGTAGATAAGGCGTGGGGACCGCTGCAAGGACATGCGTCATAATCACCAATGGTGACAACTCGAATTGTATCTCCAGCGTCCTCGGGGAGCTTCGTCAGTGTAACTCTCTTCGCAGCTTCTGTTCTGCTCAGGAAGGACTCCTTGATCGGCAGGTCCAATCCAATGATGTCGTTCACCGTCTTCTCTATAGAGGCGATTTCATCCGGAGTGAGATCCCGGTCAAAACGATAGTCGCATTTGGATTTCTTCTTCTCAATGTGCGCGCTGAAAGCACGTCCACAATTGAACATCCGAATCATGGTCTGGTTCAGTATATGTTCCGCCGAATGCATCCGCGGGTCGTACTCTTTTCTGTTCGGGTTGAAGTCATTCATGGAATATCAAGGCTGGGTCTAAGCAGTTTCAAGTTCCAGGTTCAAGGTTTAAGGTTTGGAGTCTAGAGTTTCCAGTTTTGAGTTACCTGGGCGCACCTATCTAACTTCCCGACTGCCTCATCAGCTTCTCTTTCAGGGTCATCAAATGAGGAAACACGTTCTCGAACTGCGTCCGCAACTCCTCCAGAGTTTTATCAAGCCCGTCAAGCTCTTTCCGCTCGGCCCGCAGCTCGATGGCGGCGGCGAGAGCAACCAGCGGTGCGAGGTTGAACGTCGTGAAGCTCCCCTTCAACGTGTGGGAAATGTAGTCAAGTCGTTCGCTGTCGCGACGAGCATGGACAGCCGATGCCTCTCCGATCAGCTGTCGCGCGTTCTTGACGAATTCCTCGAGCAAACCGACGACGAATGCAGGGTCCCCCGCGACACCGAACTCCTTCAGGCGCAGCAGCACCGTTTGCTCGAACTCAAGAAATTCTTTCGACTCCTCCTCTTTCGGTGTCTCCGCCTGCTTTCTGGGCGGCGGATGCCATTGATTCAAAATCGCAGCGACATCATCCATATGCACCGGCTTGCTCAAGTAGTCATCCATTCCGGCGTCGAAGCACTTCTGCCGGTCTTCCGACATGGCGTCGGCGGTTAAGGCGATGATTTTTGGCCTGTTCTCCGGCTTTCTCGTATTCACAATCCGCCTGCTCGCTTCGAGGCCGTCCATCTCGGGCATCTGCACGTCCATGAAAATCAGGTCGTACGATTTCTTGTCCAGAGCCTTCAGGACTTCCAGACCGTTGGGAACAACATCCGCGGCCTGACCCAGTTGTTGCAGAATGCGCAGGATCAACTTCTGATTCACGGCATTATCTTCCGCTACGAGGATGCTTATTGGAGACTGGGCCGGAGCAGCGAGCTCCGGTTTCACCTTGCGGCGTGCGGCGACTGACTCGTGGCCGCTCAGCACATCATTGATCACATTATAGAGTTGTGATTGTTTGATCGGCTTCGAGACCTCGGCATAGAAGATGCCGCCTTCTTTGGTTGCCGATCCGAGCGAGGAAAGAAGAATCAACTGAAGCGCTTCTTTGGGACGGAGCGATCGGATTTCGCGGGCAAGCTGAACACCATCCATGTCTGGCATCTGCATGTCGAGAATCCCGAGATCGAACGGATCTCCCTTCCTTATCCATTCCAGGGCTTCGGCGGGAGACTGCGTCGTCCGGGGAATGAGCTGCCAGTGCTGACAGAGTTCTTTCAGGATCTTCAGGTTCGTCGCATTGTCATCGACAAGCAGAATCCGTCGTCCGGCAATCTTGACATCCTTGCCACGCATGTAGACCTCGGGAAGGATCGCAGACGTGGGTGGCACGCTTGATTGAATCGTGAAATAGAAGGTCGATCCCTTCCCTTCTTCACTCTCCACCCAGATCTTTCCTTTCATCAGTTCTACGAGACGCATCGAGATGGCAAGTCCAAGCCCGGTCCCACCATAGCGGCGGGTGGTCGAGGAATCCACCTGCGTGAATGCCTTGAACAGCCTGTCGAGTTTGTCACCGGGAATTCCAATTCCCGAATCTCTGACAGAGAACTGAAGCTCGAACGTCTTTCCAATCCTCCACTTGAGTGCAACCGAGGTGTAGATTTCCCCTTTTTCCGTGAACTTGATCGCGTTTCCAACAAGGTTGAACAGGATCTGGCGAAGCCGGTACTTATCGCCGAGGATTCCGGATGCGACTTCGGGATCGATCCAGTACAGCAGATCAAGGTTCTTTGCCGACGCCTTCTGTGAAAGCAGATCGTACACCTCCTCGATGCAGGCTCTCGGATCAAACTGCGCTTCTTCAAGCTCAATCTTCCCGGATTCGATTTTCGAGAAGTCGAGAATGTCGTTGATCACGGTAAGCAACGCCTCTCCGCTGACGCGTATGGTATCGACGAAATCAGCCTGCTCGGGATTGAGATCCGTCTGGGCCAGCAAATCCGTCATGCCGATCACGCCATTCATCGGCGTTCGAATCTCGTGACTCATCACGGCCAGAAATTCCGACTTTGCCTTCGTAGCCGCTTCAGCCGTCTCCTTGGCGCTCTTCAGCTCCTCCTCCATTCTCTTTCGCTCGGTGATGTCCTGAACGGTCGTCCGGATGCCTGAGATCCTGCCGTCCGAGTCACGTAGGAGCCGGTCCTGACACAGAACCGGCATTCTGGATCCATCCTTCTTGAGGTACGTCCGTTCGACGTTCCGGCCGGGGGGCCTTATTCCAGCGAGCTTCTCCAACACTGCCTTGTGAGACACCTCCTGTTCTTCGATGAATTCCCACGCGTGCCTCCCTTGCATCTCTTCGGCTGTATAGGCTAAGGCAATGAGCTCGGTGCGGTTCACACGCGTGATGCGCCCTTCCAAATCCAGTTCATGATATCCAATTGGGGCATCGTCAAACATCTCGCGAAACCGGATTTCGCTCTGAAGCAGTTCATTCTCGGCCCTCCGTCGTTCCGTAATGTCCGTCGCAACGCCGACGAGAGCGACCGGTTCGCCCCGGTCGCCTCGGAGGATTGTCGCAGAGAGGCGGATCGGGAATTCTCTCCCGTCTTTCCGCCGGTTCATAAGTTCGCCCTCCCAGCTGCCGCTTATCGTCCCCGTGCTGATACTCTTTCCCACCTCCGGCGCATTGTTCTCCGACCGGACAATTGCGATATCCTTTCCGATGACTTCGGACTCCTGATACCCATACGTCTTGAGGAATGCGTCGTTCACAAAGATGATCTTGTCGTCGAGATCTGTGATGGTGACGCACTCGGACACGCTCATGATACTATGTGCAAGCATCCGGAGTTGTCGTTCCGTCCTTTTCCGCTCCGAAATGTCTGAGATGATTCCCACGACGGCTTCCAGGGAACCGTCCAACCTCCGGATAGGCGACACAGCAATGCTCGCCCAGAAGATCTCTCCATTCTTGCAGACGTACCGTTTCTCAAGCTCATAGTGCTTCACTTCTCCGCGCACCAGGGCTCCCGTCTGAGCCTTGCTGATTGCAACATCGCCCGGATGAGTGATATCGATGCTCGTCAATTGGAGGAGTTCGGCTATCGTGTAACCAAGGCGATCCGTCCACCATTTGTTTGCCTGGAGATAACGTCCGTCGATGTTGACGACGCTCACCCCGACGCCGACGTTGTCGAAAATGGCCTCCAACCATGCCCTGTTGGCTTCGAGGCTCGCTTCCATGCGCTTGCGATCGGTGATGTCGCGGTATGCGCTGAGGAACATTGTGCGGCCGTTTGCGTGGAGAAGTTTTGTCGTCACCAGCAGGGTTCTCAATTCCCCCGACTTCGTCGTGATCGTTGTTTCAGCGTCATAAATTTCACGTTTCTCCAGCAGCTCTTTCAATCCATCGAGCGCCTGTTGCCGGGCTGCGGCATCAGGGTAGATCAGCTTGCTGAAATCCCCCGCATTCGCCTCGCTGATCGAGTAGCCCGTGAGCTTTTCCATCGTGGTATTGAAGACTTCGAAATGCCCGCCTTCGTCGCTGAAGGTGATCCCTTCATTGACCGTGTCGACGACAGTATTCAACCGTTTCTGGTTTTCCCGCAGTTCCTCTTCGATGCGCCTGCGTTCGGTGACGTCCCGGGCGATCGCCTGGATGCCAACAGTTTTTCCCTCCCGCTTGATAACCTGCACAATCTGACCCAGCCAGATCTCTTTTCCATCTTTTCTGACCGTCGGAAACTCGAAATACGTGCTCGCCCGGTTCGTCTTGACCTGACTCCGGTAGAACAACTCCGCCCTTTTCCGGAAGTACTCAGGTATCAGATCAAGATACTTCGTCCCGATGATTTCCTGTTCGGAGTAGCCGGTTGCCCGCAATGCATTGGGATTCGCGTAGACGAAGCGGCCTGTCAAATCAGTACTGTAGATGATATCCTGGGCGCTCTCCACAATCACGCGATAGCGCGCCTCGCTTTCCCGCAGGGCTTCTTCGGCGAGCGTGTGTTTCGAAATATCTCTGTAGATGCCAAAAATCCCGATCCGGTCGCTGCCAACCATGATCGGAGTGCCGAGAATCGAAACGTGGATCAACGTCCCGTCTTTTCGCTTCCGGACCGTCTCAGTCTCGATGGTCTCGTTCTTCAAGACCCGGCGGGAGAGAGTCTTCCCCTCATCCGAGAGATTCTCGGGGACAATCAGATCGTCCAACTCCAGGCCTTTGATCTCTTGAAGAGAATGACCGAAGAGCGTCAAGAACGCTTCGTTCGCGTCGACAACGATTCCGCTCTTGTCCAGAGTGACAATTCCCTCCGGCGAGCTTTCAAACAGATGCCGGAAGTACACGTCGAGCTGCGAGTCGTCCAGAAGTTTCGCTTTTGTGCGGGGCTTTTTTGGCGCAGATTTGGGGGCCTTCGTCTTCGCCAACGAGGATTTTGCTGGTTTTCTGGATGGCTTTGATTTCATTGCGCCAACTCCAAGAGGGTTTTCATGAACCGATAATGTTGATCCATCGTGATAGAGCCCGGGAAGAACCTGATCCTCCGGCGTGGTCTCGAATTCCGTTTCCGGCTGCTCTCTTAAAGCTACAGCAGATCATGCTGAAAGGCAAGAAGAGGCGGCGCAGCGCGGCAAGCCGGTCTCCGGTGCAAATCAATCGAGTGGTGGCAGGGTCGCGAATCCCGAGAGCTTCGCGTATTGCTCCATGATCCTTCTCACATCCCTGACAACCTCCTGCGAAAGTACGGGATCCCGATCACCTCCCAGAAATTCTTCCACCTTCGCTGCTGCACGGTCTGCCAGCGTCGGCTTCCCTTCATCGATCCACTGCTGGTACCCATCACGATTGATGATCGCCGGATACTTCTGCTCCTGCAGGTGCCATTGGAGCGTGTGAGGATGCGTTAGGAAATCAATCCCGGCTCCCCCTTCCAGGAACAAGTCGAGCGCCATCCTCTCGTCGCGCTGGCTGATTCCCCCGATCATTCGATACGCCATTCCACAGATGTCGTTGTCGATAACCAGCTTCTCGAGACTCTGCGTCGATTCATAATCCATCATGCCTCCTCCTGAGATGACATTGATGCCGGAGAGTGCTGCAAGAACGACCCCCATGCCAGTCTCCAGGCCAGCCTGCGCATCAACGCATTTTGAATCGCTGAGGCCGATGTAGGCGTGCGTTGGAAGTCCCAACGATTTCCCGATCTGACTGTATGCGGAATCTATCATCATCGTTTCGATCGCCCCCATCGGAGGGTTCGCAGTGTGCATATCAAAGCACGAGGGCGAACCGCCGAAGATCACCGGCGCTCCCGGCATCGCAAGCTGAGTGATGACGACTCCGGCGAGGTTTTCCGCAGTGAGCTGGACAAGAGATCCCGTCAGGGTTACGGGCGCCGTCGCACCCGTGAGAGGCATTGAAACAAGTTCCGAAGGAATGCCGGCACGGGCGCAGTCGATCAGGCTCTGAGTGGTCAGATTGCTCCACCGCAATGGCGGCGACGGGCACGCATCGAAAATCGCCAGCGGTTGTTCCCTGAGCTTAGCAGCACTCCCCCTCACGGC
>QYQB01000293.1 GCA_007280275.1 bacterium | reverse complement strand
CAATGGGTGAAAAAGGATGGCTGTCGTGGACTGCATCGTCTCTTTCAGCAGCAGCGGACAAGCCCGTTATTGCTCCCTTTGACGCGCAGATCGCAGTCAACGTTCCCAAAATACAAAAAAACACCGCTCCTATCTCGGGTTTAAGGTCATTTCCTCAGATTGAAACTGTTCACAATTTGTTCTATATTTACATCCAGGTAAGAGATACTCACTCACCCTTTTCACCTCGATCCGTCCCATGAAAAGACCAGACGCCGCCTGGGTGCTGATCTACTCACTTCTCACCGTTGGATTCGCGTATCCGGCACAAGAAGACAGCATCAAGGTTGCCTCACAGAATCCTTCACCGATGACCGAATCCGTTCGCAAACACGGGCGGATCGAACAGAAGGAACATCCCGGAATCGCATTCGAGATCCGTGATTTCTTTTCGAAGCCGGTTCAGGTGTTCATTCCTCAAAAGAGTACCCGGGCGAGGACATTCGACCTTTTGATCCATTTTCACGGAGCGGCGTTCGTTACTGAGCACGCAGCGGCTAACTATCGGGGCGATATCATTGGGGCAACGTTGAATGTCGGATCCGGATCGAAAATCTACAATGACACGTCTCAGGACACAACGAAATTCCTGTCTCTCGTCGATTCGATTCTCGCCGAGGCGAAGACGCGACTCGCCCATTCTATCAAGCTTCGGCGGGTGATTCTCAGCGGCTTCAGTGCAGGATATGGGGCTATTCGAAGAATCATCTCGACAGAGGCGAACTACGCCCGCGTTGATGCAGTGCTCCTCCTCGACGGTTTCCATTCCGGCTACATTCCGGACCGCAAAGTGCTTGCCGAGGGGGGAAGAATTGATTCCACCGGTCTTCTTCCTTACACGAAGCTTGCTGCGGACGCTATGTCAAAGAAATCCCGCAAACGGTTTCTCATCACCCATTCCGAGATTTTCCCCGGGACATTCGTAAGCACGACAGAGGCCACCGATTTCCTGCTTCAATCGCTCTCGATAAAGAGAGTGCCGGTGCTTCGATGGGGGCCGCTCGGGATGCAGGAACTGAGCTATGGCCGCAAGAATCACTTTGAAGTCCTCGGATTCGCGGGCAACACAGCACGCGACCATGTGGATCACCTCCACGGACTTTATTGGTTCCTGAATCGGCTGCTCGGCCTGTAGATCCCCCCTATGGCAAATCGTCAATCGCACACTGACAACCGACAATTGAGAAAGCTCCCCCGCTCATTCTATCTCCGCCCGACACTCACAGTAGCCAGGGATTTGCTCGGCAAGTACTTTGTTCGACAATACGAAGGGAAAACGCTAGTAGGCAAGATTGTCGAGGCGGAGGCATATCGTGGCAAACTCGACCCCGCTTCCCACGCATATCGCGGCAGGACCACGCGAAACGATGTCATGTTTATGGAGGGGGGACATCTTTACGTCTACTTCACCTATGGGATGCATTTCTGTGCAAATGTCGTCACTGGAAAGGAGGGAACCGGAGAAGCGGTCTTGATTCGAGCCATCGAACCGCTCAAAGGGATAGATGTTATGATGAAGAACAGGCTCAAGACTCGCTCCCACAATAAGAAATCGCGGGGCGTCCCGCGGTCCAGGATTCCGCCTCAGAGCGCGATGGTGAACAGCGGAACAAACGGCACACAAGCGACCGCTCAACCTCCACCAGCTAACCTCACAAACGGTCCGGCGAAACTTTGCGAAGCCCTTGCGATCCGTAGAGGAGAGAATGCGTTCGATCTCCTGGGAGCCGAAATATACATTTTGGACTCTCCAGAGCTCCTCTCTACGGAAGTGGGAAGATCAGCACGAATCGGGATAACGACGGGAAAAGAAAAACAGTGGAGGTTCTACATCAGGGGAAATCCATGGGTCTCGCGACGACCCCGGAGAAAAGCTATGGGATAAGCTCCCGCTTGAGGAAATGACCGGTGTGAGAATTATCGCTTCCTGCAACATCCTCAGGCGTACCCTCTGCAACAATATCGCCGCCTTTGTCCCCTCCCTCAGGACCCAGATCAATGATCCAATCTGAAGTCTTAATGACATCGAGGTTGTGCTCGATCACGATGACGGTGTTCCCTTTATCGACAAGTTTGTTCAACACTGAGAGAAGCATTCGGATATCTTCGAAGTGCAATCCTGTCGTTGGCTCGTCAAGAATATAAACCGTTTTCCCCGTACCGACCCTCGAGAGTTCAGTGGACAGTTTGACTCTCTGAGCTTCACCACCCGATAGTGTTGTTGCCTGTTGGCCGAGGCGTATATATCCCAGCCCGACATCGTGAATGGTCTGGAGATGCCGTAGAATGCGCGGGAACTCACTGAAGAGTTCCATTGCATCGTCGACGGTCATATCCAGTACGTCAGCAATCGATTTACCTTTGAAATGGACTTCCAGTGTCTCCCTGTTATAACGCTTTCCTTTGCAGACGTCGCAAAGGACGTAGACATCCGGGAGGAAGTTCATTTCGATTTTTCGAACCCCGTCTCCTTCGCACTCCTCACAACGCCCCCCCTGCACATTGAAACTGAATCGTCCGGCCTTGTACCCGCGGATTTTCGCCTCGGGCAATTGCGTAAAGAGATCTCGAATGAGCGTGAAGACCCCCGTATAAGTCGACGGATTGGATCGGGGAGTCCTGCCAATAGGAGACTGGTCGATATCGATTACCTTGTCGACATGCTCCAGTCCCTTGATCGACTTGAACGGCAGCGGCACCATTCTTGTCCGGTAGAACTTGTTTGAAAGAATCGGATAGATGGTCTCGTTGATGAGGGTCGATTTTCCAGATCCACTCACGCCGGTGACACAGACGAATCTTCCGAGCGGCACCTTGACCGAAATGTTTCTCAAATTGTTTCCCGCAGCCCCGGTGACTGTCAACCATTTACTGTTCCCTTTTCTTCGTGCTGCCGGAACCTCTATCGTGCGTTTCCCCTTCAAATAAAGGGCTGTCAGCGACTGTCCGCCAGAACCGTTTCCGCCTGCTTTGAGCTTTTCGTTCCTCACCTTGAGCTCGCGTGGCGATCCGCAGGTCACGACGTGGCCGCCGTGCTCTCCGGCCCCAGGGCCCAGGTCAATCACATAGTCAGCGCTTAGTATCGTCTCTTTGTCGTGCTCGACCACGATAATCGTATTCCCCAGATCACGCAATGATTTCAGAGAATTGATGAGTTTGATGTTGTCACGTTGATGGAGGCCGATGCTGGGTTCGTCCAGGATATAGAGAACGCCGACCAATTGAGTCCCAATCTGCGTCGCCAACCGAATTCGCTGCCCTTCCCCTCCCGACAATGTGCGCGCCGTGCGGTTGAGCGTGAGGTAGTCCAGCCCCACATTTAGCATGAAATCGAGTCTTTGGATGATCTCTTTCAGAATGGGATGGGCAATCTCTGCCTGGCGAGGCGTCAGCGAAAGGGAAGAAAAGAAGTCACGGGCAGCCCGAATGGAAAGCGAGACGACGTCCTGAATACAAAATTTGTTCCCCGTCTTCGAGTCCTCAAGTTTAACCGCCAGGCTCTCTTTACGAAGCCTCCCGCCGCCACAAAACTCACAACGTGATGTGGTCATGAAGGACTCAACCCATTCCCTGATATTGTTCGAGTTCGATTCTTCATAGAATCGCTTCATCATATCCATCACGCCACCGAAGCGATGACGATAGGTGACAGTCTTTCTACCATGTTGCGCATATTCAATTTCGAACTTTTCATCGCCGCCTCCGTAGAGTAGCACCTGCTTCGCGGGCGAAGACAGATCTTTCAGCGGAGTATCGAACGTGAAACCATGGCGCTTTGCGACCGCGCGGATTTGGCTGAACATCCACGTTGAGCGAGGCTTACCCAACGCCGCCAATCCTTCCTCGTTGATGCTTTTTGAATCGTCCGGGATAACGAGCCGCAGATCGAAAGCCTTCTTCTCACCGAGGCCCTCGCACTCCGGGCATGAGCCAGCCGGCGAATTGAATGAAAATGAACTCGGCGCCGGCTCTTCGTAGCTGAGACCGCAATCGTGGCAGGCATAATGGCTACTGAAGAGATGATCGTTCTCGCCGTCGAATGCTATCAACGCTCCATTTCCATACCGGAGCGCTACCTCCACCGACTCGGCAATGCGGGATCGGGCATCTTTCTTCACAGCCAGCCGATCCACCACGATTTCAATATTGTGGATCTTGTAGCGGTCGACCTTCAATCCTTCGGTAATCTCTTTTATGATGCCGTCAATGCGAACCCTGACGAATCCGTCCTTCAGGATCTGTTCGAACAGCTCGCGGTAGTGGCCCTTGCGACCCTTCACGACAGGCGCAAGGATCTGGACCTTCGAGCCCGCGGGATACTGCAGCAGGGCATCAATAATCTGGTCGACTGTCTGACGCTGGACCGTTCGTCCGCAGTTGTAACAGAACTGGGTTGCCACCCTCGCAAAGAGCAACCGGAGGAAATCATAGATCTCCGTGACGGTACCAACAGTCGATCGCGGGTTCGTGCTGACGGTCTTCTGTTCGATCGATATCGACGGGCTGAGACCCTCGATATAATCGACATCCGGCCGCTCCATCACGCCGAGGAATTGGCGCGCATAGGCGGAAAGACTCTCGACGTACCGCCGCTGACCTTCGGCGTAAATCGTGTCGAACGCAAGGCTCGATTTTCCCGACCCTGAAAGGCCGGTGATCACAATCAGCTGGTCGCGGGGCATCTCCACATCGATATTCTTCAGATTGTGGACGCGGGCGCCTTTTACGATGATTTTTTCTTCAGCCATCAGTCAATTTCGGAATCTTTAGTGTATCCTTTTTCTCTTGTTCAAGTACTCAAAAAGCGCCCTATCGAACGGCGTTGCCGTATCCAGCAAGACGTAATCAATTGCGTTCTCCCGGCATTCACGCTTGTAAAACTCCAGAAACTCCTGGAACGACTCGTGGTATGCAGCCTGAATGTGCCACGGCTGCGTCAGGAGTTCTTCTTTCGTCTCCATGTCACGAAATACGGCATCCGTCCCAAAGGCAAACGATCGCTCGAGTGGATCGAGCACCTGCATCACGATGACTTCATTTCCTTTGTGCCGGAAGTGCTTGAGCGCTGTAACAACCTGAGCGGGGTCGTCAAAGAGATCGCTGAGAACAACGACAAGGCCCCGGCGCTTGATCCGTTCGGCGACCTCGTGCAGCGATTGAGCGGTGCTCGTCTTGTTGCTCGCCTTGACATTTTCGAGCTCGCGCAGTATTTGTTGCAGGTACAGCTTCGTTGCCCGCGGCGGAAAATGTGCGCGGACCTGTTCGTCATAGATAGTCAATCCAACAGCATCTCTCTGCTCGACCATGAGATATCCCAGCGCGGCAGCGACATATGAAGCATATTCAATTTTCTTCAGATGCCCCGGGGAAGAATACTCCATGGATTTACTGGCGTCAAGAACAAGGTACGATTTGAGGTTTGTTTCCTCTTCAAATTCCTTGATATAGTATCGGTCTGTCTTGCCGTACGCTTTCCAGTCGATGTGTTTGATCTCATCGCCGGGCATGTACGGCCGGTGCTCGGTGAACTCAACGCTGAAGCCATGGTACGGGCTCTTGTGCAGACCCGTGATGAAGCCTTCGACCACGAGCCGTGCTCGCAACTCCATGTTTGCCAGTTGTGCAACCACGTCCGGTTGAAGATATTTAAGAGCTTCTTGCATGGAAGTCACTTCGCCTGAGTAAGAGTCTTCATGAGAGAATCAAGCTCGGATCGGGCTGAGGGGGCTGACACCGCGTCCGGATAACGCTGGAGAAACAGCTCGTACGCTTTGCGCGCCGAATCCGGCTGATGAAGATCCTCCATGAAGATCCTCGCTCGTTGATATGCCGCACTCTGGGCAGTCGGATCCTCCGGGAAATCCGCCACGAGTATTGTGTACAACGATTCGGCCTTTTTGTATTCCTTTTTCTTGTTCCGGTAGATCACACCCATCGCGTAGAGGGCCTCTGGAACCTTGCTGCTTTTCGGATACTTCTCTATCAACATTTGAAAATCACTTATTGCGTCGTCATATTCATCTACTTTGTGATGCAACGTGGCCGACTTAAGCAGTTGCTCGTCAGTCTGCTGCCTGGAGCAACCCTGCAACAGTGCCAACACGACAATCAGGAGAAGCAGAATCGTCACATTCTTGAATGCCATTCTATCCTCGTGGCGGGCTATTGAGAAGAAATCAGATTGCTTATAATAGTATGAAACGGTGTCCGCAGAATCAATCAGCCCAGCGTCCCTCGTTTCCTTGCAACGGCGATAAAGAAACCGTCGGTTCCATCTCGATGGGGATAGAACTTCACGTACGGTCCGGCATTAAATGCGTTGAGGTCAAACTTCGATGCATCCAGGGGCGGGCGCTCGAGCGTAAATTCTGGGTGAGTTGTCAGGAAGTTTTCGACTACGGCTTCGTTTTCCTCGCGGACCAGCGTGCAGGTGGCATACGCAACGATTCCACCTGGTTTCACCAGGGAAGAGCTCGATTCCAGGATGTGCAACTGTTTCTGAGAAACTTCACGGATGGTCTCTTCGGTCACCACCCACTTCATTCCGGGATTCCTTCGAAGCGTCCCGAGTCCGCTGCAGGGTGCATCGATCAGCACGACATCGAAATGGTCCCGAAAGCCATCGTTCAGATCGGCCACATCCTCTACCTGACGAATCCTGACATTTGACACGCCGGCACGCCGCGTCCGTCTGCGAAGTTCTTCGAGCCTCGTGCTGTGGACATCCGTGGCCACGATCTCGCCGCGATTCTTCATCAGCGCTGCCAGTTCAAGCGTTTTGCCGCCAGCTCCGGCGCAGGCATCGAGAACCTTTGCCGTCGGTTTGGGGTCTAAGAGGAACGGGAGAAGCTGACTCCCCTCGTCCTGAACTTCGAACCAACCATCGCGAAATGTCTGGAGCTGGAACACGTTCAGGCGCTTCGGGACAAGGAGGCCAAACGGCGAAAGCCTGGTCGGCTGAGTCTCGATGCCTTCCTTCTTCAAAGCTCTTTGACATTCGTCAACGGTCGTCTTTAAAGTGTTGACCCGAAGCGTCAGAGGCGCCTGTTCATTGAGGCTCTCACAGAGCTTTTCTGTTTCCGATTCCCCGTACTGGTTTAAGAACCGGTGCACCATCCAATCCGGGAAAGAATACCGCAGTCCGATTCTCACCGCCGGATCATTCGGCTCCGGCTCGACTACCAGGGGGATTGCGGCCAGGATTGAGGCCAGACCCTGCCTCAGCTTGCCGGACTTCACGCCTTCGCCGACATCCTCAACTCCGACCTGCGTTCGCCGATCGACGATAAGCAAGTAGGTGACAACAAGAAGCAGAAACCCGTCTTCGGCAAGCATACCATCTGCTTGACCGCCCAGTACTCGCAGAGCAACCATTTCACACCTACGCAAGTGTCGCAGCGTTCCGTAGGCAGTTTCAGCAATGAACCGCCGATCATGAGAGCCGAGGTATTTGTGGGATCGAAAGAAGGAATCGATGAGAGTGTCCGCGGGCTTCCCCGAATCCCGAACCAGTTGAAGCACCTCACGTGTATGCCCGAGCAAAGAAGACAACTTCATGACAGCAAGATACAGAGAAATTGGTCGGCACACAAAAAGAAATCCCCCTGCCGAAGAAAAAGGAGGGGGATTTTGTGCTATCGAAGCAGGATTATCCCGTGACTGCTGCTTTGGCTTTTTTTATGAATTCCACTCCGCCCCGTTCATCGGCATCGACTTCAATGTGATCGCCTGTACCAATCTCACCGGCGAGGATTTTTTCTGAGAGGCGATTGATGACATACTTCTGAATCGTCCGCTTCAACGGCCGGGCTCCAAAACTCGGATCATATCCTACTCTTGCAAGCCATTCCCTGAGGTTCTGCGTGAATTCGATGATGATTTCCTTCGAAGCCACGAGCTTTTGCACTCCGGCAAGCTGCAAGTCGAGGATTTGTTGAATCTCGTTCATCGTCAGGGGCTTGAAGAGAATGATCTCGTCGATGCGATTCAGAAACTCAGGCCGGATACTTTGCCTCAGCATTTCAAGCAACTGCACCCTTAGATCCGACATGAGTTCGTCCCGGTTTCCCTCATCGAGAGCTTGTACCTTTTCCTGAATGAGGTGGGATCCGAGATTCGAAGTCATGATGACGATGGTGTTTTTGAAGTTCACCGTCCGGCCCTTGCTGTCCGTCAGACGCCCCTCGTCCAGAAGCTGCAGAAGGACATTGAAGACTTCCGGGTGCGCCTTTTCTATCTCGTCCAGCAGGACAACGGAGTAGGGCTTACGCCGCACTGCTTCTGTGAGTTGCCCCCCCTCTTCGTAGCCGACATATCCGGGCGGGGCGCCGATGAGGCGAGACACCGAGAACTTTTCCATGTACTCGCTCATGTCAATGCGAACAAGGGCAGATTCGTCATTGAAAAGGAACTCAGCCAATGCCCTCGCCAGTTCTGTCTTCCCAACGCCTGTGCTCCCAAGGAAAATGAACGATCCGATGGGACGTTTTTCATCCTGGAGTCCGGCCCGGCTGCGCCGTATTGCATCGGCAACTGCCTTCACAGCATCCTGCTGATCCACCAATCGCTCGTGGATCTTGTCCTCCAGATGCAGCAGCTTCGATCGCTCGCTTTCCAACATCCGCTGCACGGGTATACCTGTCCATTTCGCGACGATTTCGGCGATATCCTCTGCATCAACTTCCTCTTTGAGCATCTTCTTGTTCTTCTGTACTTCGGCAAGCTTGCCGGAAGCCTCTTTGAGGCTCTTTTCAAGTCCAGCGATGATGCCGTATCGTAATTCGGCTACACGTGCGAGATCGCCCTGCCGCTCCTTTTGTTCTGCTTCGAGCTTTGCCTGTTCCATCTCCCCCTTCATCTTCCTCATCGACTGGATCAACTGTTTCTCGAGCTGCCAGTGGGCACGGAGTTCCGATCGCGCCTCATTGAGTCCGGCCAATTCCTGAGAGATGCTAACCGAGCGCTCCCTGGTATCTTCGTCACGCTCACGCTTGATCGCCTCACGCTCGATTTCGAGCTGCTTGATCCTGCGTTCTACTGTGTCGAGTTCCTCCGGCATCGAATCGATTTCTATCCGTAGCTTGGATGCCGCTTCATCGACAAGGTCGATCGCCTTGTCGGGTAAGAACCGGTCAGTGATGTACCGATGGCTCAGCTGTGCGGCCGCGACGACCGCTCCATCAGTGATTCGTACGCCGTGATGGACCTCGTACCGTTCTTTGAGCCCTCGGAGAATGGAAACCGTGCTCTCAATGGAAGGCTCGTCGACCAGCACTGGCTGGAATCTGCGCTCAAGGGCGGGGTCTTTCTCAACGTGCTTTCGATATTCGTCAATCGTTGTCGCCCCGATGGCGCGCAGGTCGCCCCTTGCAAGGGCCGGCTTTAGCATGTTCGCCGCATCGACCGAACCCTGAGCTGCTCCAGCACCAACAAGCGTGTGCAGTTCATCGATGAACAGGATTATCTCGCCATTCGATTCTGTGACCTCCTTCAGCACGGACTTGAGGCGCTCCTCGAACTGACCCCGGAAGCTGGTTCCCGCGACGAGCGAGCCCATGTCGAGTCCAACAATCCGCTTCGTCTTCAGAGTCTCCGGGACATCACCCTGCACAATTCTTTGTGCTATGCCTTCAGCGATCGCTGTCTTGCCGACTCCAGGGTCACCGATCAATACCGGGTTGTTCTTTGTGCGACGGGACAGCACCTGAAGCACGCGACGAATCTCGTCCTCACGGCCGATGACTGGGTCGAGTTTCCCTCTCCGGGCGAGCTCATTCAGATCACGGCCAAATCGCTCCAGTGCCTGATACTTGTCCTCGGGATTCTGATCGGTCACCCGTTGCGTTCCCCGCACCTCCCGAAGCACCTTGTAGATTGCATCTTTTGTGACACCCTGGTCGTGGAGAAGCTTGGATGCACTCGAACCCCTCCGGTCTCCGATTCCATCGTCCAGAAACGCAAGCAAGATGTGTTCCGTGCTGAGGTACTCATCCTTCAGCTGTGCGGCTTCCTTTTGCGCAGCTTCAATGACCTGACCGAGCGCTGGAGAAAGGTGCTGACTCCCCAACCCTGCTCCTTGCACTTTCGGGAGCTTTTCAATAGCCTCGTTGATTTTGATCTTCACGTAGTTGAGGTTCGCTCCAATTTTCTGAAGCAGAGGGACGACAACACCTTCGCTATCCTGGATGAGTGCCGCCAGCAGATGCTCAGGTTCAATTGCCTGGTTGCTGTAGCTCGAGGCAATTTCCTGTGCATTCTGCACCGCTTCCTGGGACTTCAGTGTGAATTTGTTGAAATTCATGTCGTATACTCCATGGTATAAAGAAAGGCGAGGGATCCCCTCGCCTTTCGTCGTTGAATCTACTTCTCGCAAAGTGTCAACCGTCGGCCGAAGTTATTTGTCGTCCATGACTTCGAAATCAGCATCTTCGACCTTTTTGCCTTTGTCATTGCTGGTCTGCTGCTGTTGTTGCTGACTCTCACCGGGCTGCCCGGTGGTCGCCCCGCCAGCTTGCTGACCGCGTGCCGACTCATACATTTTTGTCGAGGCTTCATTCCACGTATTGTTCAGCACCTCCATCTTTGCCTTGATGTCGTTGTGATTGCCCCCCTTGACGGCCTCTTCAAGAGCGTTTGCTGCGGCTTCCACGTTCGACTTTACTTCTGCAGACATCTTATCGCCAAGGTCCTTGAGCTGTTTCCTTGTCTGGAAGACGAGGTTATCAGCCTGATTCTTGGTTTCAATCTCTTCTTTCCT
>QYQB01000196.1 GCA_007280275.1 bacterium | reverse complement strand
GTTCTCGGGCGTGACCGAATATCCTTTTACTCTATAGTACATCCCGCTTTCTTTGATCTGGCCCGCTTCACCCTCTTCAATTGTAACGCCAAGACGCGTGTTCGTGAACCCCCGCTCCGGATGATACAAATACGTGCTCCATTTTCTGCTGAAGAGGCCGGGATTCATGAGCGTAAATCCTAGAAACGTTCCACTGCTGTCCTTCGGGCAGTGCTGGACCACGCCCGTGATGCCACCATTGCCGAAGAAGAAATACTCTACACCAGGCAGGTATGTAATGAAGTCCGGGTGCATTCGCTGTTGAATCTCCTGTTTTGCCTGATCCCGCGGTTTTGGTGACGAGTCGGGTTTTGGAGAAGCTTCAGCAAACTGGAGACCGCTGCTGAGCAATGCCCCGGCAGCCGCTGGAGCCTTGAGAAAGTCTCTTCTCTTCATGATGGGGATTCCTCTCGATATCGGATTTCTACGACAGCGTTCTTCTTCACTTCAACGTCTGCGTCAACATACGAACTGTCTTCGACTGCATTGTTGGCGAATCGAATCTTCTTTCCATTTATGGTGACCGCTGTGGCTTTTACTCCGCGCGGAAGGAGTGCGTGAAGCTGCACCGACGACTTCCCGCGCAGGTCCATCTCAATGGTTTTCGTCGAGGCATCGTGTCCAAAGGAATATTCGAACGATGCTCCAGACGCTCCATAGGATGCACACACTGATGCCTCGTTCCTTCCTGCGGCGATCCACCGGGGAGAAAGCCGGACCTTCTGAAAGAGCTTGTGCTGATCCACGACTCCCGCCAGCCCTTCCATCAACGCATACAACATTGCCGAGGAACCCCACCCATCCGTTGGGGAGGCATCCGGACTTGTGCTGGTCTCTTTTGTCGACTGCCTTCCGTCCGGGAAGTACCACAGGTACGTCTCGTTGTTTCTTGTGAGCTCTTCGTACTTCAGCAGTTGCTCGACGCCGTATTCCTCAAACCCATGTTCAAAGGCAGCCCGGGCGAGCTCACCTCCCACGAGCGGCAGAAGGCCGCCGTTGCAGTAGGCGCCGGCCACAAGTTTTTCATCGCCATAAATCCCGTCCGGCATGGGCGGATCGATGCTAAACCAATCTGCGAACGCCGATAATGCCTTCCCTCTCTTTTGATACTCTTTGATGATACTCACTGCCATCGCGTGCGTCGCAAGTCCGCGGTTGATGTTCATCGGGTTGCTGAGACTGATTTGCTCCGCTTCATCGACCCCGGCGATCTCGACCGGAACGAGATGAACGTGGTGTGTATAGAATCGCCCGTTGAATGAGACCTTGTTTGCGCGGCGCCGAAACGCCTCGGCAAAGTGCTTCCAGTGCAAAGCCCGCTTCCGAACACCGAGTGTCGCGTACAATGATGCGACCTGCGAGAACGCCTCGTAATAGCCCGAGCTGTCACCGTGCATGATGCCCCAGTACGTGTCATCGTTCACCTGGAAATTAAGCCACGGATGCCGCCCGGCCGTGTAATCAAAATCCCACGTGTCTATTGTGTACGCGCGCTTGACGAGCTTCGTTTTCTTGTCCCACCGCCAGTCATCCGTTAGAACATACTGCAACGCTCTTTCCATTGCCGGGAGAAGACGCTTCACCCACGCATCATTTCCCGTGGCTTGCCAGGCAAGGTAAATTGCCTTGATGAAACGAAATTCAACGTCCGCCTCGACCGGCACACGCACATATTTCGCCCAGTTCTCTTTCTCGCAGGGCACTTTCTCCGGCGTCATGGTGAAGTAGTCGAAGATCCAACCTTTCGCCGATTGCGTTTCCGCAAAGTGGTTTACGAGGCTCTGCATGTCGGTTTCCCAATACCGGAAGCCACGCATCATGTCGGAGTAGTCTCGAATCCACAGGCTGGGCGTATCGGGGGTGCGATATCCCCGGACCTTCGCTCCGAACATATCATATTCAGTGACATCGCTCTTGAGAAAGTTCTTTATCCGCGGATAGAGTGCATCAAGTTGCGGATGACCACAATGTAGTGTTGTTACTTTCATCAGCGTTGAGTTGTTTTTCAGTGACGTCCACGATGTTTACCGGCTGGAATTCCAAACCGGGCGCTGGTTGCCCTGACGGCTTCCAGGTTGGACAATGGCGAGCCGGGGACAATGTTGTAACCATCTCCAAGTATGATTCCACCTGAGCCAGCCAGAATTTCCAGGATCTTGTCCGTTTCCCGCTCGACATCGTTTGGCGTTCCTTGGTACAGTGTCATTGGATCGACATTGCCGTGCAGGAGCACCTTGCCCGCCAGGACACCCATCTCCTCGGGAGCATTACCCGATCCGTATCCTGTCAGTTGAGTGATGTGAAGATCGTTAAGAAGTGATTCATGAAGATGAACGTTTCTGCCGCACATGTGCATCATTCTTCCATCGTGGCGATCGTTCCCAAACATGTCGTAGAGCCGTTCGCCGACCGGCACACACATGTCCCGGTACTGGTCTTGCGAGATCACTTGTGCAGAGTCATCGGAATAGCAAAGGCCGTCGTTCTGCGATCGCCCCGAGATCTTCCGAAACTCCGTTTCCACTTCAATATACCGATCTGCGACTTTTTCAAGGAAAGCCTTACACTCCGCAGGAGCATCAAGGATCCACGTGTAGAAATTTGAGTCGATCAAGTCCACGGCGGTCATGAATGGACTGTCGGCGTTGATTCCGACGGAAATCTGTATTGGAATCTGCTCACCATTCAATGTCACGCGCACATCCTCCGCCAGCCGCTTCATCTCAAAGAACCAACCAAGTTTCTTACCCCAGAGCGTGCTGCGCCATTCGGGCATCGTATGCTTGACAAGATCATCAATTGTGGAAATACATGGAATCGCCTGGGGTGTTTCATTTTCCTGCCAATAAATTTCTGCCCCGCAACCGCTGGCATTGGTGACATTTTGAAAATCGGGCGAGATGGTAACGACGGGTCGCGTGAACCAGTCATCCGGGATGTTCTCGATGCGCCATTTGAGGCTCTCGAGCTGATGAATGAACTGCGTCTTCACATCCGAGAAATACTCTGCAAACGTGATTCCCCGTTCGTGCAGAAGATATCGCGCCTCAATGCCAAGGAACACCGGAGCTCTGTCGAACCACTGAAAATTGTACGCTGCCTCCATCCTCCTTCTGCTTTTCTCCATCTCGCTGGTCGGATACTGGATATCTATGCGATGAAGCACGATGGTTGTCCTTGGTTTAGAACAGGTGAATAGTAAAGAGTGATCAGTTCCAACTCTAAACCTTGAACTTGAGACTCAACACTGTAAACTCACAACTCCAAATCCTAAACGGAACTACTTCATTCTCCACATGAACTCTTTGTCGATGTACGGTTCGTCATCGATATGCTGCTGCATCAACGCGATCTTATGGCGAACATGATCGCCAAAGTTCTCGCCATGGATGTGCAGCGATTCTGTTCTACGCGAGACGGGCATCCAGTCGACACTGCTTTCATTCCAGAGCTTCAAGAGGTTCTTCGCATTCTCCAGCTCGCTCGTCACCATCGCACGACACAGCGACCGATGCCGCTCCTTCTCGCTTTGAGACTTAGCCTCCATATACCCATGCACGGATTCAGTCCACGCCAGGCTGTTTCTCATCGTCGCGTAGAAACACCGCCCTGCCCGGAGGCGATCGCGCAAATCTTCAAAAACCTTGCGGGGAGAGGCGGTGCGGTCCAAGCCCTGAATCAATTTCGTCACATGTTCGAGAGCTTCATTCAGCGGTGGAATCACGGTTCGATCGATCGCCTCTTTTTTCTCGCCGGCTTCCTTTACCGTGAGGAAGTTCCACATCATATCGTTGTTGAGATCAATGCGGGTCGGATTGTTAAACGTCGCAAGAAGATTCCGTTCATAGTACGAACGGTCAGATTCCGGAATAGCATCGATATTCGGGACGAAAGGCCGGATCCATAACCGGAACCACGGAAAAGCGAATGTGCTGAATGGAATACCGGCAGGATAGGATCGGACAGCGGCATCGGAAAGCTTCCACAGCTCTACAAGATGGTGTGAATATGGAGCACCGGCCCAGCGCTCGGCCGCTTCGGCCAGGACGCTCTCGAGGGGTTGTTCACGATTCATCTGAAAAGACCGCAGGACTTCGCCATTGATGTCATAGGGTGCCAGAGACCGCGGTGAAGCGCTTACCAGCAGGCAGGTCACACCGCTTTCGTAGGCCGCTTGAAGGCGCTCGGACACAAGCACCGGATACGGCACACCCAAAACGTTGTTGTCGCCAAGATCGAGCTTGTTGTGAACAAGTGCACCGGCCTTCTTCAACATCTGATGCTCTTCACGGCTTTCAGTTCCTTCAAAGCTACCGAACGCCCCCGCATCGAGCCCATCGCCGAGACCGGGAGCGATGTACTTCCGCTCGGCGTAGAATGGACCAAGGTCGCAGATCACGCGGAAGCCGGGATTCACACGTGTTGTTTCGTCCCTCAGGAGGTGATAGTACGTCAGCACGTTTTCTGCTGCCTTGCGGGCAATCTCGTCGTCTCCCTTCCATTCACGAATCAAGTATGGCCCCCCATTCCGGCCTGCGTACAGCGAGGTGACAAACTCAAAACCGGATCCACTGTCGTTCGTCCAGATGTGGATGAAGCCAAGCTGCGGTACCTCCGTCATCAGGTTGCGGATCAACTCCCGATAATGCTGTTGAACAACCGGGTGCGCCATCGCCAGCGTGTAGCGGGGACGAAAGCTCTCCCTCGGATGATCGATCCGTGCCCCTCGCAGGAAGGGATACTTTGCCCAGAATTCTTCGGGCATTGAACGGGGAGAGTTGATATGCAGTCCCGGAACAAGTCCGTGCTTCACTGCTATCACTGCATTGGATTTGAGGAAATCGAGGTTGCGTTTCAGGTAGTCCTTGGGGTAGTATCCTTCGAGGAGCGAGCTCGAAACAAACTGATCGAGATCGGGACTATAGTCGTAGAACCACGAGTAGACGTCTCCCGGCGGCCCGCTTTCGAACGGCCGGTCAACGCCTAAACCGTTGACTGTCACATGAGTGAACCCTTGTTCGGCAAGCTGGTGTATGTAGGCTTCTCCGTCAAAATGCCGGGCACTTCGGAGGCTTCCGACAAGGAAATCACTCAGGTTCCGTAGCCAGAGAAAAGTGGAAATTTGTACACCTCTAAGGACAAATCCTAAGCACGAAAATCGAAGCACCCCTGTTATCCGACAGTTGACCTGCCCGCCGATCTTGCTTGACCGCCGTCTTTGTGGCGGTATGGCGGGACTGTCGGACTCAACTCATCCGAGAGTTTCACTCTCGGACCTTGGCCAGGGCGTCAGTCTTTTCGGGCAACACACCTGTGCGCGCGATTGCGGCGCGAAGAGTCACTCGACAAGCTCATCGGGCCTCCTGGAGTGTAACTCCAGCTTGGGCCTTCTTCGATAGTACAACTGGTGAAGAACGGCGGGCGGGCTGTCGAATGAGAATGAATTAGAAATGAAAACCAATAGGATTTTGAAATTGTTCGTATTTCGATATCAGTATTTCGTATTTAGTTCACGATACTCCTAGTTCTTTTCTGACAATGTTCGTTCCCTCCACCATCGCCTTGAGTTTTCCGAAAGCTCGATCCCGCGGCATGAACTTCATGCCACAGTCCGGGACAATCGTCATCTTCTCTGCGCGGATGAATTTCAGCGCCTGGCGAATACGCTCAGCGACGACCGCTGGCGTCTCGACGCTCTCGTCCTTCACGTCGATCACGCCGACGGCAATTTCTTTGTCTGTTGCATGCTCTTTGAACAGCTCCAGCCCTACACCGTCTGAGACGGCAAATTCGAGACACAGCTGGTGGCTTTTTGTCTCAAGAATCGCCGGAAACAATTCTGCGTACTGGCCCTTGAACAACTTCTTCAGCTGATAATTCCCATAGCAGACGTGCAGCGCAATTTTCGCGTCGACTCCTTCAACAAGCCTGTTGAACGCCTGCACCAGCCAGGGCATGTCCTGCGGATATCCGACCCACACCGGCTCGTCGATCTGGATGAAGTCACATCCAGCAGCGACAAGTCCTTTCAGTTCTTTGTTCAGGATATCTGCCAGATCGAATATCAGCTCTTTTTCGTCCTTATAGTACTCGTTGGTTGCACGTTTGGCAAGCATGTGTGGTCCGGTGACACACACTTTGGTGCGGGCCACGGCATGCTCCTTCAGAAACTTGAAATGCTCGTCCATGTTCAGGCTTTGCGTCCATTTCACCTTTTCGGTGATGACGGGATCAGCCATTTGAATTGATGGATCAAGATTTCCAATCGGATGCATCTTTGAGTGAGCAAAGTCGAAACCGTGTATGCGTTTCGAGAAGAAGTACACCATCGTCTCGCGGCGTATTTCCCCATCTGTGATGATGTCGACGCCTGCCAGCTCGTGGTCCTTGATGACAGACTTGACGGCGTTATCATGAGCTTCCTGTACTTGCTCGGGCGTCAGAACGTGTTTCGTCCCCAGTTCACGCACTTGATCGAGCCAGCGTGGAAACGAGTAGCTACCGATGACACTCGTCGGCAGCAAGGAAAGTTTCTCCGGGGTCAATAGTTTTTCCTTTCGATAAATGGGATGGTCTCAATAATAGTACAACAAGTCAGCCACAAAGTCACCAAGTCACAAAGGATTAGAAGCGATCTCAAAAACACCTGCAATGAAGGGATTGTCATTCCCGCTCGTCTTAAGCGGCCAGCCCGCCCGCAGTCTGGCGGGGAATCCCCGCCTGCGGCGGGCAGGCAGACAGCGCGTTCTGGACTGCCGATCGAAGCGTTCGGGAGTGACAAACATTTTTGAGATGGGTGCTAGACTTTTTCGTGTCTTCGTGTCCTTGTGGCTATAATCTTCAGTGATGGCACAAAAATGGGGTAATCCCGTTCGGGTGAATCCCCGCGACCTCCGGGGCAAACCTGAAGTGGAGATTACCCCGTTTTCAACGTGATGAGTCGAGCCGGCCCGCAGAACCCGTGTTCCGGGAGCTGCTATTGCTGGAACGGCCGCTCAACGTGACCCTTCTTGCTTACTTCATCCCAACCGACAATTTGATCCGATGAACTGCATCAAGAATATCCATCTGTGTC
This sequence comes from bacterium, assembly GCA_007280275.1. Taxonomy (GTDB): domain Bacteria; phylum Bacteroidota; class Ignavibacteria; order UBA10030; family UBA10030; genus UBA9647. The sequence continues at coordinate 1,965 of QYQB01000196.1, read as the reverse complement.
AGCGCATAATCGAAGTGGACGACATATCCGCTGATCTCAACACGGACTCCACCGCCGATTGAGAGTCCTTCGATCGACTGCTTGATGGCGGCACGGGTGCTCGTTCCATCATCCTGGGCTCCTGAATAGCCTATTTTGTACTCGCCTCGACCGACCGGACAGACAGTCCCCACACCTGTGAATCATCGTGAGAGTTGAATTGCCACGTCTCCCCCCCGTTGGTACTATGGAAGAGACCTTTGTTCAGCGTTCCTGCAAGTAGCACGCGGGGATCAGAAGGAAGCACGACGATGGCATGCACCTGGAGATCGGTGAGGCCCTGGGAGCGTTTCTCCCAGTGAGCACCGCCGTCGGTGCTGAGGTACACTCCTCCGCCATACGTCCCCGCGTAGAGCCAACCCTGCTTCTTCGGATGCACGGCAATCGTATAGACGGTTTTATAATCCAGGCCTGTCGAACGCTGCTCCCACCGTTGCCCGCCATCCTGGGAGCAGAACACACCGTCCTCTTCTGTCCCGAGCCAGAATTGTTTCGCATCGTGTGGGTCCTGCACAACAACACGCACTCCCTTCACGGCAAGTCCTGCAGCCATCCAGTGTTCTCCGCCGTCCTCGGTGAGGTAGACCCCTTCTTCAGTGCCGGCCACAACGTGCCGGGGATTAGTGCGATCAATGCAGACATCCCCGGAGTAAGGGCGTCGCATGCCCTGGATCTTCTTCTCCCACGAAGCCCCCTTGTCGGTGCTTCGAAAGATGCCGTACGCGGTCGAAGCAAAAACCACGTGGGGTTCCGTCTCCGCGGCCTTGACCTTCAGTACCTCTGTTACTTTCCAGTCAGTCGTGATTCGCCATGTTTTCCCCCCGTCGGTCGAGTGAAGCACACCATTCCCGCAGGCGGACCAGATCGTGCCGTCGCTCCCCTCCTCAGAATAGAAGTTGCGTATGTAATCACGCCAACCTCGGTGCTGCCAGCTGCGCCCTTGGTCGCTGCTTACAAATAATCCGGCGGCTGGTGTGTTATCGCCTTTGTCCCTGGTGTGAAAAGAGCTCAACACTGCCATGTAGATTACCTCGCGCTGCGCGACCGCAACATCGGTAAGCAAAACCAACAGCACAATGCTGATATACAAACTCGACCTCAACGGAGATTCTGCTTTTGAGTATATCCGGCTTAGAGATCTCATCGCTCGATGATCTTTCCCTTCTGGAAATCGAGGATCCGGGCATGATCCCCGTAGCGAAGCTCGATGATCCCGGCGCCAACCTCCGCCGACATAAATGGCCCATCATAAAACTTGGTCTTTGTCAGATCCACAGTCTTGTTGTTCAGCAGCCGGAGACCGTCGTACGTGAACGTTAACGTGTCCCCTGCGAGTGATACATATGTCACCGTCAATGTACGCTCGAACTCCTTAACCCCGACTCGTTGCGAGCGCATGCGGTGTGTGAATTCGTTATAGTCGGCAACAGTATGTGTCGACGCGACCTCGACAACCGCACCGTTCTTCAGATCATGACTCCGCAGCCTCCAATCTTTTTCCTCGTCAATCCACTCATACGGCTTCAGGGGATAGAATGCAATGGCGGTGTTTCCACCGCGACAGAAGATCCAGCCAGTGGAGTCTACTGTGCGGGCATCGAGCGTCTTTGGAAAGAACCCATCGATGTGGGGATGTTGTGCTCCGGGAGCGATATTATAGAGAACGATGATCACGTTTCTGTGCTGAAATGCCTGCTCATACGGAGAACTGGAATTCCATTTGTCCGGGCTTGTATATACAACCTTGTACCGGTCTACATCCTGCGCAAGGACCTTGAGCTCTTCGGGGAAGAACATTCCAAGCTGGCGGCTTGAATAGTACGGATGCAGTGTGAAGATTGTGTTGTTCGGTTTTTCGGAAACAAACGTGACATCCCATGTGTGTTGCTGGAAAGGCTCCAGAACCCCTCCTTGCAGCGATCCAAG
>QYQB01000100.1 GCA_007280275.1 bacterium | reverse complement strand
GACGTGGAAAGAGTCGAATGATCCCGACTTTGAAGGTAAAAAAAACGGCTGACACGGCTTTACCGGCACCGTCCCAAGGGATCGCGTGTCGTTTGCTTTGACGAGTTTGGCCCATTGGAACTGCGTCCGCAGTATGGAATGCATTGGGCACAACGCAGGCATCCACAGCGGTTGCCTGCAACCTACACCCGCCATCACGGGGTGAGGCATTTACTGGCGTTCTTTGATGTCCACGGTGATCGGTTCTGGGGATACTTCTTTCAGCGCAAGCGCTGGCAAGAGACTCTTCGTGCGTTCAAACGCTTACGAAAACTCTATCCCCTCCGAATACGAATCTATCTCATTCTGGACAACTTTTCACCGCACAAGCGTCCGGAAATACGACGCTGGGCTCGAGAAAACAATGTTTGCCTGGTTTGGACCCCGACCAATGCTTCTTGGCTCAATCGGATCGAATGCCAGTTCACTGAAATTAGAAAGTTCAGCATCGACAACACTTTCTATAAATCGCATCGTCAGCTTCAGCGCGCTGTACGCAGGTTTATCCGTTACCGCAACAAGCGACAGCGTAACAAGCCCAAAAAGAAAACACAACATTAATTTATAGACCCGGTACTAGTTCCACGTCGAAGTTGTTACGAAGCCATGTTGGGCTCGTTCACTCGCTCAATGCCGTTGCTCACACAATAGTAGAGTGAAGGAGTTCGCAACGGCACTGCGGTTTGCCTAAACGTTCTGCGCTAGCACGTGGTCAGAGTACGAAAGGAACTAAGCTCCGTCTTGAATGTATTTGAATCCGTACTTCAACGAGAGTTCTGCTTTGGTGAGTTCTTTGCCGAGGTAGGCGGAATGAGAAAGTAGCGTAACCCAGTTGTTCTCAATAATTGTCCAATACAGGCTTCTGGCGTCTTTGCCTTCAATCGTTCGCAGGAGTTTATCATCATACCCATAATGTTCAACGAGAAGTGTTCCCTTTTCCAGTTGCGGCAAGACGACAAAGTATCCAGCCTTGTCCATTTGAATCTTGGACGGCTCCTTCGCCTGCACGACGGGCACATCGGTAATTTCGGAGACAGCAATCGTATCGTCGCATTCTGCACAGCCGCACGATGTTTTCTGAGTCATAGGTAACTCCTTAATTCTTCTAACAATGGTCTCAGGATCTTCGCATCCAACCAAATCAATGACTTGCACTTGCTTCCGAAACGAATCAACCTCTGCAAGAGTCACGTTTCGTAAAATGGGCCGTCTCCCCTTCGAGCCAGTTACGCGCATTTTTTCGTCCACCCCGTTGGCTGAGAGGCTGATGAGGGTTTGCCCAGGGAGGTGGCCTTTCGGGTCGGAACCGACGAGTACAAGAAATCGAATCGCTCGATTCGTGATTGTGTTCTTGATAACTTTGTCTATGCCAATGTTTTCCGTTTCGGTTTTGCCGACGATGCAAACCCCTTCGGGCTTCAGCGCTGCAATTTTATCCACCAAATCTGGACTGCCAAGTGTTGAGACCGCAACGGGACATTTTCCGTTTTCACACAACACTTTGTACTCTCCAGCAACAGGCGGCCAAACTTGTTCCTTCACTTCAAATGCACATCCAAGCGCATCCTTAGGAGCTGCTTCAGGATATGCTTGGTTGAACACATTCATCGCCACCGCTGGGTAACAGTACTGGCAACCGAGGCAGGCGTATTTGATCGGCTCCATTTCGGACTGCCAACTTACGATGTTTCCTTCTAAGCCATTTGTAGAACGTGCTTCTACGTTCTTGAGAGCTTTTTCAAGTGTTTCGAGAGTTTCTTTCATACATCCACACTTCCGACACCTCGAAAGCAACATCCCTTCACGAAGTTCGTCTTCTATCTTCTCCAGTGGCTTCGTTTCTATTTCGGTTTGCATTCTTCCTCTCCTTCACAACAATCTGTCGAAGGAACCGACTTTCGTTCCATCCAAATCCATCCAACGACGATCGAAGCAAACGTTAGTGCAAACGTCAATGGTTTTGCAAATCCTAAGAACGATGATCCGAATAATGTCAGATATACAGCAAGCATCGGCGAACCACAGCAGCCAAGCAGGAAGCATCCCGCAACGTAGAGAACGCCTGTCAATGTTATGCCACCAACGAGACCAGCCAATCCCCTTTTCCTACTGTCAAGAAATCTCAATAGCGCATAGACTGAGAATCCAATCGCCAGCGCATACGAAGCACCGATCAGGTATTCGGAACGTTCGACATAAAGCGTTAAGTAATTTGTCTCGTTCATCCCTGCCCACCGCTCAGCGAGTTTCTCGGCCTGCACGATGGAGTATGAAGCGTGCAAAAACAGCACCACAACGAAAGCAATTAACGACAGCACGATCTTTTTCTTCACTTAGCCTTTATCTCCTGCGCAACGAAGATATACTTTCCCTGCTCGGTCTTCTTCACTTCACCATAAGCAATGACGTTCGCCCCCTCTTTGGGTGGGCGTCCATCAAACTTAACGGGCATCAGAATGCAAGCATCTTCACAACCTAATGTGAACTCTGAGTTCGCTTCGTCTACCTTCGTCACTGTGCCTTCGACACCGATGACGCCAGCAAACTTTTCAGGGCTGCTCACAACGTCATCTACATTGATAATCTTCGCCTTGTTGCCTGTGGTTTGCGTCCCTGATTTCTCTGGCGACTTTGAAGTTAGCAAGTGTACGCCCCAACCCGCCCCGAGCAAAACGAGAGAAATCGAAACGATAACCAGTGATTTCTTTCCCATTCACTTACTCCTTTTCTTGATTTGGTGCAATCCATCGAGTACTTGTGTCAAGGTCAACTTTGGAAAATCTCTTTTCAATGTGTCAACAAGATCGCAATATCCGCAGGAGCCGGGGCAGCCTTCCAATTCCTCGACAATCCGCTCAGCCAGTTCGAGCCGATGTTCAGTCTCAAACGTTTCAACAATTGATTTGCGGAATGCGGACTCCACCGAGCGCAATTGCACAAAAATGTCTAAGGAGTTCTTTCCCTCTGCAATCATTTTGTTAATCGCGGCCAGTTGGCCTGTAACGTACTTGATTCGTTTTGTTATTTCCTTTTTCTGCTTTGAATTCATCACTGTTAATATAACACTGAGGGGGAGGGGTTTGTCAAGTTCAATGTACGAAATTTCTCAAGACCGCGTGCCAGCGCATAACAAGCGTAAAACTCACGCTCACTCATTTGTTAAGAGAACATCAGTTGTGTTCGCTCCATTCCGATTGCCGCAGAAAGAATTGGTCATTTGATGGCGGCAAGCAGAACGGCAGTTTTACACTATGCGTTTGGCGTCATTTGCAGTCCCCAACATTTGCAGGTGCTCATTCTTCTTAGTATATTTTAGAAGTCAAATGCAATCATCGGTCGTCAAATACGGTATCATTGCACTAGGAATCCTCTTTCTGGCATCCAACGCGGAGATTTCCAGCGATGAGTGCCAGCAGTACTACAATACTGAGAGTCACGTCTTTATTGGTGCGGACAATTCCTCGATTGGTGCAGGTGCAAGTGGTATCATCTCACCTGTTGTGAAATTCCCTCCCTTTGCTACCGTTCCGCTTGATGTTGTATCGCCCACGGCTCTTTCCTGCATTGATAATGACCGACCTGCAGCGTATCCTCCTGCACACCTCGGTGTGCCTCTTTATCTCAACATCTCCTCCCTTCGCATTTAGCTCCATTCTTCGCTCGTGACTTAGCGGACTCTCGCGCCAGTGCGTCAGAGAGTGCGTCACTTTATTGTTCACACATTTGCACTTAATCAGAATGAGAGCATCAAATGCAATTTAATCGAACTTCAAGAATCTTCATCCTTGCCATTGCGGCAACAGCAGTCATTGCTCTTCTTCTTTGGGCGTTCATCGAAGGGCGACGTGAATTCGCAGCGGAGCAGGAACGGGAACGTCCCGTCAAAGCTACTTCGCGTGTCCGTTTTGGCGAGACAGGGGTTGAAGTCAAAATCGACACCAGCGAACAAGTCAAAGCGGGAATTGTCTCACAGACATTGTCGCTTTCTTCTCATCAGCAGCAATTCAAAACGTACGGAACCATTGTTCCTGCTCAACAACTTGCCGATGCATTCCAGAGTTATGCATCAGCGAAGGCACAGGCGACGAAAGCCAACGCGACAGCAGCGGTATCACGAAAGGAATATCTCCGCACAAAGGACCTGTATGAGAGAAAGTTGGAATCGGACAAAATTATTCAAACGGCTGAAGCAGATTGGCGGTCCGATGATGCCACCGCGCAAGCTGCGGAATCGGCACGCCTCTCTCTCGAAAGTTCCATTCGCCAGCAATGGGGTGAAACTACTGCACTATGGGCGTTCACCGGCTCGGCAGAGCTTCACAAGATTCTCAATCATCAAAACGTTCTCGTCGAAGTCACACTTTCCGCAGATGAAAAGCTTCCATCGGCTCCCCGCACAGCAATCGTACAGCTGTCCATAAATGAAAGAAGTATTGTAAGAGCCTCGTTCGTTTCTACCGCACAGTCAGCCGACGCTCGCTTTCAAGGGTCAATCCTTTTCTACGTTGCACCTTCTTCCTCAAATGCTCTACTCGGCGGAATGAACGTCAATGTCTTTCTTCCCGCAGGCGAGAAGAAAGAAGGAATTGTTGTGCCTCGCTCTGCCGCTGTTTGGTGGCAGGGCAAAGTGTGGATGTATGCAAAGAAGAGTTCAGACACATTTGTGCGAACAGAACTTCCGATAGACCAGCCAATGGAAACGGGCTGGTTTGTCGCCAAAGACCGGAATGGTTTTTCCGATTCAATGCAAGTCGTCGTTCGTGGAGTGCAGCTTCTGCTCTCCGAGGAATTTCGTTCTCAAATACAGGTCGGTGAAGAGGGAGAAAAACAATGATGATCGAAGATCGAGGGATATTGAACAGTATCGTACGCTTTTCTCTCCGCTTCCGAGGGGTCGTCATTGCCCTCAGCGTCGTGTTCATGGTTTATGCGCTCTACAGATTGACGCAAGCCAAGTACGATGTCTTTCCGGAGTTTGCACCACCGCAAGCTGTCATTCAAACAGAAGCCGCCGGACTTTCGCCAGAGCAAGTTGAAGTACTTGTCACCCAACCGATTGAGAACGCAGTCAACGGGATGTCCGGTATTGAAGCGCTCAGATCGAGTTCCATTCAGGGACTCTCCGTTGTCACCGTAGTTTTCCAGTCAGCCACTGATATCTATCTCGCACGGCAACTTGTAACTGAGCGGCTGGCGACTCTCTCCGGACAGTTAGCGCAAGGCGTCAAGCCCCCGAGTATGACGCCGCTCGTGCCAACCACAGGATTGGTGTTGGCAATCGGGTTGACTTCCGAGAAGCGCACGCAAATGGAATTGCGTACGTTTGCCGACTGGACAATGAAACAACGGTTGCTTGCTGTTCCGGGCGTGGCCAGAGTGACTGTCTTTGGCGGCGACGTGAAACAGATTCAAATTCAGGTTCGTCCGGACAAACTTGTGCAGTATCGATTTGCGATTGACGACGTGCTTGCCTCCGCTCGACGTGCGACTGGCGTGCAAGGCGCCGGGTTCATTGAGACGGAGAACCAACGTGTCGTGCTTCAGACTGAAGGACAATCACTGACACCGTCCGAAATTGCAAGAACCGTTCTTCTGCATCAGGGCAGCAAGCTTGTCCGCTTGGGCGATGTTACAAATGTCGTGGAAGCGCCTGAGCCACCCGTCGGTGCGGCTACCATCGAAGGCAAAGGAGGCGTCGTTTTGATGGTTTCATCTCAATACGGATCGAATATTCTTGAAGTAACACGGCGAGTTGAATCAGCCGTTGAAGAACTTCGTCCGGCAGTTACTGCGGAAGGGATCAATCTTCGCACCGACATTTTCCGGCCGGCAACATTTGTGGAGCGTGCAGTTGCCAACATCGGAACCTCTCTCTTAGTAGGCGGAGTGTTGGTGGTTGTGGTGCTGTTCCTTTTTCTTTTCAATCTTCGCACTGCTGCCATCTCTTGCACGGCAATTCCTCTTTCTCTGTTAGCGGGAGTTGTTGCGCTCGAATATCTCGGACTCTCTCTGAACACGATGACGCTTGGGGGTTTGGCAATTGCCATAGGTGAAGTGGTCGACGATGCCGTTATTGACGTCGAGAACATTCTCAGACGATTGCGGGAAAATCGGCAATCGGGAAATCCAAAACCCGCATTTCGTGTTGTGCTCGATGCTTCGATGGAGGTTCGGACGGCAGTTGTGTACGCAACATTTGCGGTGGTTCTTGTGTTCATCCCCATCCTCACGATCTCAGGACTTGGTGGAAAACTCTTTGCTCCGCTCGGCATCGCTTACATTTTCGCAATTCTTGCATCGCTTGCTGTTGCATTGACAGTGACACCAGCACTGTCATTGGTACTCCTCGGCAACCAACACCTTGAGACACGGGAATCGTATGTCGCACTCTGGTTGAAAGGCAAGTATCTTGTTCTTCTCAATGAGATTGAACGACACTCGAGGGCTATCATCGTTGCAGTAACTCTTCTTGTCTTAGGAGGGATTGCTGCCGTCCAGTTTCTTGGAGGAGGATTTCTCCCCGAACTTCGTGAGGGGCATTTTGTCATTCACGTCTCTGCTGTTCCAGGAACCTCTCTTGAGGAATCAAGCCGCTTCGGTCGAAAGCTTTCCGATGAGCTTCTCAAGCTCCCATACGTTCGCACGGTGGCACAGCGGGTCGGTCGTGCTGAGAAAGCAGACGATACGTGGGGCACACATTACAGTGAGTTCGAAGTTGATCTGAAGGAACTTGATGGCAAGGACATTGAGCGAGCGCAAGCTGAAATTCGCAGAAAGCTTGCTTCGTTTATCGGAGTAAACTCCGCCGTCAAGACATTTCTCACCGAGCGTGTCGAAGAGACTCTATCGGGATACACCGCCTCTGTCGTACTCAACATTTACGGAAACGATCTCGATATGCTCGATGCGAAGGCGCAGGAAACGGCAAAGGTGCTATCGAGTATTTTCGGCGCAATAGACGTGCAGGTGCAATCGCCGCCCGGGATGCCGCTTCTTGCCGTGCGACTTCGGAAAGATGATTTGCTGAAATGGGGATTCAACGCGAAAGATGTTCTCGATGCCGTTCAGGCAGCGTATCAAGGAATCGAAGTTGGTCAGGTATATGAAGGAAATCGGGTGTTCTCCGTTGCGGTGAATCTCGACGCTCGTCAACGCCGCTCAATTGACAACGTCGGCAATCTGCCGTTGAGGAATTCTGACGGAACGTATGTGCGCTTGCGACAGCTTGCGGATGTGTATGAGACATCGGGACGTTACGATGTTCTGCATCAGGGTGCGAGACGAGTTCAAGCAGTCACATGCAATGTTAGCGGTCGTGATCTCATCTCGTTCGTGGACGAAGCAAAGCAACGACTCGAAGCGACGGTAAGACTTCCCGCCGGAACATATTTCGAGTTTGGCGGCGCAGCAGCCGCACAAGCGCAATCAAAGCGAGATTTGACTATTCACTCTCTGCTTGCAGGCTCAGGCATTGTTCTGCTTCTGTTCGTCGTGCTGAATAATCTTCGCAATCTCCTTCTTGTCTTAGTCAATCTTCCATTCGCACTTGTTGGCGGTGTGTTGGCGGTATTCTTCTCTGGTAGCTGGATTACGCTCGGCTCGACGGTCGGCTTTGTAACTCTATTCGGCATCACGATGCGCAACTCTATAATGCTCATCTCTCACTACGAGCATCTCGTAACCGCCGAAGGAATGACGTGGGGTCTTGATGCCGCATTGCGTGGCGCTTCTGAACGACTTGTCCCAATCCTGATGACGGCGCTTGTTACTGCCTTAGGACTTCTGCCAATGGCAATCGGCTCCGGCTCCGCAGGACGTGAGATTGAAGGACCGATGGCGATTGTAATTCTGGGCGGCCTTTTCACATCAACCGTTCTCAATCTTCTCGTACTGCCGACACTGGCACTCCGGTACGGAAGATTTACGGCATTGTCCTCCTCAGAGAATTCATGAGCACTTTTTGTATATTGTGTCACAGAAGACTGCAAACGGCGCCTAACAGCAGCAAAAACGGCTCGGGAGATACTTGAAAATGAAGGAACAGAATAATCCAAACAACAAAAGATTCAACCGTATCTCTGCAAATAGCGCCATTGTGTTTTCCTTCATCGTGGCATTAGAGATCGTTATAATGATTAGCCCATTTGCTTTTTATTTCTATGCCGTATTCAACCCCTTCTTGCTCGCACTCAATCAGTCAAGCATCACTCGCTGGCTGACGGCGTTCTTTCTTCCTCACATGGTCGTTCCGCCCAATGGAGTTCTGACCATTATTCGCATTCTTGGTTCAGTGTTTTTCGTTGCAGGTGTGTTGGTGTTTCTCGTATGCGCCGGACAAGTTTATCTCGGCAAACTATTCAAGAGGGGGGCTGCCACAAAAGGGCTGTACACGCTGATACGTCATCCACAGTACGTCGGTCTTGCCTTTGCCGCACTGGGACTTGCTATTATGTGGCCCAGGTTCTTGACTCTCTTCCTCCTGTCAGTGATGCTTCTCCTCTATTACATTCTGGCCAAGGATGAGGAACGCCGGATGATCAATCGTTTCGGAGAAGGTTACGCAGCGTACATGAATCGAACAGGCATGTTCGTCCCACTTTCGGTCGAGAAGCTATTCATCAAGAACCGCAATCTGCAGAAAGCTCTGAGTCTCAAGAAAGTGGGGCTTATCTTTCTGGGGCTTGTGATCGTCATCGTCGGAAGCGGATTCATCCTACGGGCGTACACTGTCCGTCATCTTCCGTTTGAACAAGTCGGTACTGTTGATGTCATCACCATCACGTCTGACGACTTTACTACTGTTCACGAATTGCTTCCCGCTGTTCTTGGAGACAGTGTCGTTGCCTCAAAGCTCAAAGCGTTGGAGGGCACGCAACATCATCGTCTGCTCGCCTATTTCATTCCTATAGACTATGTGATGCAGGGAATGATAGCCAACACAGGCGACGAATGGAAGCTCTTTGAGCAACATAAAACCATCGGCATGATTACGAAGTATATTCTCCATCCGTTTGTACATTTGACTGGTGGGCACGCACATCATATGGATATGGCGAACATGAAACATGGCCCGGAAATGTACGCCTCGCCAGCGATGAAACGACGAGTGATCTTCATTGACATTTCTTCAGACAGAAATGAGCTCAAGTCATCTCTTGATGATTTCGACATCAATACGAAACGCACCCCGCTGTTTTTCGTCGATGTCCATCTTCATACGGCAGAGATACTCCAAGTGCGAGATACACCAACAGGAAGCGGATGGGGCACCGTGCCAACGCCGATGTTTTAAAGAGCAACAGGTTCATACAGCGTTGATAAACTGCAACGCCCTCCCTTCTTGTGAGTTCATGACGAATTCTGTATCACTCGAAGATCGGGCCACATTCCTATGACCATCGGCTCTAGATCGCACCCTTCACTGACGCAATTATTTGTATCGTTTCTGCGATTGGGTGCTACCGCGTTTGGTGGGCCATCAATGGTGGCCTACATTCGCAAAATGGCCGTTGATGATAAGCACTGGCTTGACGACGAAAACTTTCGTGATGGTGTCGCTCTATGTCAAACGATACCTGGCGCGACTGCCATGCAAACAGCGGCGTATGTTGGGTTCAGAGTGAGGGGAGCTCTCGGTGCCGGCACGAGTTTTATCGGCTTCGGTCTGCCAGCATTTCTTCTGATGATGACACTCTCGGCACTCTATGCACAAACGAGCGGTTGGCCTTTGGTGGTCTCGGCATTTGCGGGCCTTCAGGCAATCATTGTGGCCATCGTGGCGAACGCAATGTTGACGTTCGGCAGATCTACCTTAAGAAGCTGGAAGCAAGTCTTTATCGCATCTCTTGCTGCGGCTCTGTTTGGTTTTAGTCTGAATCCAATGATTGTGATCGTGCTGGCCGCGTTCATCGGATTGGTGCTCGTCGAGAGCAAGCCAATGCCCGACCGGAAACATGTTGATTCAGCAATAGAGGTTCAATCTGCGAAACCTCTACTGATTCTCCTGGGAGTTGCTTTTACGGGATTCATTGTCCTCTATTTTTTTCAGCCTTCGCTGTTCAATTTGGCCGCGCTCATGTTCAGAATAGATCTGTTTGCGTTTGGCGGTGGGTTTGCCTCTATCCCTCTTATGTATCACGAGATAGTTGATGTGCGTAAGTGGATGGATGGTGCGACGTTCTTGAATGGAATCGTATTGGGGCAAGTTACCCCGGGGCCGATTGTAATAACTGCGACCTTCGTAGGCTACTGGTTACATGGGTTGCTGGGTGGCATCATCGCTACGTTGAGTGTTTTTCTGCCCTCATTCATAATGGTCATTGCAATCGTACCGTTCTTTGACAAGCTGCGCGCATCGCCCTCTTTCAGCAAGGTAATCAGTGGTATTTTGTGTTCTTTTGTCGGACTTCTTTTGATCGTTACTATTCGGTTTGCAGGCAACATCCATTGGGATCTGCCGCGCATTATGCTTGTCAGCAGCGCGCTTGGGGCGTTGCTTTTCAAAGTGGACATTCTCTGGGTAGTTGTTTTAGGAACGATTATCTCAGTAATCGTCGTGAGATAACCGTTCAACAGGGTGTGGTCAGCTGAAAGACAGTCTCGTTTCTGGGATGCGCAAAGACCCGGTTTCCTAAAATGTGAATACCTTGTCAGCCTCCACGGTCCATTGCGCAAGCTCGGACATGTTGCTGATCTCCGCACCTTCCACAAGCTGAGTGTTCCGGATGCCTCGGGCATCGGCGCAAGTGCCGCATGCCCTTACCTTGCCGCCTTTGCTGAGAACGGATTTCAGCATTCTTTCGATGTTGTAGTACCCCTGAGGTGTGTTCTGGTTGGGGATGGCGCAACCAACAGCGTCCGCCATCAAGAAGATGTTTACCTGTTCCGTTGGATGGTCTTTTTGAATCGTCATCGCCAATCGCAGGGCGTTGTACGCTTTCTCAGTTCCGTACGGAGCGTCGTTAATCAATATGAGAATGTTCATTTTGTTTCCTTATTGTTTGATGGAAGCAAAGACAACGAAAGCACCTTCTCCATAGCCATCGATAACGGCATCAATCGCAGTCGTTGAATCTGCATGAGAATAGATTGTTTGGTAGATCCGAAAATGGTTGAAGCTGGCGTGACAGAGCAGATCGAGAACCGCTGATGTTGAGTAGAAAGTAGCGTCCGCGCAGAGCTTGTTGGATGACTTCAGCAGGAAGATAAACACCAACAGCAAGCCGACGATGAGACCACCAATCAGTGGTAGCACTAGCGACTCTAATCGTCTTGCGTATTTCCCGATGCTCATTGCCAGGGGAAGCACTTAGTGAAGTTCGACCCTATCGGCGTGCCACCCGCCGCCAAGTGATTTTATCAATGCTACTGTAGCAGTGAGTTGCTCACCACGCAAGCGTACAAGAGCGCGTTGGAGCCCCAGGGCAGTTACCTGTGCGGAAGCAACAATTAGATATGTAATCAGTCCGGCCCGATATTGGTTGTCGGCGATTCGCAATTGCCTGTCGGCAGATTGAAATGCGGAAGCTTCCTGTTCATATTCATCATTGAGAAGACGCTGTGCTGCTAGATTATCTTCAACATCGGCAAAGGCTCTTAGCACGGTTTTCCTGTAATGAGCGACTGTTTCATCGTACTCAGCTTCTGCTCCATGCAGTTTAGCTTTTAGTTTACCTCCCTCGAAGAGCGGCATCGTTAGTGATGAGCCGACAGCCCACAATGTGCTTGACCAGTTGAAAAGCGTTCCAGCATTAATGCCTTGGAATCCGCCCACAGCGTTCAGACCAATTGTTGGGAAAAAAGCGGCGGTTACCACGCCTACATTTGCATTAGCGGCAGCCATGCGGCGTTCTGCAGCAGCCACATCTGGTCTGCGTTCCAGTAGTGTTGACGGAAGTCCTGCCGGAATGAGCGGCGGAGCGATATCGAGAAGTTGCTCTACTAGCTCAAAAACGGATGGATTCTTTCCAACCAGTACCGCAAGCGCGTTCTTGAATTTTGTGCGCTGGAGTTCGTTGTCGGGCAATTGGGCTTCGGTGGTTTTGAGTATCGTCTCTGCTTGTGCGACATCAAGATCAGAAACCAGTCCCGCTGCCCGCCGGTTGTGAACCAGCTGCAACGATTTGCGGTAGGCCTCAATGGTCTTAAGAAGCATTGCCTTGTCAGCATCGCGTGTGCGAAGTGTGAAATAATCTGCCGCAACCTCAGCGGCTATGCTCAGTCTCACCCCTTCAAGATCAGCGGCATTTGCCTGCAGGCCAGCCGCGGCGGATTCTGCCTCGCGCCGCACACGGCCCCAGATATCAAGTTCGTAGCTGAAGTTGAACGGGACAGCGAAGTTGTCGTATGTATAACCTTGTCCGGCGGCTTTGCCGGTATTGCCAAGCGGTCTGTTTTCAGAATCATGCTGTCGTGTTGCATCAGCGCCTGCAACGATATGCGGATAGAAATCCGAAAGCGTTACATCGGCTGTGGCGCGAGCTTGCTCGAATCGTGCGAGAGCTATCTTGATATCTTCGTTCGCAATAATTGCATCGGCCTCCAATTGATCGAGCGTCGAATCACTAAAGGCTTCCCACCACTTGCCTTTGGGTAGATGAGCCTGGGGAGTGGCGATTTTCCACTCACCGGAGACGCCTTTGTATGCTGGAGCTGGAGTAGTCGCATTGGGGCGCACGTAATTTGGTCCGACTGCGCAGCCGGAAACCAACACCATGCCTGCCACAACAATGATTTGGTGGATTTTCCTTGAACAAGGATTCGCGCCCTTACTCATTGTTGTTCACCCTTTGAATCTTTGGCCGATTCAACAACGGTAACAGTTGTGCCGTTTGTGAGAGACTCGAATGGGTTCGAGACGACACGTTCATGCATACCAACACCATCCAGTATTTCAATCGTCTGTCCGAAATTGCGACCAAGTTTTACATTCCTCAATTCGATCTTTCCACCCGGGCTCACTAATGCAACATGCGGTCCCTCCGCTCCGAACATCACTGAGTTCGACGGAAGTGTAAGAGTCGACCCACTTTTAGTGCTGACAAACTTAATCTGACCAAAACTCCCTGCAAGAATCTTACCATTCGAGTTATTTACCTCCAATTCCGTTAGCAACGTTCGGGAATCATCGGAGATTTTGCCCGCCGTTCGCATTACCTTTGCGGAGAACTGACTACCGGGCAGTTCAGGTATCAGTAATTCTGCCGTCTGAGCTGGTGCGATGTTCAAGGCATTCGTTTGTGGAACGCGGACATAAATCCGAAGCTTGTTCGTCTGTGATAAACGGAAAAGCTCCTTACCGGAAGCGGCAATAAGCTCACCCGTATCGCATTCCCGAGCAGTGATGGTTCCAGCGAATGGTGCTGTAACCCGAGAAAAAGATTGCAGGTACTCAAGGCGCCGAGCGTTGGCACGTGCAGCAGAAACTGTGGCTGTCTTCAATGCAAGGTCGGATTGTTTCTCTGCGTTATCTTGCTCGCTGACACTGGCGCTCTTGATGAGTTCAGCGTAGCGGGCAGCAGTAGTTTTCGCCAGGGATAACGCAGCTTCTGACTGAGTGAGTTGATGCCGTGCCTGGTCGAGTTCCTGATCTAATTCGGGTGTTTCTATCACTGCCAGAAGCTGCCCCGCCTTAACCGTCGCGCCAATATCCACAAGCCACTGTTTCAAGTAGCCGGTGGCGCGGGCATGAATAGGAGCTTCTACCCACGGCTGGATTTCAGCAGGAAGTACGAGTTCGACTCCAGCTTTGCCGGGAGTTGGCAGCACGACCGAGACCTTTGGAACAGCTAATTCACGAGTCTCGACTTCTAATGCAGCCCGCTGCTGCAATCGTGGAATCAGACCGGCAACCACAAATACTGTTATCGCGCCGATAACTAACGCTATTGGTTTCATTTTCATACGTGAACGGGCAGGCGCCACTGAGCCTTCCTTAGTTTGTGTTGGTTCTATTGAATCATCTTGTCTTACTATCATAGCAATACCTTCTTAATTTATTTTGTCGCTCAAAACACCAAGCTCATCCGGTGACGGACTCGAGAGAGTCTTCGTGTGCAATAGACGAAACATTGCAGGGACAAGAAACAAAGTTGCGAATGTAGCCATTGCCAGCCCGCCAATTACCGCACGACCGAGAGGCGCATTCTGCTCGCCACCTTCGCCAAGTCCAAGCGCCATCGGGAACATACCGATAATCATTGCGAGCGCTGTCATAAGCACCGGACGCAATCGTGTAGTGCCCGCTTCCCAGACAGCAGTCAACGGATCCATCCCTTTCCGCATGTTGTCACGTGCGAAGGTCACCAAGAGGATTGAATTGGCAGTGCCAACACCAACGCTCATGATTGCACCGAGTAATGCGGGTATGCTGATTGTCGTGAATGTCAGATACAAGCCCCATATGACCCCTGCAAGTGAGCCGGTGATTCCGGTGATGATGATGAAGGGATCGAGCCAGCTTTGGTAATTCACAACCAGCAGAAGATAAACAAGAGCTATCGCCATCAGCAATCCAATCACAAGCCCAATAAGGCTCGAACGCATCGTCTCTGCTTGGCCGCGGACCATAATGAAACTCCCTTTCGGAAGTTGTTTGTTCACCTTTTCAATGAGCGGCGCAACATCTTCCAAAACACCGCCAAGATCGCGGCTGCTTATTCCCGCGTAAACATCTATCACAGGCTGGACGTCATAATGGGAATAAATGGGCGAAGTGTTCTTGAGAGTTACCGGTGCGAGGTTAGCCAGCACCTGCGTGTTGTTTTTGCCGGGCTGGCTGCCGCTTACCGGCATGGAATTGAGTGCGCTGATAGAACTTATTGCGTATTCTGGAACGCGGACATTCACTGGGTATTGAACGCCGTTAACCGGGTTAACCCAGTAGTTAGGCTGTGTCTGACTGCTGCCGCTAAGGTTCAACAATACCTGGTTGGCTACATCGCGTTCCGACATGCCGATTTCCGATGCCTTCGTGCGGTCAACCGCAAACTGAAGTTCCGGCTGATCTGTAATCTGTTGGACGCGCACGTCAACAGCGCCTGGTATTCTGCGTATGTTCTGAGCAAGCTGTTCGGCAAGAGCATGGTTTTGCTCGAGTTCCCTGCCCGCTATCTGGATATCGATCGGTGCTGGAAGACTGAAGTTAATCGTTTGATTCACAATGTCTGCAGGGAGAAAATAGAATGTGGTTCCAGGAAATTCTCTGTTGAGCCGGGAACGCAAACGCTTTACATAATCTGCAGTAGGATGATGACCAGTCTTCAGGGAGACAAGAACATCGGCATCACCCGTTCCAACCAAACCATTATCTATGTATGTAAGAGGAAGTCCCCCGCCCGGAACGCCGATATTGTCGAGTATGCCGCCTATTTCAGATGGCAGAATTTCCTGGCGAATTGCGGACTCCACACGGTTAACAAGCTTAACTGTCTCCTCAATCCTTGTTCCGGTACGAGCACGAATGTGCAGTCTGAATTGTCCCGCATCGACTGACGGGAAGAAGTCCTGACCAAGGAGCGGAATGAGCAGCAGTGTGCCGGCGCAAAATGCAAGGAATGCGAT
>QYQB01000189.1 GCA_007280275.1 bacterium | reverse complement strand
TATATTGCTTGAAAATTGGATCAATTTTCTCTTTCGAACGGGAGCCTCTATGATGAAGGGTGGCATGCCGAACATGCAGGGGATGATGAAGCAGCTGCAAAAGATGCAGGAAAAAATGGCGCAGGTTCAGGCGGAACTGGAGCAGAAGACCGTGACGGCTGAATCGGGAGGCGGCATGGTAAAAGTGACGGCCAACGGGAAACAGCAGATTATGAAGATCGAAATCGAGAAGGAAGTTGTGAATCCCGAAGAGAAGGAAATGCTCGAAGATCTCGTGGTCGCCGCCACCAACAAAGCGCTCGAGAGCGCGGGGGCGATGGCTCAACAGGAGATGCAAAAAGTGACGAACGGCATCATGCCGAACATTCCCGGGCTGAACCTCCCCGGTTTCTAGAAGCGCGGACGAAAACCCACGCTTCGCCACGAAGGCGCCAAGACACGAAGAAAATATCTGAATTTTCTTTACTTTCAAGAACCTTTGTGACTTTGTGTCTTGGTGGCACCACTTTTCGACTGGACCTCTAGAACGGAATGGGAAGGATCCAAAGGCGTGATCTTCACTGCTGAATCAATAGAACAGCTCGCTGAACAGTTTTCCCAGCTTCCCGGCATAGGCCGGAAGACGGCGCACCGGCTTGCCCTCTATATAGTCAAGATGCAAAGGGAAGAGGTCGTCACGTTTGCACGCGCCCTCGTGAATGTCAAAGACAAAGTCAGATATTGCTCCATCTGCTCCAACATCACGGAGGCCGATCCGTGTCCGATTTGCTCCAACACCAAGCGTGACCAAACCATGGTGTGCGTCGTGGAGGAGCCAACTGATGTTCTGGCGCTTGAACGGACAAATGAGTTCAGGGGCCTTTATCATGTCCTGGGTGGGGCGCTCTCCCCGCTTGATGGCATCGGCCCGGAGGAACTCAGGATCAGGGAACTGCTTCATCGTGTGACCAACGCAAACGTTGATGAAGTCATTCTCGCCTTGAACCCCAATGTCGAAGGGGAAGCGACAACGCTGTATCTCTCGAAATTGCTCAAGCCGCTGGGGATGAAGATCACCCGTATCGCCCGTGGCTTGCCTGTCGGAACGGACCTCGAGTTCGCAGATCAGGCAACGCTCAGCCGGGCGCTGGAAGGACGGATGGCTGTTTGAGGTTGACATCTCTTGTGAATCAAGGAGCGAGCTCCCCGGTGAATGCCCGTCTGATGATCGTCGGGTTTTTGGTCGCGACGACTCAAGTCGGCTGCAACATTTTTGAAACGAGGCCTCCGGAGCCGCCAACGCAATCGAGCTCCAGTTTCATTCCTGCCACGGAGCCTTCTCTGGTGTTCTCGAACATGACGAACGCATTTCGCGATATGAATTCTCTCAACTATCTCAAGTCGTTCGCCGATTCGTCCACCGCCGCCAGGAGTTTCAGTTTCGAACCCACGCCTCAGGCCCGGGTCAAATACGGCGGAGTGTTCCTCTTCTGGAGCAGGCAATCGGAGCAGCAGTATTTCGAGAACCTGCGTGCGAGGATTCCCAGCGGATCGACTGCAACGCTGGTTTTTCAAACTCTGACGGCGCAGAGCCTTCAATCGGATTCCGCTCAATACGAAGCGACGTACACGCTCACCGCTCCTCACTCTGTGGCGAGCATTCCGAAGCAGGCAACAGGCAAAGCGCAGTTTCTCTTATTGGCGGATCGATCCAGGAATTGGGTTCTCTGGCGTTGGATCGACGTGCCGACCGGATCGAGCAGCTTCTCGTGGAGTGATTTGAAAGGGGAGTTTGCTCAATAGCAGTTTTGAGTTTGAAGTTTTGGGTTTTGAGTTCGAAGTTTCGAGTTCCAAGGTTCAAGTTTGGAATTCGGAGTTTGAACCGCTGACCGCTGATAGCTGAGTGCCGAACGCTAATCGATGACCGCCAAGAGCTTGATGAAAGTATTAGCCACGTTCCTATTGATGTTCCTGTTCACCTCGTGCAATCCGTTTGCACCCGGATTGGATGAGAGTCTGGGCGAAGGGAGTTCTATCCTAGGCGATCCGGCGACGATCGACGGCATCTTTCAGAACATGAAGTACGCATACACGTTTCGCGACACAACAATTTACGGTCAGCTGCTGAACTCCGGCTTCTCTTTTGTCTTCAGGGACTACGATCGGGGAGTCGAGGTGACATGGGGAAGGGACGAAGAGATGCAGACGACACGCGGCCTGTTCCAGAATGTCCAGCGGCTCGACCTCGTCTGGAACAATATCATCGCACTCTCCACCGATTCTCTCAGCACCCAGGCAAGCGTAAGCCGCAATTTCAACCTTACCGTCTCGTTCAACCCGAGCGACATCATTCGGGTCGACGGCTATGCGACGCTTGCGCTGGTTCGATCCGATCCGCAGAAGGCGTGGCAGATCGTCCGCTGGCGGGATGAATCAAATTTCTGACGGAACAACGCTATGGTGACTGTCGCATATCAGGGTGAGCCCGGCGCGTTCAGCGAAGAAGCTGCGCGCAGTTTTTTCGGTCCTCGGGCAACGCTGCTGCCGAAACAGAGCTTCAAGGACGTCTTCGACTACGCATCAAAACATTCGCAGGGCTTTGGCATTGTGCCGATTGAGAACTCCGTTTTCGGAAGCGTTCATCAGAACTACGATCTCCTTCTGCGTCACAAGCTGCACATTATCGGTGAAATCAAGCTTCGGATCCAGCTCCATATGATGGTCCTGCCGGGAGTATCATTGAAGGGCGTCCGGTCCGTGTACTCGCATTCGCAGGCGCTGGGGCAATGCGAAGAGTATCTCCGTTCCCTGAAAGGGGTGAGTGTCGTCGCGTACTATGACACAGCGGGGGCTGCGAAAATGATCCATGAGCAGAACAGGAACGATGCCGCAGCGATTGCAAGCGTTCGGGCTGCCCGGACCTACGGCCTGTCCATCCTCAAACGAAACGTCGAGAGCAACCATCACAACTTCACTCGATTCTTGGTTCTGTCGGCTCAAGCGGGTCGTGCGAAGAGCAAAGAGAAGACGTCTCTCGTGTTCGCCGTGAAAAATGTGCCGGGAGCTCTCTTCAAGGCACTGGCAGTGTTCTCTCTTCGAGAGATTAACATGCTCAAAATTGAGTCGCGTCCAAACGTCGGAAAGCCATGGGAATACCTGTTCTATCTCGATATCGAAGGATCTCCCCGAGAAGCACAGGTGCGTCAGGCTTTGAAGCATCTCGATGAATTGACAACGTTTGTCCGTGTGCTCGGTGCCTATCCTTTCGGATCAACCATCAAGAGTTGAACATGCAGCTCACCTACATATTTCGCGAAGGTTTCTCGGGATTCCGCCGGGCAAAGCTCTCAATGTTTGCCGCGATCACGACCATTTGCGTCTCGCTCCTCCTACTGGGGACTTTCTCCGTCCTTGTCTTGAACGCCAACAGCGTCGTGGAATCCCTGCGAGAAAAAGTGGAGATGGAAGCATTTCTTGCGGATTATCTTTCACCGGTAGAAACTTCCATCGTCCGGGACAGCATCGCTCTCCTGCCCGGCGTCCGCGAAGTGCGGTATGTTTCGAAGGAAGACGCCGCGACGATATTCAAGGAAGAATTCGGGGAGGACATCCACAGGGTTCTGGACTTCAATCCTCTTCCGGCCTCCATCAAAATATTTCTCAAGGACGGTTATCGTACTACGGCGGGAGCCGAGGGGGTCTATGAGGCGATCAAGAACATCAAGGGGGTCGATGATGTCATCTACCGCAAAACCCTTCTGGAAATGCTGGACCGCAGAGCGACGACGTTCCTTTGGCTGATCTTCGGGATCGGTCTCTTCATCACCATTTCCTCGGTCTTTCTCGTCGCCAACACAATCCGGTTGGCCATTTATGCGAAGCGCAAGATCATTCAGACCATGAAGCTGATCGGGGCCACGAAGTCTTTTGTGCGCGGACCCTTCATTCTGGAGGGATTGGTGCAGGGTTTTGTCGGCGGCGGTCTGGCGGCGGCAATTCTTTTTCTCGTTTTTGAATACCTTGCGGGCTGGATCTCAATCGAACTCGCTGGTTTCGTGCATGTCAAGCCCCTCTACTATGGCGTTGTAGTCGCTGTCGGCTGCGTCCTGGGATTTGTCGGCAGCACCATTTCTATTCGTCGCTTTATCAGCGAAAGCGTCGTGTACGAGTAGAATTGAGAATTGCTTTTTCAGGAATTCTTTTCTACACTCTCGTCAAGCTGATCGAGCAATTCCAGGTCCAGCAGAACCCACTCTTTGATACCACCTGTCCGGTTTGGCCACGCAGTTGTGCGCTCGGTGCCCGTACTGCTCAAACTGAGGACTGATTTCTACCGAACGATCACACGAGCGAAGATCTATGAATAAATTCACTGCCCTGTATCGATCTTCCGTCGGAAAGAAGATCATCATGAGCCTGAGCGGGCTCTTCCTGTGTACGTTTCTTGTCGTGCACGTGGTGATCAATCTCTTCCTGTTCAAGCACGACGGCGGAGAAACGTACAACCGCTACTCGGAATTCATGTCCTCCAATCCCTTCATCCGCACCATTGAGATTGTGCTGTTTGCGGGTTTGATTGCGCATGTGATCAGCGGAACCGTGGTCTGGCTGAAGAATCGGGCTTCCCGGCCCGTCGGCTATGAGATGTACCAGTTGAAGGACAATACGACGTTCACGTCCAGGACGCCGATGCTGACAGCCAGCGCCAGCCTGGTGGGCTTCTTCCTTGTGATCCACTTAAGAACATTCTGGGTGCCCAACCGATTCTGGGAGTTTCCGCCGCAATCGAACTACGATCTCGTTGCGGCTGCTTTTTCCGACCCTGTGTACAGCCTCTTCTATATCTTCGCCCTGGTGTTTCTGGCCTTCCATCTGAGGCATGGGTTCCAGTCGGGATTCCAGACCCTCGGACTGAGCGACAAGCAGTACAAGTGGCTGATTGACAGCGTAGCGGTGATTTTCTGGCTGTTCATACCGCTTGCATTCGCCGCCATGCCGGCATATTTTCTCTGGTTCAAATAACCGATCTGGTCTTTCCGTGTCGTTTGTGCTATGATCATCGCAATGGGAGCTAACGAACAATGAAGCTTGACTCGAAAATTCCTGCCGGTCCAATAGAGAAAAAGTGGGATTCCCACCGGTTCAACATGAAGCTTGTCAACCCCGCGAACAAGCGGAAATACTCAATCATCGTGATCGGAACGGGTCTGGCGGGGGCATCTGCCGCGGCGAGTCTCGGCGAGCTTGGCTACAACGTTCTTGCCTTCTCCTACCATGAATCCCCGCGCCGCGCGCACAGCATCGCCGCACAAGGGGGCATCAATGCGCCGAAGAACTACGCGAACGATGGTGACAGCGTCTGGCGGTTGTTCTACGATACCGTCAAGGGGGGAGACTACCGGGCGCGTGAAGCAAACGTTTACCGTTTGGCACAAGTGAGCGGCAGTATCATCGATCAGTGCGTAGGACAGGGCGTTCCGTTTGCCCGCGACTATGCCGGCTACCTGGACAACCGTTCCTTCGGTGGTGCTCAGGTTTCCCGAACATTCTATGCACGTGGTCAGACGGGCCAGCAGCTGCTGCTCGGTGCGTACTCTGCCTTGAGCCGGCAGATCAATGCGGGGACCGTCAAGTTTTTCCCGCGCCGTGAGATGCTCGAAGTGGTTCTCGTTGATGGACAAGCGCGTGGAGTCGTGTGCCGCGACCTGGTCACGGGAAAGATCGAAACTTATGCAGCCAACGCGGTCGTCCTTGCGACCGGCGGATACGCGAATACGTTCTACCTTTCGACCATGGCGAAAGCCAGCAAAGCCACGGCTATCTGGCGGGCGTACAAGAAAGGCGCAGCCTTCGCCAATCCGTGTTTAACGCAGAGTCACCCGACGTG
>QYQB01000183.1 GCA_007280275.1 bacterium | reverse complement strand
TCCAAACTGTAACTTTTGGTGTCCACCGCACTTCCCAGTCAGTTCTCCACAATTTGTCACTCGCCCAGAGTGCCGTTCATTCACCAGACGGTTCTCAGGCAAGCACTCTCCAGAACGTCGTTTCGACTTACCCGATGAAGCTAACAGTACACGCCCCGTCAATGCCCGCAGCGAACGACGGATCGATGACCGTAGTGCCGTCATCACCCCCAAGGACACTGGGCTCCGGATCAGTTCCAGGCACATCAGATATTCAGGTGGACGCTGGGTCGTCTTACGGCGGAACGGCTTTCGTTCTAACAATCACCGAGTAAATCCTCCAAGAACCGCGGTGAGGATCAGACGACAAGTCGCAAGATGCTTCCGAGCCTTCCGCCGCGAGAGAAGGATCTGTGATCGTCGGGATATGAAGATAGAGCGAGAAACCCCCGGCAAGGTGTTTCCTTTCAGCGAATGGTTATGATTTGCTCCGTTCGAAGATCCGGTATCTTTACCCATACGCTTTTCGATCCAACATCATAGGTCCACCCCTTTTGCTTCCCTCCGAAATTCGCTCCCGCCGACGCAGGTATCGTCTCTCCCGACAAGCTTACCGCGTTGGGCTGAGTCTCAACCCCCACAATCTGAATGACAAGTGAGCGGTCAGGATAACGGTAACTTCCCCTCACCTCACCGAATGTCAACTGTAGTTTGCCCTCATTCTTGGTGAGCCGGATGGATCTTTTTGCGAACACCCCTATTTCGTAATCGAAACTGTGCCCATCATCTTCATAGTATTCGTAGCTGGCACTGTCGGCAAGGAAAACTGTCACCGTCAATGGATCTATCGGGGCTTGATCTGAATACTGGAGGACCTGCTGTGTCGGGATCACCGCTCCTGCCTTCGCGAAGATCGGGACGCGTTCGATGGCTGCTTCAACTTCAACGCGTGTCCTTCCGTGATGCTTCTTGCCCGTCCAGTAGTCGTACCACTCGCCGGCGGGGAGCGTGATCGATCGGCTGCGAACCCCCGGCCACAAGACCGGCGCGATGAGAAGACCATCACCAAAGATGAACTCTGTCGAGTTAGAAGTGTAATTGCCATCATCGGGGTAATCAAACGCAAGCGGCCTGAGGGGCGGAATGCCCGTTGTCGATGCCTGGTGCATCGTGTTGTAAATGTATGGGAGGAGGCGGTAGCGGAGCTCTATTGAAAGTTTATTGATGGCCTCAAAGTCGTTGCCGTACGACCATGGCTCCTGGTCCTTTGTATCCCACGCTGTATGCGTCCGCATCAGCGGCGAGAAAATCCCCAGCTGCAGCCAGCGGGCGTACAGCTCGCCCTCCGGACTATCGACGAAACCACCGATATCTGAACCGACAAACGGCTGGCCGGAGATGCTCAGGCCCAGCATCATCGGCACGGCCATCTGCAGATGCTCCCACGATGCTATGTTGTCCCCCGTCCAGGCCGCCGAGTACCGCTGACCTCCCGCAAATGAGGCTCGGGTCAGAACGAACGGTCGCTCGTTGGGTCTCAGCGCTTTCGCACCGTCATACGTCGCCTGCGTCATCTGCAGTCCATACAGGTTGTGGTTCTTGGAATGAGGGGTGCGCAATCCGTTATCGTTGTGCACTACATCGAGGTCGACGGTCTTTGTCGGAACGTCGAACACTGAAGGCTCATTCATGTCGTTCCAGAATCCCCGCACGCCAGCACTTGTCAAAGCGTCGAGGTTCTTCCCCCACCACCCGCGAGCATTCGCGTCGGAGAAATCCGGAAACGCACAGATCCCGGGCCAGACTTTGCCCGTATAGAGCCGGCCATCGGGGTATTTCAGAAAGTAGTTCCCGGCGCTCCCGGAAAGGAAGGCGCTGTACGAAGAGTCCACTTTGATGCCCGGATCGACGATCGTCGCGATCTTGAATCCGTCCTTCGACAGATCCGATATCATTCTCTTCGGATCGGGAAAATTCTTCTTGCTCCACGTGAAGATACGGTATCCTTCCATATAGTCGATGTCAAGATAGATCACATCGCACGGGATCTTCTTCGCGCGAAAATCAGCGGCCAGTGCGCGCACGCGGCTCTCGGGGTAGTAGCTCCACCGGCACTGCTGATATCCGAGCGCCCATCGTGGCGGCAGCGGCATGCGTCCGACAAGTTCCGTGAACCGCTCAAGGACCTTCTTTGGAGAAGGCCCGGCGAAGAAATAGTAGTTCATTTCTCCGTCGACCGCGCCAAAAGAGTAACGATCGGGGGATTCCTTCCCCATGTCGAACGATGACCAGTACGAGTTATCGAAAAAGATCCCGTATGCGTTGCCCCGATTGATGCCATAGAAGAACGGAATCGACTGGTAAAGCGGATCGGTGTCCGCTTTGTATGCGGGGATATCGGAGTTCCACATCGTCAGGTGCCTGTCTTTGCGACCAAGTGCACCGGCTTTTTCGCCGAGGCCATAGTATTGTTCTGTCTGGGGCATGGACTTCCAGACCCGGACCGACCTGCCACTCCATGATATGCCCTGGCCTTCATCGTCCTTGTTGATCAGCCTTCCATGGCGGTCGAGGAACGAGAACCTCAGAGGTCTTTTCCTGATGCTCACAACCAGTTCACCGGTAGCAAGCTGCAATTCGTCGTTCGAATCGCGGACTTCAACGGCAACGTTCGCCCAATCATTCTTCACGACCGCCCACGATTGATCAGGCAGGAACACGCCCTCCGTCGCAACCCGGATTCGTACAAGATCCGGGGCAAGGATCAGGACGCGAACCAGCGTCGCTCCTGACTTGAGTGTTACGCCGTTTTGTTCCGTCGTGTATGAATCAAGATTCCCGATCGATTGCCACTGCGCTCTCGCTGTTGGTGTGGCGAACACAACACACAAGAGCCACAGGGAAAGTGCGCGAAGGCCTGGGGATTTCATCATCGTTCCTTTTATATGACGCGAACCGTGGGCAGAATATCGACAGTTCCTCCAGATGCAGGTAGAGAGCCGGTCGAAAAGTCTCGCCACCCCGCCTGCCATCTCAGTTCTTCGGGGCGGGCAGGAAAGTCACCAAGACACCAAGGTGCGCGAAAACTCCAGTTCTTTCTCTTCTTTGTGACTTGGGGTCTTCGTGGCGAAGCGTGGGTTTTCGTCCACGCATCTAGAAGTGACCACTGCAAGCATGCATGATGAGGGCTGATGCGATAACGGAAGCTCGAAAGCGGCGAAGGGCCATCCCCACAAAACCAATCAAGGGTATGGCAGTGAGAGCCGAATGGTGACCACCTCTGAGTAGTCCCCCCTCTCGGAATACCGCATGGCACGCACGCGATATGAGTAAGAGGTATCGGGCTGCAAACCAGAGGAATCAATTGCCGTCGTGGCGTTCGGAGTAGCGAAGAGCACCTGCGCAAACGAACCCTGCCCCAATCTGCGTTCTATGGCGAAGCCATCTTCTGTTTCAGTATTGTCTGTCCAGCTCAGTCGCACCGCAGTGCGCCCCGCCCGGACGGTCTTGAGTCCTGAGGGGGCACGCAGGGCTTGATCCGGCCCCGTGGTAGACGATTCGTCCTTCGTGCATCCAAGAAGAACGATAAGAACGCTGATCGCGAGTGTAGTAATAGTCTTCATCGGCGGTATCTTCCATTGTGTGAGAGGAAGATGTCGTTTTTTGCCCTTGAAATCAAGAACGACTAGCGTGTTGCAGGTGTACTCTCCAGGCAACGGTTTGGCGAGCGTTTAGGACATGGATCGCTGGTCATTTGACCATTTCGAAGCCATTATCGCAATTTCTCCACTGGCACGCCGCTTGAACGATCAATCTCGGTAAGTGACTAGAAGAACGTGAGGTGAGCCATGAAACGCCTACTGATAACAATCCTACTTTTTGGAACTTTCGGTGCGAGCGCAATCGCAGCTTCGCCCGATCCCCAGGACCTCTCCGGCAATGTTTCTGCTTCCTTCGGAGAGCCGGGGTACTTCTATGGTCCGCTTTCCACATATGGCGAATGGTTGGAAGTCGACCCAGGTTTCTTTGCGTGGCGTCCAAGACACGTCCAATACGGATGGCGCCCTTACCTGAACGGGCATTGGTCCTGGACTGATTTCGGATGGTATTGGGTCTCCAGCGAGCCTTTCGGATGGGCGGTTTTCCATTATGGACGCTGGTACGATGATGATTACTACGGTTGGATTTGGGTCCCGGATCGAACTTGGGGTCCTGCCTGGGTTGAGTGGCGCTACAACGACGACTACCTCGGCTGGGCGCCGTTGCCCCCCTATGCGAGCTTCAGCATCAACATGGGCATCCGATTCACGACTCGTTGGCTCGCTCCATATCATTACTGGAGTTTTGTCCGCTATCGTCACTTCACATCTCCAACCATCATCCACCAGGTTCTGCCGAGGGAGTATGCACGAAGGTTGATGGGCACGACACGATCTGCAGGTCGATACGATTTCGACGGCGACCGAATCATCAACCGGGGAGTTGACCGCGGAATCGTGGAGCGAAGAGGTGGAAATACCCGGATCGTAAGAACCGACGTCAGGGAGTCGGGCAGCGTAGGTGAGAGAGTCATACGGGACCGCAATCAGGAGCGGATAGAAGTGTACCGTCCTGACCGGTCGTCGATCGTCCGGACGCCTGAACGAATCGAAGCGCGCCGAACTGATCGCGGGACTTCGCTCGACCTGCAGAAGGTCGAACGAGCGCCGCGCGAATCGGGCAGGACCACTGAACCGAGAGGAAGCGAACGTGCTCGAGGAATCACGAGAGAAGAGAACCAGCCACCGCCACAGAGTGTCCAGCAACCTGAGACACAACGACCTCGCGAAGAGAGTATCCAGCGCCCGCGGGTTGAGATACGGAAGGAATCGCCGAAACCGCCTTCAGTTCAGCAACGTGAGATCGAGCGTCGGAGAGAAGACCGGTACCCATTTCAGCGGCGCGAGCAGGCCCAGCAGCAACCAGAACGGCGTGTGGTTATTCCGGAGCGGACACAACAGCAGGAGCGGCGAGTAGTTGCTCCGGAACGGTCACAGCAGCAGAAGCGGCAAGTGGTCACTCCGGAGCGGTCACAACAGCAGGAGCGACGAGAGATTGCTCAGCCTCGGACAAGAGTCGAACAATCACGGCCGACACCGAGCATCAGACAGGAGAGTCCACGGGGAACTGAGCAGGGACGGAGAGAAAGTGGGAAGAAGAGAGACTGAGGCGATGGGATTCCCGCGAGCACGACGGCGTCCGGAGATTTCGGCCGCCGTTTTGCTTTTCAGAGCAGTTTTGACGCGCTGATTTCACAAGCGATCCAGAACACTCTTCATATCCTCAGGCAAATCGGAGTCGAACTTGACGGACTCTTTCGTTGTCGGATGGATGAATCCAATGGTCTTTGCATGTAATGCCTGCCGGCCCATGAGTTTCAAAAGGTTTTGCGACTGCTGAGCTCTCTTCCCTTCCAATCCTCCCCACGAATGACTCCGGCCACCGTAGGTCGGATCGCCGAACACAGGATGTCCTATGTGTGCCAGGTGGACGCGGATCTGGTGCGTGCGGCCCGTCCTCAGCCTCAAACGGATAAGAGTAAGGAAATCATATTCTTTGAGCACCTGATAGTCGGTCACAGCATGCTTTCCCTCTGATGTGACAGCGACCTTCTTGCGATCCCTCTTGCTCCTCCCGAGATTCGCTTCTATAGTACCTTTCGGCTGCTGGAACCTTCCCCAGACGATGGCCCAGTACTCGCGCCCGATTGTACGCCGGGAGAACTGCTCTGCGAGAAAGTGGTGAGCGACGTCGTTCTTGGCCACGACCATGAGTCCCGTTGTATCCTTGTCGAGCCGGTGCACAATGCCGGGCCGCGTCTCGGTATTGACGGTCGAGAGAGAGTTGCAGTGATGGAGCAACGCGTTCACCAGCGTCCCGGTATAGTTGCCGTATGCAGGATGCGACACCATTCCTGCCGGCTTGTTCACGATGAGAAGCTGATCATCTTCGAACACGACGTCAAGAGGAATGTCCTCACCTCTTGCGTCAACACGAGGCGGGCGCGGCAGGGTGATATCGATGACCTCGCCCGGCGCTACCGGATGACTTGCCTTGACCTTTTTCCCGTTGACCAGGACAAATCCCGCGTCAATACCGGTCCTGACTTTGCTGCGAGTAGCGTTTTGGATCTGATGGGTGAGGTAGACATCGAGTCGTTCTTTTGACTGCTTGGGAGGAACGACGAGGCGGATTTTCTCGAGCTCTTTCGAGTCGGGAAGAGACTCTGCGTCGATATCAGGGAAGACTGCCAAACGAGTGCGACTTCTCATGCGTGTTCGATGAATTAACTGCCACAAAGTCCCTAAGGCACGAAGAATGATCAGTTTCTTGAATTCTGTGGACCTCTTGGTGACTTTGTGCCTTGGTGGCTATGTTTTTCATGTATTCAGAGAGGCATCAGGAAGAAGCGTTTTGGGAACCTTCAATCCTGTTGGACAGTTCTTGAGGGCCGGTTGATGCCGGTGAAGGAAGCCCGTCAGGAACCGGGACGGACTGTTCCAATGGCCTGTCTGCCTGCTCGGATTCTGTAAAGCTCCGGTGGAACACAAGCAACATCACCACGCCCACCGAAACTGAAGAGTCCGCGACATTGAAGACAGGAAATCGACTGAGGTGATATCCCATGAAATCAATATTGAAGAAATCGACGTCGATGAAATCGACTACCTTGCCATAGAAAAGAGGACCTTCGCCGAAGATCACCCCATAGAACACGCGGTCAATCAAATTTCCGATTGCGCCTCCGAGGATCATTGCGAGAGCGAGCCTGATGACAAACGCTTCGCCGCGGATCTTGTACAGATAGATGAAGATACCGATGCTCGCAAAGATGGAGAAGATGGTGAGGAACAACTTGCCACCGACGTCAATCCCGAACGCCATGCCGGGATTTTCGATAAATGTCAGGCGCAGGAAATCGCCAAAAATCGGATAACTTGCTCCGAGAGCGATACCGGCGTGATAGAGGTTGAGGAATGGTATGTCGAATCCTTTGACGAGAAGCTTCGCAACCTGGTCAAGAAGGACAACGATTCCCGTCAGGTACAGAACGCGCATGGCCGATAGCCTTTATGGAACTTGTATTGAAAGAATCGCGCCAACTATCGTCCGCGTTTCAGTTTGCACTTGATGCAGAGCTGCGCATGAGGAACGGCTTCGAGCCGCTCTTTGTCGATCAGGCTGCTGCAATCCAGACAGAATCCGTAGTCGCCTTTCTCAATTCGCTTCAGGGCATCATCGAGGTAGTTGAGGAACTTTCCTTCGCGGGAGGCAAATAGGAACGTCTTCTCGCGCTCCATGGTATCCGTCCCCTGTTCCATGTGCAGAGAGTAGGTGGAATTCTCAGTCACGTACTCTCCGGTTTGGGTATCCATCATACTCGCCTTGAGCGTCTCGAGTTCCTCGAGGATCTCCTTCCGCTTCTCTATGATGAGCGCCTTGAAATGAGCCAAGTCAGACTTGGAAAGCCCACGGCGGAGGACAGGTGCTTTTGCTGGCGCGGGCGGTGGTGCCGGTGCCGGTTTTGCTTTCGCCTTCACTGGCGGCTTCGCCTTTGCGACGACCTTTGCCTTGATCTTCGCCGCTGGCTTGAGGGGTGCTGCCTTCTTTGATAGAGTTTTCTTCGCCATGTCCAATCTCCTCCGTTATGAGTGCTGTTGGATTCTTGCCTGATAGCGGACAATACCAACAGGGTGCCACTGTCGAACGTGCAAACTTGTATAGTTAATACTTAAGAGTCAATACTCTTCTCGATCCCAATCGACGCCGCCTCTCCATTAATGTCTGCTTCCACCAGAGCAAGCGTTTCCGGGGGTGTGTTCGATACTTCAGTCGCAAGGGTCTCCTGCTGCACATAGCCGGAAAGCCGTGCCAGCGCCTTCGTGAGACGCTCTGTCGAACGGTAGTAGATCCTGATGCGATCGGTGACCTCCAGACCCGCATCCTTCCGCATGTTCTGGACGCGGTTGACGAACTCGCGGGCGAGGCCTTCTTCGATCAGTCCTTCGTCCAGCTCGGTGTCCAGCGCTACTGTCATCGATCCGTCGGATTCCACCATCCACCCCTCAATATCCTCATGAAGAATCTCCACATCTTCCTTGCCGATGGCGTACTCCACACCGTTGATCGGGAGGGTCATCGTCCCTTCCCGTTCGAGCTGACTGATCTCTTGCGGCGTGAATTCCCGGATACGCGCTGCGATGGGCTGCACCGTTTTGCCGAACTTCTGACCGAGCGAACGGAAGTTGGGCTTCGCTTTCTTGCGGACGATGCCGGAATCATCCGTGACAAACTCGATTTGTTTCACGTTGATTTCCTCGAGGATCACATCCTCCATCTGCTTGATCACGGCGCGGTCCTGCTCATTCGACACAGGAAGGATGATCTTCTTCAGCGGCTGGCGCACCTTCAGGTTCGATTTCATGCGCATCGCCCTGACGAGACTGACGATTTTGATCGCCCGCTCCATGCGCAGCTCGAGGACCTGGTTGATCACGCGTTCATCGGCAGCTGGGAGATCACACAGATGCACCGACTCCGGAGCGCCATGCTTCGCAACCGCATGAAGATTCTGATGCAGTTCCTCGGCCAGGAAGGGTGCAAATGGTGCCATCAGTTTGGAGACCGCCGCCATGCATTCGAACAGAGTCTGATAGGCTGCTGTCTTGTCCTTCCCCTTTTCGCTCTTCCAAAAACGGCGCCGGTTGCGTCTGACATACCAGTTCGAGAGCTGATCAATCGTAAAGTCGCTCACTGCGCGAGCCGCCCGAGTGACGTCGAAGTTATTCATGCACTCTGTGTAGTTCTTGATCAGCGAATTCAACTCGGAGAGGATCCAGCGGTCAATTTCAGCCCGTTCTGCAGGCGGAATGGGAGGCTCCGTGAATTCAAACTGGTCCACGTTTGCATAGAGAGCGAAGAACGCATAGGTGTTCACGAGCGTGCTGAAGAATTTCCTCTGGACTTCTGCGATCCCCTCTTCGTCGAACAAGGTCGGGCGCCAGACAGGACTGTTGGCGACGAGATACCATCGCGTGGCATCGGCACCGTACTTTTGCAGGAGCTCGAATGGATCGACGGAATTCTTCTTGGACTTTGACATCTTCTGCCCTTGCTTGTCCAAGATGAGCTCATTCACGAGCACGTTCTTGTATGCCGGTTTGTCGAACAAGAAGGTCCCGATGGAGTGGAGCGTGTAAAACCATCCACGAGTCTGATCGATGCCTTCCGAGATGAAGTCGGAGGGATACGCCCTTTCAAAGACGTCCTTGTTCTCAAACGGATAGTGCCATTGAGCGAACGGCATCGATCCCGAGTCAAACCAGACATCGATCAGCTCGGGCGTTCGCTTCATCGTTCCGCCGCATTCCTTGCAGACGAAGGTCACATCATCGACGTACGGCTTGTGGAGGTCAAGCGGATCGGGGACGTTTTTGCCTTCTTTGAACTCTTCAACGCTGCCGACACACTTCTGCTTGCCGCATCCTTCACAGAGCCAGATCGGCAACGGCGTGCCCCAGAATCGATCACGCGATAATGCCCAGTCCTTGTTTTCTTCAAGCCAGTTGCCAAACCGACCGGAGCCGACTTCTGACGGGATCCAGCGGATGGTGTTGTTGAGTTCGATCATCCGCTGCGCATAGGCAGTTGTGCGGATGTACCACGACTCTCTCGCATAGTAGAGAAGCGGCGAGGAGCACCTCCAGCAGTGCGGATAGCTGTGGAGGTGAGTCTCTTTCTTATAGAGGATGCGGCGATGCTTGAGATCGGCGATGATTTCAGGGTCTGCATCCTTCACGAACCTGTGTGCGAACTCTGTTACTTCCGCACCAAACTCACCCGACTTGTTAACCGGATGGATCGTCGGGAGGCCGTACTTCCGCCCGATCTGATAATCATCTTCGCCGTAGGCAGGGGCAATGTGGACGATGCCGGAGCCATCTTCTGTCGTAACGAAATCGCCTTCGATGACGTACCATCCCCCCCCCGCGGCTTGATGGTACGAATAGAGCCGCTCGTACTCTTTCCCAGCGAGCGTCGCACCCTTGAACTTCTCCAGAACAGTGTATTCGTCCGCCAGAACTCCAAGCCGGGCTTCAGCCAGAATCAACCGTTCGCCATGGTGTTCGACCTTTACGTAGTCGATGTTCGAATGCACAGCGAGAGCAACATTCGAGATCAAGGTCCAGGGAGTGGTCGTCCAGACGAGGAAGTATGTGTTCTCCTCGCCCTTGAGCTTCATCTTCACATACACAGATGGATCCTTGACATCCTTGTAGCCGAGCGACACCTCGTGTGACGAAAGCGGAGTCTCGCATCGCGGACAGTAGGGCTGGATCTTGAAGCCCTTGTAGATCATTCCCTTCTCGAAGTACTGCTTCAGCGCCCACCAGACGGATTCGATATAGTTGTTCTCGAAGGTAACATAGGGATGAGCGAGATCGACCCAATAGCCCATCATCCTGGTCATCTCTTCCCAATCCACTTTGTACTTCCAGACGGACTTCTTACATTCTTCGTTGAACTTCCCCACGCCGAAGTCGACAATCTGATCTTTGTGCTTGAAGCCAAGAGCTTTTTCGACTTCAATTTCGACAGGAAGCCCGTGCGTATCCCACCCTGCCTTGCGGTGTACTTGAAAACCTTGCATCGTCTTGTAGCGGCAGACGAGGTCTTTCAGCGTCCGGCTCAGGACGTGATGGATTCCGGGACGCCCGTTCGCGGTGGGTGGGCCTTCGTAGAAGGTGAACGCAGGTCTCCCCTCGCGTGACGTGACGCTTTGATCGAAGATGCGCCGCTCCTCCCAGAATTTCAGGATCTCGCTTTCGAGCGAGTGGTAGTTTATTTTATCTGTCAGCTGCTTGAAGGGCATTCGCCTAACCGCAATGGATACGTGATCAGAGACAAGCTACTTCTGAAAAAAATAGGAGACGATCCAGAGAATGCCGCTCAGCAGCAGACTCAGGACCAGACTCGTAACGATCGGGAATTAGTACTCTGTATGGTCTTTCTTGATGTGGATGTCGCCAGGCAACTTGCCCGGGAGGGGAATCTTGTCGAAGAACATCAGCACACACCCCACAACAACCATCAAAGAGAGTTTCAAGTTACAAGTTCAAGGTTCCAAGTTGGACCAACTTGGAACTTTCCACCTGAAACTTTGAACTTATTACATCCCCCTCACCACTTCCTTCATAATCGCCGTCATCTTCGGCTCGGCCTTGTTCGCGACGGCAATAACTTCCTCAAGCGTGATCGGCTTCAGCGTGTCGGGAAAACACTCATCTGTGATGATCGAAACGCCGAAGACCTTCATCCCCATCTGGACTGCCACGATGTCCTCCGGGACGGTCGACATACCGACGGCATCTGCGCCGATAGTCCGGAGAAAACGGTACTCAGATCTCGTCTCGAGACTGGGACCCTGCATCGCCACATACACACCCTTCTGGACTTTGATATTGAGTGCTTGCGCGACGACCTGCGCCCTCTCAAGCAGTTCATTGCTGTAGGGTTCCGACATGTCGGGGAACCGGGGGCCGAGCGTATCGTCGTTCGGGCCGATGAGAGGATTGTCACCGAGCAGGTTGATATGGTCGGCCATCAGCATGATATCGCCGCGGACAAACGCGGGGTTCAAGGCACCTGCGGCGTTCGAGATGAGCAGCGTCTCCACTCCGAGGAACTTCATCACCCGGACCGGGAACGTGATCTGCTTCATCGAGTAGCCCTCATAGAAGTGGAAGCGTCCCTGCATGGCGACCACATTCTTGCCGGCGAGAGTTCCAAAGATCAGCTTGCCGTGGTGCGACTCGACTGTCGAAACAGGAAAATGAGGAATGTCGCCATAGTCGATGACAGTCTCTCGTTCGATCTCCTGGACGAGCGCTCCAAGGCCTGTCCCAAGGATTATCCCTATCGACGGGCTCGCGCTGGTCCTGGTCCGGATAAACCGGAGGGCGTCATCAATCTCTGTGCGCAGTTTGCTTGCCATGTGTCAGAGCTTCTTCAGAATTTCGTCAATCTCGATGTGGTGTTTACCCGTACCTCTCGACGAGTCCTGCTGCGACGGGTCGTCATCGATTTCCAGAGCCTTGATCAGGTCGACTTCCGATGTCAGGAGTACTTTCAGCCTGCTGAGGATGCTTTCTTTGCGGGCTTTCATGTTGGCGATCTCCTCCTTGATGCGACCGAAATCCATCCTCGCCTTGTCCACGATCTGTGACGCCTTGAGCTCCGCCTCCTGAACAATCAGCGACGCTTCCTTGCGCGAGTTTTCAATCTCTTTTCCACTCGTCTCCTGGGCCTGCAGGAGCGTCTGCTGCAGGGTCTTCTCCATATTCTTGTAGTCTTTGAGCTGGGTCTCGAGCTCGATCATTTTGTCCTTCAACTCCTTGTTCCTGGAAAGGACATCTTCGAGTTCGTGCGATATCATGTCGAGAAACGTATCGACCTCGACTGGGTCGTATCCCCGCATGACCTTCTTAAATTGCTGCCTCTTGATTTCAAGGGGTGTAATCTTCATTCTCTGCACCTTTCATAGAGTGAGAGATGGTGCGTCTACCGTTAGACAGCTTTTACCCGCTCCCCGAATACCGCTGTTCCGACCCGCACGATCGTTGAGCCCTCTTCGATCGCGACCTCAAGATCATGGCTCATCCCCATCGAGAGGTGGCGCATGGAGACGTGTTCGATCCCTTCAGCCAAAATCCTGTCCCGGAGCCCGACGAGTTGTTGGAATGAAGGGCGGGAGTCGTCCGGGTCTTCGGAGAACGGCCCCATCGTCATCAGTCCCTGCACCCGGACCCGGTCGAGTCCCGAAATGCGCTTGACCAGATCCATCGTCCTTTCGGGCGAAACACCGTACTTGGTTGCCTCGTCGGTTGTGTGAACTTCTACGAGGACATCGAGCGCACGACCAGTTTTTTCAGCCCTTTTCTGAATCTCTTCGGCGAGCCGCTCATTGTCCACCGAATGAATCAGGTGAACATGCTCTGCGATGTATTTGACCTTGTTACTCTGGAGATGGCCAATGAAATGCCATCGGACGCGATCATCATTGATCTGGGAGCGTTTTTCCAGAAATTCCTGAGCGTAATTTTCGCCGAAGTCCAGGAGCCCCGCATCGACTGCGTCGCGAATGCGGTCGATCCCAAATGTCTTCGAAACACACAGAAGGAGAACATCTTCGGGTTTTCGTCCGCAACGGGAACAGACTTCCCGGATGCGTTTCCTTACGATTTCTACGTTCTCCGTTACCATTTTACCACTTTTGAGGAATCAAATATACCCCAAGAACGTACGAAAATCAATTAGAAAAAGCGCTTCAGGCCTGTCTTGATGGAATTGCCAAGCGCTCTTATGTAGGTCTTCTTGACTGCCACTCCATTTTTTGCTTTATTGAGGCGAGAACATCTGCTTTCCAACTTGCAGCAATCGGCGAGAGGCGCTCTGAGGTATGGCAGGGCTCGACAATTTCAATGATGATGAGCACCTTCCGCGGCCCAATGACCGTTCGGACGAGGACCTGCGCCGTTTTCGGGAACAACTGAAAAACGGCGAAAAGGACATCAACAATACAGAGGCCCTCGAGGAGATCATCCAGTTCTACTTCGAGCATGGGCAGTTCGGGGAAGCATTGAATTTCGTGGATCGGCTGCTTTCCTTCGAGCCGTTCAACAGCGACGCCTGGCAGCGTAAGGGGATGATCCTGAATAACCTCTACCGCTATCAAGAGGCCCTCTCGTGCTACGACAAGGCACTTCAACTGAATCCCACCGATCCTGAAGTATTCGTCAACCGGGGAATCACCCTTGACAACCTCGACCTGGTAAGTGAGGCCCTCCAATCCTTCAACTCCGCGCTTGAGCTCGAGCCCCTCTATGAGGACGCCCTTTTCCACAAGGGGGTCACGCTGGAGAAGCAGGAGAAGTTCGAGGAGGCGGTTGCGATCTTCCGGCTTATGCTCGACATGAATCCTGAGCACCCGGATGCGTGGTATGAACTCGGCTATTGCTACGATTTTCTGGAGAAACTCGAGGAATCTTCCAAGTGCTACGATGAGCACCTCAACCGGGATCCGTATAACTACAACGCCTGGTATAACAGGGGAATCGTGTTGAACCGCCTGGGGCAGTTCACGAAGTCGATTGAGAGCTACGATATGGCACTGGCGATCAAGGAGGACTTCCCCTCAGCGTGGTACAACAAAGGGAACGCATACGCAAATCTGGGAAGGCTGTACGAGGCAATTGATTGCTTCAAAATGACGTTGAAACACGAACCCGGCGATATTCCCGCCTGGCATAACCTCGGCAATGCCTATGAAGAGCTTGGCCTCTACAAGGATGCAATCGGGGCTTTTTCCAACGCTCTGAAGTACGACGAGAATCACTACGAGTCCTATTTCGGGCGTGGAAGCTGCTACGATGCGATGGACCAGCCCAAGAAGGCTTTGATCGACTACAAGAAGGCAATCGCTGTGAACCCCGAGTATGCTGAGCTCTGGCACGCCAAGGCGGACGCCGAGTACAACCTTGGCCGGACCGCGGAGTGCCTTGAGAGTTACCGGATGGTCCTGAAGCTGGATTCCTCAAACGCCGAGGCGTGGTTCGACTATGGTGATACGCTGTTCGAGACAGGAGAGATAACGGAATCAACGGAGGCACTGAGATCGTGTGTGAAGTTGACCCCCAACTTCGCTCCGGCACATTACACACTTGCCAAGATTCACATCCTTCTACACGAGCACAAAGCTGCAGTCGAGTCCCTCTCGCTGGCGTTCTCGCTGGAATCACAGCTGATGAAGCAGTTCAAGAAAGACTATCCGGACTTGAAGTCTCATCGTGATTTCGCGCCCCTGTTGAAGAAGTAAGCCTTCCTTCGTTGAGAAACCACTTCTCCATTCATTATTCGTGTTCGTTATTGGACATTCTTGGGCAACAACGTGGAGAGCGCCGCGAATATTGAATAATGAACACGAACTTCGAATGATGAAGTTTGTTAGCGGGTCCCCCGAGGAGAGTTGGGAGCGGAGCTCCGTCGAGCGAATGGGATCTGACAGGTGCCACGCACCTACCCTCAGTTCTTCGACAGTTAAACTGTCGGACAACAAGAAAAAAAGAGAAGAAATGAAACGCTTTGGCGTCATA
>QYQB01000124.1 GCA_007280275.1 bacterium | reverse complement strand
CTTTCAATGTTGTGTCAGGGCAGTTACAAGTTCAGGGTTACAGGTTTCGAGTTTTGAGTTGTCAGTTTTGAGTCTTGGGCGATTTGCCGAAGGCACCAACCTACTGCTGTTCAAGGAGCGGAACAGAAACCCTGATGAGCGTGTCGATCGGAATACCCCGACGCAAAGCCGGCTGAAACTTCCATTGTACGATTGCTTTCAAGGCAGCTTTGTTAAAATATGCATTGCCACTCGAGTCAATCCACGCCCTTTTCACGTTTCCCCTCTTCGTGATAACTGCCTTCACCATGACCGAGTCGTATATCCGGACGCTCCTGCCGACCGGAGGAATAACGCCGGCTCTGTAGATCGGTATGGGTGGAAGTGTGAGAGTTGTCATGTCCTTGGTATTGAATACGGTGGTATCCTCTTTGAGAAGCTCGACAAATTCGTCTGTGAGCTTAACCAGCAACTTGTCGGCAGGAGGCGCTTTCAGGCCAGCGCAATGTGCAGCCAGAAGCACTACAACGGTGATCGCCAGAATCGATTTGGGATTCATTGATTCCTCCTTTTTCAATGCTCTCACGCGTCTGGCTGAGAGGGGTTTCCTATTTCTCACGAGGAGTTGTTCATGAATTCGTGTCAACTCTTCAACAACGCGACCATTCAGTCTTCAAGCAAATTCATCTTCTTCAAGATATCCTTGAAGCGTGGATCACTCCGCAGATTATCCAAGAACGGATCATGCGGAAGCCAGTACATCGTGCCGTTCAATTCGTCATATGCACGTTGAAGCCACTGAATTGCAGCATCCCTTTCCCCTCGCGCCGCGAAGAAACATGCTTTGCTATAGGAGTCGATTCTTGAACTGTCACGCACGAAAATCTTCATAGCAAGGGCGAGCTTTCCAGCCCTGGCAAGAAGCACGGGTTTCATGAACAATCCCCAATGCGATGCGCTGTCAATGTAAGCTAGGGCTTCGGCATGCATACCCTTCATAGAATATGAGATGGCCAGGAATGCGAGTCCCATATCGGACTTTGGATTGTCACGCATCCACTCCTTGAAGAACGAGATCACATCGTCATAGCGATGCATCATGAACAGGCCAAATCCCTGCGAACCTCCCAATTCCTTGAAGAGCACCGGGTCCACCTCATGCATTCGCTGGTACATTTTCTGGGCCTCTTCGAACCGGCCCCACACCGTCAACACTGTGGCCCAGCCTTGATAGGCCCAAGCGTTGCCAGGACTGAGCTCCAAAGCACGGGATGTTCGCGCCAGGCTGCTTTTGAAATTGAACTGAAAGAAGTCAACATGTCCCGCTGCGAGATGACTCTCTGCAAGATCAGGGTCAAGTCGCAATGCCGTCTCTGCTGCTGCCTTCATCTTCGGAATAAACTCTCGACTTGGCTTAAGAAACCAGCCGACTGCAAGCGAATAGCCCCGCTCCAAGGTCGCATAGTACAGTGCGTTGTCCGGCTCGATCGTGATCGCCCTTTGGAGTTTGGCTATCGAGCTGTCCAATAGACTTCTTTGAGGGTTCGAAGGCAATCGGAACAGTCCCTGGCGGGCACTCAGATAGAGCTCATACGCTTGTGGATTGACTTTTCGGGAAGACCTGCTCAAACGTGTCTGTTCGTCCTGAGACACTTTGACACGAACCTCTCTCACCACCGCCTGCGCAATCCTGCTCTGAAGATCGAGAATATCTTCCACGCTGCCATCGTACGTATCAGTCCAGAGTGTTCGGTCTGTCGGAGGATCAACCAACCTGGCAATGACCCGGACCCGGTTGTTGACATATTGAATTGAGGCATCAACTAAGGCCTTCGCACCGAGCTCACGCGCGATTTCTGCATAGCTCGACTGACTGCCCTTGAACTTCATCGAACTCCTGATCGAAGGCACGTTGAGCGAAGCAATTTGTTGAAGTCTTGCGATAACCTCCTCCGTCATGCCGTCCGCCAGGTACTCCTGTGTTAAGTCCTTTGAGATATTGTGGAACGGAAGAACCGCCACGCGGTCGAATACTTCACCTCTCCCCGTGAACTTGAAAATCCCACTGATAACGATGATGAGGACAAGCGCCGCGAGCCCTGCATAGGCCACCTTGCGTTTTTTGCTCAGGACTTTTCTTGTTTGCAGTGACAACTGCATTCCGGCTTTGTAAGATTCAAGGTCAGCGAGGAGCTCGGAAGCAGTCTGGTATCTCTCTTTCGAGTCCTTCTCCATCGCCCGCTGGACAATGCCTATGATGTTCCCCGGCACCTCCGGCCTGAGTTCTTCTATCGGCTTCGGCTCTCCACTCAGGATCGAATACATCATCGCCTGCTCATACTCGCTCGCAAACGGTTGATGGCCCGTGAGCATCTCGTAAAGCACCACTCCCAGGGACCAGATGTCGGTGCGATGATCGACCTTTTCTCCCCGTGCTTGCTCGGGCGACATATACGCCGCTGTCCCTACCATACTCCCGCTCTTCGTCACCATCGTCTGGCCGGAGAGCTTTG
Organism: bacterium; assembly: GCA_007280275.1. Taxonomy (GTDB): domain Bacteria; phylum Bacteroidota; class Ignavibacteria; order UBA10030; family UBA10030; genus UBA9647. Next base: position 2,664 of record QYQB01000124.1, on the reverse strand, counting down.
CGAGACCGAAGTCAACAATCCTCGCAATGCCATCCTTGCCGATCATCATATTGGCCGGCTTGATATCACGATGTACGATGCCATTTTCGTGTGCCTTGGCAAGTCCTTGCGCGACTTGCGTGGCGATGCCAATTGCTTCGTCGATTGGTAATGGCCCTCGCTCAATCACTTGCTTCAGCGACTGGCCTTCGTAGCAGTCCATGACGATGAACAACCGATGATCATCCGTCTGGTCGATGTCGTGGATGGTGCAGATGTTGGGATGCTGAAGAGCGGAGGCGGCTTGTGCTTCATGAACAAAGCGTGTCTTGGCTTCTTCGTCGCGAGTGAGATCGGGAGGGAGGAATTTGAGCGCTACGGTACGTCTGAGGCGGGTGTCTTGGGCTTTGTACACTACACCCATGCCCCCGCCCCCGAGCCTCTCGAGAATCTTGTAGTGGGATACAGTTGTGCCGATCATTTTGCCCTCATCCTGATGAGCTGGGCCAACCTTGTTCTCGCATCCTTAGGCTCAGGGCGACCAGCATCAGCATTTCGCCACAGCGCCAGGAACTTCTCAAATTCCACGATCGCCTTCTCTTTCCATCCTTTTTGTTCGTACAACTTTGCCAGCCGATGATGATACAGGGGATGGACAAGTCGCCGCTCACTCTTTTTTGAAGGATCTGTCGTTGTTAATCTTTCATATTCCGCGATTGCCTTATCAATTTCTCCTTTACGGACATAGGCTCGCGCAAGCACGTCTATTGGGAACGGAGGGTTGTACAATTCGATGCCTTGATATCCAATCGCGTTAACTACCCAACCCTGCGCGCCTTCGCACAGGCGAACGACTTTATCACTTGAGTCTCTGGCCAACCACAGTTCTCCGAGGATTAGGTCACGCCAGTACATCACCATATGATCCAACGATTGATCCGGTTTTGGTGCAGGGCGATCGATCGCTGTCATAAATGAGAATGCCGAATCGAGTTGGTTTTCCTTCAACAGTATATTTGCTTGGGCTATGCTTCTCCACGCGGTCAAATTGAATCCAGGGAAACCTCTTTGCAGTATGTCGAATGCCTCGCCGAATTCCCGTCTGGCTTCACTCGTCATTCCCTTATCACAGTAGTACCATCCCCCTGACCATTTGCTCCAAAATGTCCACAATTCGTTGCGACCAGCCCGGGCAACGTCAGATGCCTGTCGGAGACTCCCGAGAGCTTTCGTTGTGTTCCCCAACCAGAAATGATAGAAAGCTCTCCACCAATACCTGCGCGCAGTCTCGCGTTCTGAGTTGGTTGATCGCATTGGGGCATCAAGTGCCTTGAATGATTCAGCAAACTTTTCTTGGAAGGCATCGATATAGGCAATCTTCCAATTGGCGTCGTAATTCGCATTCAAGCCTCCTGCCTCTGCGAATCTTGAGATTGCCAGATCAAAGCGCCCCATAAGGAAATACCCATCAGCCATCGAATCGAGAGGATCGGCATTCCCTGGAGAAAGATTAGCGTAGTTGGTGAAGCACTCGATCGCTTTCTCGTGATTACCGACGAAAGAATACACATAGCCGAGGTTATTCCAGGCCTGTCCGTACTGGGGGTCCAGCTCCAGGACTCGGTTATACTGGTCGATGGCCGCGTCATAATCCCGTTTGTTGTAGTGATAGAAATTGGCGAGCCGATTGCGTCCCCATTTTTCTTTCGGGAATTCATTTACGTATTGGGTCAGCGCGCTGATGTATTTCTCTTCATTGCCTTCGATGGCACGCGCATATTCGATTTCAATTCTCAGCTTTTCTTTCCTGGGGATATTTACCGAGTATGCCATCGCCTTCTTGAAGGCGTTCTGTGCCAACGTCCCCTCCCCACGTGAAACATGAGTTCTCGCAAGCATCAGGTGGGCCAGAGCGAACGTGCTATCCGACTCCAGAGCTTTCTTGTAGAATCCCAAAGCCTCCCCAAAATATTGTTTACTGAATTCTTCGCCCCCCCTCAAATAGTAGCGATACGCATCCATTGATGTGGTCGTCACATCCTTGATTGATCTTTGCTCCGATCTCGCCGCTGGTTCGCTAATGCCGATGCCGGACGAGATTTGTCTGCTAAGCTCGTCGATCTGGTTATTCAGTATACTCGCCACGCCTTCGCCCCGAGAGCCAGCGCTCTTGAGAACTTGCTTTGTTCGGACATCAACAATTTTCACATCTGTTGCAAATGTTTCTCCGGCCTTGACAAAGCTACCGACGACAAGAGCCCGAACGCTATCTCTCCTGCAGAGTTCAAAACCCATCTCCCTGTCAATCACCTTCACATCTTGCTTTCCCATTTGTCTCAACAGGTCCCTTATCCTATCCGACGACATGACACGGACGTACCTCGACTGTTCGAGACTGGTCGTAAGTAGGCTTGGTATTGCCTCTCGGAGATAGTCATATGAGGCGTCACCTGTCTGGTTCTCAAAAGAGATAACTGCGATTGGAACGGATTCGGACGGGCCGGAGAGCTCCTGGAACAGGAATCGCCCGAGCACGACCAAGAGTACAAGCACCACAAATGCCCCCACACCAAACACAGCCCGTTTCGTCAAGTCGCGCTGCTGAGTAACGGCATGCTTGGATTCTGCGTGGTCCTCTTCGGTTGGCTGACGCGAGACCCTCGTGGTTTCCTTCTTCGATCGCCG
>QYQB01000331.1 GCA_007280275.1 bacterium | reverse complement strand
GTGATTCCATGCGCCCGAAAGATACCCTCTTTCCCTGCTCTCTGCAAGCGGATGAGCCTGAATGGGGAGTCGATGTTGTGCAAATCCAGCCAATCCTTGTTATTCAAAGCCATATTCGATATATTTTCCAGACATCTATGAAAAATTTCCTCCTTGCTCTCGTTCTCGCCACGGCCGCTGTGTTTGCCGGCTGCAGCTTCTCCAGGGATGCAGTCCAGGAGCAGCGCGCAAAAAAGGCGACCCAGCAAATTAACACGCAACGCAAAGAGGTCCAGCGAGACCATGCGTTGAGCCATGTCATTCAAGGCTCCATCTATGACATCACAGGTGATTTGGCGAACGCCATCCTTGAATATCAGGAAGCGCTTCAGCACGAGCCGAGCGCTGCAATTCACTACGCGATCTCGAAGGACTATTCTTCTCTCGGAAAACATGCACTGGCGGCGCAACACGCGAAGGAGGCAATCAGGCTCGATTCTCTCAGGATCCTGTATCATCAGAATCTTGCCGCCATTTACATGAATGCGTACCAGCCCGAGCTCGCAGTGCCGGAATACGAGCGTATAGTGCAGATCGATTCCAATAACACCGAGGGCTGGTTCAATCTTGCGCGGCTGTACCAGACCACGCGCCCTCTCAACGCCCTGAAGATTTACGAGCGCATTCTCGACCGCGAAGGGGATGATTGGGAAATTTTATTGCAGACGGCTGAAATCTACAATGCTCTCGGCCGTTTTGATGAGGCGGCCGCGAAATTCAAAAGAATGGTGGAACTCGATCCGGGCAACAGAGTCCTGCAGCGTCAGCTCGCCGAGACGTACGGAAGGGCCGGCAAAACACAAGAGGCTATCAAGATTCTTGAAGGTATTCTGGAAGCCGAAAAGAACAATGCGGACGCCCTCGCCGCACTTGCCGACGTCTACCTTGACCAGCGCAACTACGATCGAGCCCTTGAGCTCTACCAGAGACTCCTCGCACTGGAACACACCAATCCGGAGGTAAGGCTCAGAGTTGGCGTTGCGTACGTTGGACAATCGCAGCGCGATTCGACATTCATCGAAAAAGCAAAACCAATATTCGAGCAGCTCAACAAAGAGCTCCCGAACGATTGGCGCCCCTATTACTACCTGGGCATGATCGCCGATCGGGAGAAGAAGGATTCTCTTGCCGGCCGGTACTTTGAGCGGGTAACCCGGCTCGCTGAATGGAATGGCGACGCATGGTGGTATATTGGAACATCGTACTTTGAGAAAGGCGAATACCAGAAGCTGATTGACGAGATGCAACGCGCGACGAAAGCGCTTCCCAAAGATTCACGAGTTTATTTTCTTCTCGGACTTGCCTATAGCCGTCTCGACAAGACGGACGAAGCCCTCTCGGCACTCCGGCATTCGCTGGAACTCAAGTCCGACGACATCAACACACTCAGCACCCTGGCCCTGACGCTGGACGGGCTCCACCGTTACCAGGAATCGGACTCGCTGTACGAACGTGCGCTGAACCTGGATCCGCGATCTCACCTCATTCTCAACAACTATGGCTACAGCCTCGCAGAGCGTGGGCTGCAGCTCGATCGTGCGCTCCAGATGTCCCTGCAGGCAATCGCAGCAGAACCGGAAAACGCATCGTATCTGGATACTGCCGGATGGGTGTACTTCAGACTTGCCCAGTACGAAGAGGCCCGGCGGCACATCGAGAAGGCAATCGCAGCCGGGGGGGCAAGCGCCACCGTCTATGAGCACATGGGGGATATCCAGTACAAGTTGGGTCAGAAAGAGAAAGCGGAGAAGTTCTGGAAGCAGGCACTGGAGATGAATTCGGGAAACCAGTCGTTGAAAGACAAAATTGCGCGGGGCTCGCTCTGATGAAACGCGTCGACGGTATTATCGTTGCGTTTCTCGTTGTCCTGCTGGGCGGCTGCGCATCTGCTCCGACTGCAAACCTGGCCGGCAAAGCTATTACACCGGAGATCGTACAACGCATCGTAAAGGTCAATCGCGAGCGGGTGCAGTCATTGAACGGCTCGGGAACCATCACCGTGGAGTCTCCGGAGTTGACTCAGTCCGGTTCGTTCGAGTTGATGCTGCACAAGCCCGACTCGATATTGGTGAAGATAGAAGGCCCCTTTGGCATTCATGTCGGATCGGTTCTCCTGACGAGAACCGATTTCTTGTTCTATAACAGTCTGGAGAACCAGCTCATCACCGGATCGGTGAGTCCGGCCAATCTCAACCGCATGTTCCGGATCAATCTGACGTTCGATGAAGTTCTGAATCTCTTCACAGGCGGGAGCTTCCTTGCCGGTGATGGCAACGACCCGGACAGCCTTGTTGTCGAGGACAACCAGTTTGTTCTGATCTACGGGCACGGTGCGGGCAAACGACGATACTGGATTGATCCCGGGACCTTGCTCATCTCGAAGGTTCAACACCTCGATACGAAAGGAAAGCTCGTGCTCGAAGAACGGTTCGAGAAATTCCGGGAGCTGGATGGAGCATCCCTGCCGCGGCACATACGCATCACGCAGCACCAGGCGCGGCGCCTCGTTGCGGTCGCATTTTCTTCTCTTGCCATAAACACCAGTGGCGTACCTTTGGTGCTTGATGTTCCCACAAACGCTGAACGGGTTCGCTGGCGATAATGCCTCCTTGTCGATCCATACTCCTCACCGTCTCCTTCGTTTTGATTCTCGGCGCCACATGGTGCGGCACGGCTGTTGGTCAGCCTGGCTCCAAAGAGAGCGCAAGGCTTCGCGAGAACAAGGAGAAGCTGACAAAGCTTCTTGCGGAGAAGGCGGACTTCGAAAAGAAACTGAACGAAAGCAAGAAGCAGGAAAAGACGACCCAGGAGCGTCTTAACAATCTTGAGCAGCAGGCAAACCATATTCGTCGTCTTATCAAAAAGCTGCGCGAGCAGGAGCAGGATTTGTCCGGAGACATCCAGGAAGCGCGCGCCTCCATCAAAGACCTGGAACAACAGCTTGAATCCTTGAAGACGCAGTATGCCAAATACGTCAAATCCGTGTACAAGTACGGAAGAGTCTATGATGTTGAGTTGCTGTTTTCGTCGAGATCGATCAACCAACTGTATGTCCGGATGGAGTACCTGAAACGGTTCTCAGAGCAGCGTGCGAAGGATCTCCAGGATGTTGTTCACAAGAAGACCAACTTGGAAGAGCAAAATGAACAACTTCAGTCCAGTCTTGAACATGAGCGCAGGCTGCTGTCACAGAAAACGGGCGAGGAGTCCTCGCTCAAGCAGAAGATGTCGGAACGGCAGAAGATGCTTGACTCCATCCGTAAAGATAAGCGCAAGTACGAGCTGGCTCTGAATGAACGCAAGGAGTCGGAAAAGAAATTACGGAAAATCATTGATGATCTGATAGAATCAGATATCCGGAAGGAACGGGAAGCAACAGCGGCGCGTGAGCGTAACCGAAAGGTCGCTCCTTCGGCTGCTCCGGTCCCGGAAGCATCAGGGACGGGTGCTTTTGCTTCCCAGAAGGGGAAACTCCGGTGGCCGGTTTCTGGTGGAACAATTGTGTCCCGGTTTGGAGAGCAGATACACCCTGTGCTCAAAACCAAGAGAGAAAATCCCGGCATCGGCATCGGGGTGGACCCCGGATCCAAAGTCATAGCAGTAGCAGACGGGAATGTCTCCATTGTCACCTACATCCCAGGTTTTGGCAATATCATCATTTTGACCCACAGTGGTGGATACCGGACCATCTATGCAGATTTATCTGAAGTCGGCGTTGCTGAAAGCCAAAAAGTAAAGGTGGGCGAGGTCATAGGGAAAAGCGGCGTTTCTGTTGACGGCAAGGTTCTTCATTTCGAACTCTGGAAGGATCACGAAAAACAAAATCCCGAAGTCTGGTTGGCAAAACAACGGTAACCTCTAACCTTCCGAAGGTCCCCGAGCCCAGAAAGAATGACCCACCCCCCCGTACCTAATGGTCGTGGACTCCTCCGGCCCCTTCAACTGACAGCAGTTGTTTTCTTCACGGTCTCCGGCGGCCCGTACGGCCTTGAGCCGGTTCTGCAATATGTCGGCGGCGGATTCGCCCTGGCGCTGATTCTCGTCACACCTCTCCTCTGGGTTCTGCCCGCAATCCTCATGGTTCTTGAGCTGAACGGCATGATGCCGCTCAATGGCGGTTACTACCAGTGGGTAAAATCGGGCCTCGGCTTGAAGTGGGGATTCTTCGAGGGATGGTGGTCCTGGCTTTTCACGTTCACAGATCTTGCCATCTATCCTGTGCTCTTTGTCCAATACCTGAGTTTCTTTTACCCTGAAGCAGGGCAGTTCAAAATTCCGATCTGCCTCGCGATTATCTGGGTCTCCGCCATGCTGAATCTTCTAGGAATTCTTCCTGTCGGACGAAGCTCAGTTCTCCTCGGTCTCTGCGTTCTTGTTCCCTTCGGAATACTCTTCGGCGTCGCGGTAACAAAGGGTTTTTCGTTTTCTCTTTCGGAAGTCTCTTTCCAGACGAACGGTATGGGTTTCACGGTCTTCGGCATGGGATTGTACACCGTCATGTGGAATTTTCTCGGATGGGACAACTCATCCTCATTTGTCGAAGAAGTGCATCGCCCGGCGAGATCGTACCTTATTTCCATCATCATTGCGTTCTTCCTGATCGTCGGCTTCTATTTTCTCTCTATCTGGACAGGGTCGGCTGCAGGAATCGACGCGCAAGTCTTAACCGCTCAAGGTTTTCCGTCTCTTGGGTTACACGTAGGGGGATGGTGGCTCGGGGCGGCATTATCGTTTGGTGGCATTGCGAGCGCGCTCGGCCTGTTTCTCTCCATCTTGCTGGCCATATCCCGTGTGCCGAAAGCCATGGCAGATGATGGACTGCTTCCCATAGCCCTCAGCAAGGTGCATCCGAAACATCATGTTCCGCATGTTTCCATCCTTGTCTGCGCGCTCGTCGTGAGCGGCATGGTGTTCTGGGATTTCGGCGATCTCCTCATTATCGATGTGACGCTGTACGGCGCAGCGATTTTCCTCGAATTTGTCGCCCTCATTGTTCTGCGCCTCCGGAAGCCGGATCAGCCTCGTCCTTTTAGAATTCCCCTCAACGTTGGCGGACTCATCGCCATGACGGCGTTGCCGGTGCTCTGCCTCATCACCGCCCTGAGCGCTGCATTGTCGGAACAAAGTGCCTACACAAATGCCGCGCTCTTTGCAATTGCCGCCGTCCTGACTGCCCCCGTCGCCTGGATGGTGGTAAGACCGAAGAAGAACCAGCAGGCGTCATAGACCCTTAGGTACTTTCCCCCTTTCTCTCGTCGGCAGGGCGAAGGTCTTGCCGTTTAGCGATTACTCATGTACTTTGACGCAAGCGTGCGGTAGTCGGGAATTGGACGTCGCTGTAGTCATTGACAATCCTCCCCTCGGATTCTCATTGAGGCCAAATGCCGCAGTGAGTGTGCTCACCGATGGAATCCAACCCGCCTTCAGAGACGCGGCCCAGAAGACACACAGCATATCTTTTGCCAGATCCAATGTCGCTTCTGATAAAAAACGGGTACGTCGTAACGCCAGAGAAAATCGCCATCGCGGACCTCTACGTTGAGCATGATACCATCGCAGCGATCGGGGAAAACCTGACGCAGCGAGCGGACAAGAGTATCGACGCGTCCGGGAACTACGTTATCCCCGGTGGCATTGACGCGCACACCCATCTCGAGGCTCCCGTTGGTGGAACCGTTTCCAGCGATGATTTCGAAACCGGTACGCGTGCTGCGGCGTTCGGGGGGACGACTTGCATCATCGATTTCGCTACACAATCGAAGGGACAATCGCTCCACGAAGCATACGAGCTCTGGCGCAAGAAGGGGAAAAAAGCCGCACTTGATTTCGGGCTGCACATGATTGTTGTGGATATCGGCGAAGGCCGGATTGAGGAGCTCGATGATCTCGTTGAAGAGGGAGTGACGAGCTTCAAGCTCTTTACGGCTTACCCGGGTGCGTTGATGGTGGATGATGCAACGATTCTGCAGGTGATGCTGCGTGCCGGCAAGAAGGGAGCGCTCGTCGCCGTGCATGCCGAAAACGGGAGCGCAATAGAGTACCTCGTCCGGAAAGCTCTTCTCGGAGGGCGTACTGCGCCGATCGAACATGCCCTGACCCGTCCATCGATTACAGAAGCTGAAGCCGTCCATCGCGTCATCGCTCTTGCACGAATTGCAGATGTACCAGTATACATCGTTCACGTCTCTTGTGAGGAATCGCTCGAAGAGATGAGCCGTGCACGAAAAAAAGGAATCGCCGTTTTTGGTGAAACGTGCCCGCAATATCTCCTGCTTACACAAGAAGAACTGCAGCGGCCAAACTTCGAAGGCGCGAAGTTCGTGCTCACGCCTCCCCTGCGCGGGCATGCTGATCAGGAAGCTCTCTGGAAAGGACTGCAGAGCGATGATCTCCAGGTCGTTTCTACTGACCACTGTCCGTTTTTGTTTGAGACACAGAAACGCGCCGGCCTGAACGATTTCACCAAGATCCCCAATGGTGGTCCCGGTATAGAAAACCGGTTGCAGCTCCTGTATCACTATGGAGTGAATCAGGGGAGATTTTCTGTCAACCGATGGGTGGAACTGGTTTCTGCGAACCCGGCGAAACTGTTCGGTCTCTATCCGAAGAAGGGTATCCTCCGTGTCGGAAGTGATGCCGACATTGTAATCTGGAATCCCAATCGGAAGCACACGATTTCCGCGGCGTCGCACCACATGCGCGTCGACTATTCGTTGTATGAGGGGATGGAGGTTCAGGGAAATGCGGAAACGGTGATCTCCCGCGGCGAGATCATCATGAACCAGAACACCTGGTCTGCAAAGCCCGGACGCGG
>QYQB01000294.1 GCA_007280275.1 bacterium | reverse complement strand
TCACCACCATAGAAATCCATGCAGATGAACATGCGACCGTCATCAGTTTCATCTATGTCGTGAATAGTGCAAATATGATCGTGCTGCAGGGCGGATGCGGCTTGCGCTTCATGGATGAAGCGCTGCTTGGCTTCAGGGTCGCGGGTGAGTTCAGGTGGGAGAAATTTGAGAGCAACTGTGCGATTGAGACGGGTGTCTTCGGCCTTGTACACGACACCCATTCCTCCACCGCCAAGCTTCTCGAGGATTCTGTAGTGTGATATCGTCTGACCGATCATAGGAATTGGCACATTTGTTCATTGTTCCATTGATTCGATGATTCAACATCTACCATTGTTTGTCCCATCATTTATCCAACCCAACCCTTTTCAGCATTACGATGAACCGTGGATCAGAACGCAAAACATCAAATGCCCTCCCCAATTTCAGGGAGGTTAAATCATAGTCCCGGTCTTCCAAACATTTTTCAAGTGCACGTAGAGCATTCTCTTTTTCCCCCAAGATGGCAAAGCAAACGGCATAGGCATAATCCGAGGAATACTTGGATTGGTTCTTCGAAGCAGCATCCAACTGAGTCAACTGCAATCGAGCCAACCCCTTCCTCCCGGCTGATTTGTAAGCTCGGTTGTATGCTTCAATGTAGGATTTACTGGCCCCTTGCATTACCTGGATTCTATTCACCTCAGCCAATTCCTGATCGTTCATCCCCCTCCCCGCATACGCGACCACAAAAAGTAGTTGGGCACGGGCGAAAGTTGAATCCATCTCAAATACTTCCCGCAATTGCTCGATTGCCTTATCGTATTGCCTGTCATTGATATACACCCAAGCGACGGCGGAATTGATTATCAGAGAAAGAGGATCGAGTTCCTCTGCTTTGCGAATCTCTGCCAGTGCTTCCTGATGGCGCCCGGTAAACACTAAATGTTCCGCGTACCATTGATGCCCCGTGGGATAATTAGGATTCAATTCAATGGCGCGTTTATGCTCACGCTCTGCTCCTGCCCAATCCCATTCATAATCTCTGAGAATGGCAGCAAGCGATGTATGCGCCTCGGCCAAATCATCGTCGATTTCCAGGGCTTTCAGCGCGGCAACCTTTGCCTTGGGGAAAGTTTCCCTGGGGGAGGCCGCCTTGTACTCTCCAAGCACGACATAGGCATCGGCTAATCCAGCATATGCCAACGCATACGTTGGGTCTTTTCCAATCGCTTGCTCAAAATAGCCTACGCTGGTTTTCATACTCTCAGGTGTTCGTTTGTTCCATTGGAACCGTCCTTTCAGATAGAGTTGGAATGCCTCGGCGCTGGTTGTCCGCCCCCGAGCCATTTTCGTTTTCTCATCACCGCTCAGTCCGGGCTGGAGCTTCAGAGATATTCCCCTCACGATCTCTTCCTGAACTGTCGCGAGGTCGGATAGATTTCTGCTGTACTGCGCACCCCATATCTGCGATTCGGTCGTAATATCGATCAAATCCAGCTGGATATTCAGATCGCCGCCACGCTGAATGACTCTCCCCGTGAGTAGTGAACGGACCTTCAATGCGTTTCCCACCTCACGTGGATCGATGTCTTTCCCTTTGAAGTGGAACGCTGTGCTCCGCGGGATAACCCTGAGATTGGCAAGTTGCGTCAGGCTGTTGATGAGATTCTCGGTGATTCCGTCACTGAGATATTCCATGCTGGAATCCGCGTTGACGTTGATAAACGGCAGAATAGCGATAGAATCGATTGCTTTGGTTTTGGGTATGATTAAATAAATGCCCACACCGATGATTATCACTGCGGCAAGACCGCCCGCGCCCATTTTCCATCGTTTTGATGCTGAACTTGCCGACGATGGAATAGGTGCGCTTACGTACCCTGTCCTGGCGTATTCAAGCTTCTTGCGCTCTGTCCGCAAGTCAGCCAGCAAATCGTCCGCATGCTGATATCGCTCCTCCTTATTTTTGGCAAGCGCTTTGGCAACAATGTGTTCAATCTCGGGTGTCACCTTCTCGTCGAACCGTGCGATTGATGCCGGCTCTTCGTTGAGGATCGAATACATGATGGCTGCCTCGTGATCACCACGAAACGGAGTCTTCCCCGTCAGCATTTCATACAAGACAACGCCGAGGGAGAAAATGTCTGCCTGCGCGTCAACATCACCGCCTTGAAGCTGCTCCGGCGCCATGTACGCTACCGTTCCCAGCGTACTGCCCGTCTTGGTGAGCTTTGTCCGACCGCTCAGTTTCGCCAAGCCAAAGTCCACAATCTTCGCCACGCCGCTCTTGGTGATCAAGATGTTGGCGGGCTTGATATCCCGATGGACGATACCATGGGCATGTGCTTCTGAAAGTCCCCGTGCAATCTGAATGGCAATGTCGGCAGCTTCTTCAATCTTCAGTGGGCCCTTCTCGATCTTTTTCTTGAGTGTCTCTCCTTCGTAGCAGTCCATCACAATGAACATCTGGCCATCGGTTGTTTCATCGATGTCGTGGACGGTGCAAATGTTGTTATGCTGAAGTGCAGAAGCGGCTTTGGCTTCGTGGATGAAGCGCTCCTTCGCTTCGGTGTCTCGGGTAAGATCAGGTGGCAAGAACTTCAGTGCGACGGGGCGATCGAGGCGGATGTCTTGGGCTTTGTAGACTACGCCCATGCCTCCACCGCCGAGTTTTTCGAGAATCTTGTAGTGGGAGACGGTCTCTCCAATCATGTCGAGCCTCCGCCTACGCTTCGCTTCGGCGGATTCTGAAAATCACCACCACTCACACAAAGCGTTCGTGGGTGATTTTCGAACATGCCTCCACCGCCAAGTTTCTCGAGGATTCTGTAGTGAGATATGGTTTGTCCGATCATAGAACGATGAAGTAATTGAATCAGGCTACCGTGGGCAGGCTGCCACGGGGCGTTCAGGAATCTTGCGCCGCATTTTGGCGTCTCGATGCTAATAGTGGGGATAGTGCGAATTTTTCTGCCCAAGCCTCGATCACTACTCCTTCACTTTCATCAGTTCTTTAAAAGGGGCGTACTCGCGCAGTGACTCAAGGTCAGGGTCACGATGCCACGTTATTCCGTAGTCGGCACCTTGCGCAAAGGCCTCGCGCAAGAGCATCACTGCGCGGTCCTGTTCACCCAACAACGCCGCTATCCGTGCCCGCCAAATGAGGTGATCGCCATATAAGTATGGGCGATTCAGATTCTCCAACCAGCTAGAAACCTCAAGCGCTTCAGCCCGATCGTTCCTGCGTGCCGCCAACACTCCAAGGTAGCCGTGGTAATCGATGTTATCCGGTGATTCCTTCAACAGTACTTCAAAAGTCTTCCGTGCTTCCTCTAACTGGCGTGCAAGGTACTGAGTCTGTCCTAAGCCGTAGCGTAGCTTTTTCAATTGAGCTGGCGTACGCGTCCGATACCACGTTAGGGCTTTGTCAAGCGCATCACGGGATGCCTCAGCGAATCCATGCGCCCTGAGTTCCAGAGCTCCATTTCGCATCGTCGACCCCCGATCTGCGTTTGGCTGCGCAGGGATGCTCAGGCATTCGTCCAATCGCTGGGCTAAATCCTGAGTCTTTCCTAATGCAGACAGCGCACTGAGTTCATAACTCAATGTCACAAGATCATTGGGAAATAGCGATCGGGCGCGTTGAGCCACTTTCAGTTCTTCACCGTACTGCCCAAGCGTGTGGTAAGCTGCTGCGAGCACACCCCAGTACGGTTTCCATTCCGTTGGCGTTTCGCTCTGCTGATCGATCTGATTGAGCAAAGTAATGGTTTGCCGGGGGCGATTGAGAAAGGCGGCGTACACACCGCTGAGATACGTCATCGTTGCACTCGGAAGTAGAGTCTGCATATGAATAGCCGCACGATATGCTGCTTCAATATTTCCGCGATTGTATGATTGGATCCAATCAAGCGAGTATCGTTCAAAATCAGTGAAGCGATCACGAAATCTATCTAAGGAAGTGGCGATTGAATCAGATACGGCGTGCTCTCCAAGATTACTGTGGGCAGTCGAGAAATACATCCTTGCGACAAAAAACAACGAATCGATTCTTGCGGCGCGCTGGAAGTACGGGATCGCAGCACGATAATCGCCGCGACGGAAGAAAGCATAACCTTGTGTATACTCTTTGAACGCTCTATATGTCGGGGGATGAATAATCCCTAAAGCCATACTGAAATTGGAAGTGTATTTCAATGCCACAACCCCCAAGACTCTTTCTCTGAGCTCATCTATGAGATCTGTGGTTGCGCTGGAAGGTTTTGTGACCGGGTCAACAGCCGCCAAGAGTTTTCCCGTTTCGGCATCAATGACCTGTGGTTGAATCTGAAGCTCGTCTCCCTGTCGATAGAAAGCGCCGGAGACAACGAGTCTTGCTTTCGTGGCTTTCCCTAAATCCTGAGCGGGTACGATCCTCTGAGCACTGCCGAGTTCACGCCGCAACTTCTGAGTCGCAAGCAGTGCTTCCGAGCTAGGGACCACATCCACAAGCTCAATTTGCGCGAGTCCTTGCGAGAGAGCGTCGGCTATCATCCGACTGAGATGATCGAGCGAGCTGTCCCCCGTTTGGTTCTCGAATTCAGCGACAACGATGCGATTTGGGTTGAGTGATGCCACCTCTTTTGCGTTCGGGTAAAATACGAGCACTCCCACTGCAATAATTCCGACAACAAGCACTATTGCGAAGCCGAGGAACAAAGGTTTTCTCCACAACGGCTTAGCTGGGATTGGCAGTTGTTGTGAAGACGTACCAGGAACACTTGTAAGCAGTGGGTTCACGGACTGAGTGATATTCTGAAGACGGGAAACTCTTGAGGTATCGCGTTTCAGCCGTTTCAGCTCGATGACAACGTCGGTGATTGATTGGTATCGATCCTGAGGATTCTTTTCGAGCAATCGATTCAGAACATGAATGAGGTCTGAGGATGCATCGGGGAGGAAGTTTTGAATCGGCTCCGAATCTTCGTTTACTATCGAATACATCATCGCCGCCTCGTGTTCGCCTCTGAAGGGCAAGTGTCCCGTCAACATCTCATACAGCACCACCCCAAACGAGAAGATGTCGCTCCTCGCATCTACTTCGCCTCCCTGAATCTGCTCCGGAGCCATATACGCCAGCGTCCCTACTGTGCTCGAGGTCTTCGTGAGCTTGAGCGATCCCTTCAGCTTGGCCAATCCGAAGTCCATCACCTTGATCTGGTTCTTCGAGTTGACCATGATGTTGTCGGCCTTCACATCACGGTGCACGATGCCTTTGCTGTGTGCTTCTTGGAGCGCTTCACCAATCTGGATTGCATAGTCGATGGCTATTTGTGTCTTCTGGATCGGTACCATTTGCCGCAGTGTCTTGCCATCCACATACTCCATTTCAATGAACTGCTTATCTCCATCCTCGCCGATCGAATGGATCCCGCAGATATTCGGATGGTTTAGAGCCGAGGCTGCCCGGGCCTCTTGAAGAAATCGAGCTTGTTCTGCCTCGTTAACGGTGATGTGATGGGGGAGGAACTTGAGGGCTACGTCGCGGTCGAGCTTAAGGTCGTGGGCTTTGTAGACCACGCCCATCCCGCCCTCTCCCAACTTCTCAAGGATCCTGTAGTGAGACACTGATTGCCCGATCATGCAACACCTCCGCCTTCGCTCCGCTTCGGCGGATCCTCAAAATCACAATCGCTCGCACGGAACGCTCGCTGGTGATTTTGGGACATGCCTCCCTCGCCTAGCTTCTCGAGGATTCGATAGTGAGATATTGCCTGTCCAATCATTGGCCTTTCCTCCGATTCAGATCCCGACAATCCTTCGGTTCCCCCTCGACTCGCTCCGCTCGCTCGGGGTCGCTCAGGACGTCGGGATTCTCAAAATTCCATCCACTCGCACAGAACGCTCGTGGGGAATTTTGGAACTTGAGTGCAACATCGCGATCCAGCTTTGTGTCGTGGGCCTTGTAAACAACGCCCATTCCTCCACCGCCAAGTTTCTCGAGGATCTTGTAATGGGATACAGTAGTGCCGATCATGTGGATTGGTTTATTGGTGATTTGGTTAACTGGCCAAAGGCTTCATTTCAGGATCCCGCTTTCCCTACGGGAACAATCGCCAGCGGCTGCTCTTCGTCGGACATTCCGACGACCTTCTTCACGTCATCATCTTTGAAGGCACCGACCATTGTCGTGCCGAGATCCAAAGCAACCGCCTGCAGGCAGAAGTTCTCCACCGCGTGGCCGACCTCAATATGGACATACCGAGGAGCCCGCTCGCCGTACTTCACTTCTGTCCGCCTATAAACCGCACCCACGACAAGGACGCAGGGCGCGCTCGCAATCCATCTCTGTCCTAATGCTGCTGTTGCCAATTCACTTCTTTTGTCTGCAGCAAGGACATTGAGCAGTTGATGCGTCTGTGGCTTGTATTTGTACACCCCCGGCTTGACGTCGTCAACGTTTCCTACCACGATATACAGTTCGAGGGGATAGAGGCGGCCTGCAGATGGCGCAGTTCGCTTTCCTCCCTGCCATGTTCCCCACGACCAGTCGGAGGGGGTCGTGTCTATCTTCAGGGTGATTCCTTGCGCTGCCCAGACGAGTTGTGAGAGCATGGCGATGCTCATCGGCACATCCTTGAATCCCCGCACCGACCGCCGAGTCGCAAGGGCTTTCTCGACGGAACACTGACCATCAGTCCGAGGCGCAGGCAGTTGAATCACCGACGCCGGGGTTTGACCTGCCGACTTGTTGCCATCCTGACAAAGGACAATCGTTGGGCCTGATACAACGATCATCGCCAGAGTGATTAGGGAGAATGAACTCATATGACTCCTCCTGTGCGCAGGTGAAAAACCAAGATTGAGAGCGCCCAGTCTGCCTGCCCTAAAGTATTCGGGCATCTTATGCTGGGATAGGGTCTGGGTATGACGTTGGGCTCTCAACAAATAAAACGACCTCCATAATCGCGTCAGCGACTCCGGAGGCTCATCACAAATCCCCGCTACTTGAAGCCATCCCCGGCTTCGCTGTGGGTCAATGTTACTCCGATTCCCAGCGAGTGTCAAGGAACGGGATTTGTCGTCACAGTACGCCACAGGCTCTAACTTGAATACTTCTCCCTCTTTGCGTGAACAGTTTTTCCATTCTCAATTCTGACAACTCCTCATCCGGAACAAATTATGCTTCTCACATTGATGAGAAGTGATTTCAATATGCCCCCTAGCCAACGATGTCATTCCCGCACGCCTGCGTGCCTGCCTGCGCTGCCCAGCCTTCACATGCGTTACGGCTGGCAGGCGCTTCGGCAGACAGGCCGAAACGCCGCACTCCGGCGTGCAGGCACGTCTTAGGCGGCCAGCCCGCCGGCGGTCTGGCGGGGAATCCAGACGGCGCTGTCTGGACTCCCGATGAATACATTCGGGAGTGACAAGTGTTCTTGAGATGCGTTCGAGTCTCTCATGCGCCCTAGCCCATTTCTCCTTGAATCTGGAATATTTTTTCCATAGTCTGCGACGTGATTACGTTGCTCTCCCAGTGAATGCTTCGGCATTCGCGAGAGGAATGGCAATTCTGGCAAGAGCGTCCGTGGAGAAGGCTCTCCCTCCCGTCGTTGGGACAGGCTTCTGCAGAATTCCTCTCCAGAGCGCGAAATCTCAATCACACCTTACCGTGTTCAGATTCATTCGGCACCAATCAACTTGTAGCAGGATGCAATTGCATTTGAAGATCAACCTGATTTCCTTCGTGTCAGTGGGGGGCGATTGAGGCGGGGAGATCGTTGGAGCACTGGACGTATTGTGTGTACGGTGGTTCGACAGGTTTTCGCGACCCCAAGGGCACATCTCCGGTCTGTAATTCGCGCATGCTCGCGTTCCCTAGAAGCTCGGACGAAAACCCATTATTTGCCACAAAGGCACCAAGCCACGAAGGAAAAGATTTGAATT
>QYQB01000270.1 GCA_007280275.1 bacterium | reverse complement strand
ATGAATACCGGCAGAAGTTTGAAGAACGCAGCCGCTATTGATCCGCGCCGCGCCTGTGTTTCATTCGGAGCACCTAACGCGCGCTGAACAATGTATTGATCTGTGCACCAGTACCACAGTCCAATGATGGGAGCACAAAACAGCATCCCGAGCCATGGGTAGTTGTCGTTGAAATACCATGCCATCCTTCCTGTTTCCCTGACCGGCGCCCAGGTCCCTTCGATCCCTGCAGGCACGAGTGGCTTCCAGAGATTGAACATTTCTGATCCGACGATTGACCGGAGCTCTGACCATCCACCGAGATACTGCAGGCCGAAAAACGTAACAAGGGCGGAACCGACAATGAGGATGATTGTTTGAAGGGCTTCCGTATAGGCAACGGCGGTCATCCCGCCGACCACGGTGTACAATCCCGTCACGACGATGACAAGAACGGAGCCAACCCAGAAGCTGTCCATCCCGAAAAAGTTGATATCCGGGAGGAGAACGGCGAAGACAACACCCCCCGCGTACACCCCGACCGCAATTTTGGTGAGGATATAGGCAACAAGAGAGATGCCCGAGAGGACGGTGCGGGCATGCGGAGAAAACCGTCGCTCGAGGAATTCCGGCATCGTGAAGACCTTGGATCTCATGTAGAAGGGCACCATCACCCATCCAAGAACGAGCAGGCACCATGCGTGCAGTTCGTAATGGGCCATCGCCACTCCATCCGTCGCCCCCGAACCGGCGAGGCCGACAAGATGTTCCGAGCCGATATTCGATGCGAAGATCGAAGCGCCGACGATGAACCATCCCAGATTACGCCCCGCAAGAAAGTACCCTGTTGAAGTGTTCTCTGATTTCTTGAATACCCACCAAGCCAGACCAAGAACGATGGCGAAATAGCATGCGATGACAATCCAATCAAGAGTTTGCAGAATGGCCATGGGAACCTCACCTGCTGTTATGGGAGATGTGTTCGAATTGAGGGTTTGGTGGCCGTAAGATAGAAAAATCTTTTCATTTTGTTCGCCCAATGTGCGGAGCCGGGAATGCGGGAGTCTCCCTCAGGTGAATCGACGGCTTGAGGGATGCTGACTCGAGAGCGGTTCCGTGTGAGAGGTGAAACAGGGCACGGCTTCCCCGGGACTGGAGATGAGGACTAACAATATGCCGGGGAGGGCAAGCCCGACCCCGGCATACGTGGAACTGACAAACGACTACTTCATGAGCACCATTCTCTTCGTCTGCACGAAATCGCCCGCCTTCAAGCGATAGAGATACACCCCGGAGCTCAGGGCCGAGGAATTGAAGTCCATCCGGTATGTTCCCGGGATCATCGCCTCGTCGACCAACGTAGCGACCGACTGCCCGAGGATGTTGAACACCTCGAGGACAACATGGCTGCTCTTCGAGATTGAGAACTCGAATGTCGTCGACGGATTGAAGGGATTTGGATAATTCTGAGACAGCGAGAAGGTCGTCGGCACAGCATCGATCGTCTCGACAGCTGAAGGAGGACTCAGCAACCATGCGCTCTTCTTCGTCGGGAACCAGTTGAGGTCTCCCACCGGATAACTACCCGTCCCTGCTGAGTATACTGCAGAGCTCGTGGAGTACGAGCAGTTAAGAGAATCTCGCAACCAGGCATAGCCCTTGCGATCAAAATCGTTCGGATCGGTGGCCTGCCCATAGATCCATGCACCCGGAGTGTTCTTTCCCTTCTTGCCGCCGTTGTCTGCTCTGTACCAGCGCGCGAGCTGTGTCATTGTTGCGGGAATTTTTCCCAACGCAAGAGTGACCTTCGTGAATGCATTAACGGAGTCAGCCCCCAATCTTCCATTGATATGCCATGTGAGGGGAGAGCCTTCACCGGTGACCCCTTGCGACGCGAACTGATTGTAGAATGCCTGACCGGAGTCAGAAATGACATAGTAGTTATTCGAAACCTTCCAGGCGATGTTCGGGTTTGGATAGGAGAAGATCCAGTTCATCCTTGCCCTTCCGAACTTGTCCAGTTCACCACTCGGAATAAACTCGGCTTGGCGTGACACGTCTGAGTCGTTTCCCATGATGAATGGATCGAAAAGCAAATTGTTGGTGATGAAAACACGCTTGCCCAGGGAGCCCAGCGACAGCAATCCATGGTACGACGTGCCGTTCACCAATGTATTGTGATCAAACAAGAAATATTCAATTGCACCTGTGCTCGTGGCACCTGAGGCCGGATAGTGTCGGACAATACGATCCAGCCAGTTGACGAATGTGTTGTTGACCATGATCAAGGAGTCGCACGATACATTTCGAAGATCAATGGCTTTTCCTGCACCGAGGTTTGATCTGCCAAGGTACCCCATGTTGGCAAAAACATTGTTTGTTATTCTGACGACAGATGGCACTCCGTCTGTTCGGACGTGGTTGCCGTTGGAGTTCGAGAAGATACAACTGTCGATAGTGATCTTCACTCCCGATACCGTCGCGGGAACAGTGATCAAGACTCCTTGCAGATTCCATCGATTCGTGTCAACGAGCTCATAGTATCCAGTAACTTCAAGATTCTTCATCTCAAGGCTGCCGCCGAGCGAAAAGAGACTTCCTGGCGGGTTCCACGGGGTGTTGCCTGTACCGGTAGGGTAGAGCATGACAACCGGCTTTTTAGTCGTTGTACTGTCATTGGCCTTCAACCTCAGCGTCCAGTTCCCCGTGTTTGTAAAAACGGCATTTGAAAGATAAAGGGCTCCTCGCTGAAGGACATAGACGCGATTCGGAAGCTTTCCGTTCGTTACTGTGTCCGCCGCGATCTGCTGGTTCAGATACTGACTCCCCGCACCGGAGTAGGGCACGAGGCGTAGCTCCTGAGCAAACAGCAGAGCCGGAACCACCAGCAGCACCACCATGATGCACCACATGGTTCGCCTGTTGTTCATGATCTTGTCTCCTTGGTTGTTTGTTGAACTGCATGAGTTAGAGAACGAAGAACCACATCGCTTATCTAAGAATGACGATTGCACAAAAGAATCAACGGAGCGCCTCCGGCAGACCTCCGACTCAGAGGTCGATCCTTACGCCGAAGTCCGCAGTGAGGCCGTACCGCTGGCTCGTGTTCAACCGCGTCCAGTTATAGACGCGATTTGTTGTATACGTGTCTTCCTGGACATCCAGAAGGTTGCTGATGCTGGCGAGGAGCGAAATGTTATCTGAGAGCCTCTGCTTGACGGTCAAGTCCAATCTCGTGTACTTCCCTGTGAGACCATCGGTCAGACCGCCCGAAGAAAACGTTCTATTGAACTCGCCCTGGTAGAATACCGACAGACGGGCTGAGAAATCACCGAGGTCAATTCCGAGAGCGACATTGCCGAAGAACTCAGGCTGACTTTCCAGTTTCTGGACGCGGTCGACGATACGATTGGAGTAGGTCGGCGTAGTGATATCCCCGAACTCGGAGTGCGTGATGATCCACCCGGTATCGATGACAGTCGCAACAAGGTGCGTCTCAGATCGGATAATCGAGAAGTTGTACGACAGGACCAGGAACTGGAGGTAACCGGGCAGGAAACTCAGATTCGCCTGATGCTCGAATTCAAATCCCCAGACTTTGGTCGGCGCCGAAGAGTTATACGGAGCCGTCAATTGATATCCACCCCGTGTCAGTGATGTATTCCACTTGATACCAAGACTATCAAGGAACCGCGACCCGACCAGGCCTGCCTGCGAGAGGACGTGGTGGTCATCCGTGATTTCTTTGTAGAATGCTGAGAGCGAAATCAGCCCGATATTATTGCTGAAGATTGAGGTGTTTACCTCATAGTTCCAAGCTTTTGAGGCCCGCAGGTTGGGGTTTCCCACCAGCAGCAGATTTGATCCTCCCACCGATTGGCCAAGGAGCTTGATGAGTCTCGCGCTGTAGTCCGGCCTGGCAATCGCCTTGTACGCTGCCAGCCTCACGTTCAGGAAGTCAAATGGTCGCATTGTCACATGGAAATTCGGCAACCAGATTGTCTCCGAATACGAGGTGGCGGTATCCTTGACCTGCCCTGTTGGCGTCGGGAAGCCACCCAGCGAACCTGTTCCCGGGACAAAGCGGGAAATGTAGTCGTTCGACTCGCTTTCTACACGAACACCGGCAATAAACGTCACATTGCGCCCGATATTGAGGGTGTTCATCAGGTATCCGGCATTGATTTGCTCGGTGATATCGTAGTAATCGAGATTTGAGGTATTGTCCGTGTAGTACTCGACACCCGGTGCTGTTCCGTTCTTGTTCAGCTCATACCACTCGCGCACGGCGTCGCTGATCATCAAAGGATTCAACGAGTACCTGCCGAACAGGCTGCGTGACGCGGGCGTCGGATCCAGGAAATCGGTCAGGGATGGGCTTCGCACGAGGTTATTTACCTGGTATCTCTTGTAGAACGATTCGAACCTTGTTCCCACAAGGTTCTTGGGCTGCCACGCGAACCCAAGATAGTATGGCGCAAAGAGCCGGCCCGCTTCTTTTGTTCTTACTGTGTGTTTATATTTTCCTCCCGCCTTAAACTCACCGGCTAACAGGTCACCAAGAGAGTATTGATCGCGGAGGTTCACATATGCCGTTTGTTCTGTTTCCCGGTTCTTCTCAGTGCTGAAGATCCCGGAATCAATCGCGGCAACTGCGAAGTTGTTGACAGCATAGGATATGATCTGTTCGGGCCCGGATTGAATAACAAAATCAACAGGAAGGTCCATGCCCGATGTTGCATGCCCCAAAGCATCCCTGCGACCAATCGCCTCAAAATAGTCAATATAGTAATCGAACGGCATCTGTGTAGTCGATTGAGCAATCGCGGCACCCCAGTTGACCGAGAGGCCAAACAGGTTGTTGTCTCCGCGGACTGATGTATTCATCGATGAGATCGTCTGTTCCGTGACCTGCGTCTCGTAGTACACCGGCGTACTGCCCGCATTGTTCGTCGGGTAATTTCGTACAAATGTCGTGTACCCACGCTGCGTTGCATTGTAGTTGGCACTGAAGCGCACAGAGCCGCTGTCGGGTGTATTCAGATCAAGCAGGAGAACACCCCCCTGACGTTGTCTTGCCTCATCGACGAACCGGAGTCGAAAATTGCTGATGAAGAAGTTCGCCGGACGCATATCGTACCGGTCCTGATAATTGATCGTTGTTTGCTCGTTGCTGCGAATCCGGTTCTCGGCGTTGCCATTCACCTGGACGCCAAGCACGCCGTCGAAGAAACGCTCGCCGTATCGGAAACTTGCATCGTACTGTCTCGCAGACTTCATCAGCTGGTTGTAGTCTCCTTTGATGTCGGCTTGCATCATTCTCTTGGCAGGGGCTTTCTTGGTGACGAGGTTCACCGTGCCGGCGATCGCGTCCGCATCTTTATCGGGAGTCAGCGCTTTGAATAGCTCGATGCCCGACAAGGAGCCCTGGGAAATCGTGCTGAGGTCAACGCCCCGTGAATCCGCGTCCGTTGCCGCAATCTTGATGCCATCGATCGTGACGGTGGTGAACTTGTCGCTCAGGCCGCGAAGGATTACTTTGTTGGCCTCACCACCCGAGCGAAGGATGGAGACGCCGGGGAGACGTCCGATTGCTTCAGCCGCATTAGCATCGGGGAGCTCTTTGATTTTCTGTTCGGAGACAACACTGATAATCGTGTTTGATGTGATCTGCTGGTTCATGGCCGCCACCTGAGAACGCATCTGAGCGGTGACAACAACTTCCAGTCCCTGGATGACCGTTGAGTTGAGACGAACATCGAGTCGGCGGGAAGGAGTCCTTGCAAAATCAACCTGGATCACTTTTGGCTCGTATCCAATGCACGATACCTTGACGTTGTAAGGCTTCAACGGAATTCCTGTGATCGTGTATTCGCCTTCGATGTTCGTAGCGTTGCCCATGCCTGTGCCGACGAGAACGACGTTCACACCGATAAGTTTCTCATTCGTCAAAGAGTCGCTCACAACGCCGCGCAGAGTGCCCTGGCTCAAGGCGACGAGAGGCACGATGAGAATTAGAAGAACAAGTTGACCGAAGAATGAGCACGTTTTCATGGAAACCCCGGTTGAAGACGAGTTATGGCCGGAACAACCCCAGAAGTCGATGACTGTTAGAGGAACTGCATCGAGAGCGGCGTGGAAGGTTATTCAAGCATCTCTTACTTAACCGTTTACTTTACCGCTCTCGTTTCGATACAACTTTACCAAAAGAAATGTGTTTTGTCAAGTACTTTGAGAGTGGTAAGAAAGGAAAATGGGGCGTCGTTCTCATTTCTGCGAATGCAATGAAATACGACGCCCCGCTTGACGAAGAATGGTACGGAAACTTATCAGGACTTCTTGGTTCCGAAGAAGAGCGGGATAAGATGCCGGTCAAAGAGGTTCACGGTCACATTCTGGCCGATGACCTCACGATACTTCACCAGCATCCGGAGATACTCGCCTCCCATTTCGGCTGCTACTTTGTAGCCGACGTGAAGCAGCTGCCTGAAATGAAGATTGTAACGTGGATCAGATTGTGTGTGCCTCAGCGCTGATGCATACTCCTCACTTCCCCATTGTCGCACCTT
>QYQB01000182.1 GCA_007280275.1 bacterium | reverse complement strand
ATGACAATGGGGCTAGTCACTCGGTCTATATCGCGGAGCAAACCCCGGTCATTCTAAGAGTTCGCGTCCGGCTTGCCCCGACGTTTCGAGTCGGGGTCGCCCGCTCAGAAGCAGTTGTCAGCTTTCGGTAATCGGCAATCAGCTGAAAACTGATGACCGTTTGCT
Organism: bacterium; assembly: GCA_007280275.1. Taxonomy (GTDB): domain Bacteria; phylum Bacteroidota; class Ignavibacteria; order UBA10030; family UBA10030; genus UBA9647. The sequence goes on along the minus strand of QYQB01000182.1, from coordinate 8,164 downwards.
CCATCTCGATGCCTCCTTAGCCGGGGAGGCATTTATGTTTATGGCCAACCAACTTCATCATTCGAAATTCGATTGATCGGTGTTCGATATTCACTGAGCTTGAGCTGGGCTGTGTTTTGCTACTTCACCAACCCAAGCTTCTTCTCCGCCTCAACACCCGCTTCTTCCACGCTGATGTGCTTTCTCTCGAGTCGGCCGAATTTCTGTGTTGGTACAACGCCAACGGGGTTGTGCTTGTAGGTATCGACACCGCGGCACAGATACGTCTTGAAGTAAGGATTGACAGACAGGTCGCACTTCACGATGGTGCTTGAGTAACGAATCGTGAGTCCAGCCCGACGGCGCTCGGAGTTGTTCGCGGGGGAGCCATGGACGAGTTTGTCGTCGTGGATGGAAAATGCGCCGGCCTTGACATTGAGAGAGACCGCGAGGTCCTCACGATATTGTCCTCCTTCACACTCAAGCGTCAACACAGAATCCGTGCTGGACGAGCGGGAGTGCTTGAGCAGTCCCACCTTGTGCGATCCCGGTATCACCCGCATCGCTGCGTTCTGTTCGTCGACATCTTCCAGAGCCAGCCACACTGTTGCAGAGATTTTCGGGTCGAGGGGCCAGTAATACGTGTCCTGGTGCCATCCTACCGTTGAGTTGCTCCGCGGCGGCTTGATGAAAAAGTTCGAGCCCCAGAGATAGAAGTCGGGACCGAGTATATCCTCGATGTAGTCCAGGATCACGGGGTTCGTGCAGACATCATAGAGGAATCGGCTGCTCTCGTGCCACTCGCGGATCTCCTTGGAGTCCTCGCCCGGACGGAGGAGTTTCATGAGCTCATCGGTACCTTCGTTGAGCTCGCTCACTTGCTGCGGCGCAAATACCGGCGGCATGCCAAGGATGTAGCCGTTGGTTGCGTAGAACCTCTGTTGGTCCTCTGTAAGACGTTTGCCCATGGTATTCCTTGGATTGTCGATTAGTTGGGGTGGGTAGTTCTCGATGTGAGGACTTCCAAATCGAAATTGAAGATCCGCAGTTCGAAATCCAGCCGAGTTCCCGCTTTCTTCTCAACAAGTCAGTGGTGCAAATAGTTCGGCGGGATTACGCCGAAAAGACACCTGTTTATTCTGCGAGTGAAACACCTTGTGGAAAAAGAGAGTGCCACGCACCCCATTGAGAAGTCCGATTTCTATCTGGGGAAAGCAAGGAAGAAGTCGGACTTCTACTGTGAAGGTGCGTGGCAACCTTCCAGTCGTTTGAGATCCTGGTTGTTGCCCCTGCCTTTAGGTCGGGGATAAGAAAAACCCCGAAAAGCTCGTGGGGGGCTTCAGCCCCCTTCTAACCGACAGTCATCGAGGAAGAGGTTGCGCGACATCAGAATAGCCTGTGTTTTGTTCAACTCTTGTAGATCTTTCCCCCTTTCATCACAAACTTCACATCCCGGCAGGTCTTGATATCCTGCGTCGGGTCCCCCTTCACCGCGATCAGGTCGGCGTAGAGATTGGGGCGCACGCGCCCAACCTGATTCTCCATCCGGATAATTTTCGCATTCACTGATGTTGCCGCCAGAAGCGCCTGCGTTGTCGTCATGCCGCCCTGCACCAGCCATTCGAGCTCGCGGTAATTTGTTCCGTGAGCAAAGACGCCTACATCGCTTCCGAGCCCAATTGTGACTCCGGCGTCCAGTGCAAGCTTGAAGGCGCGCAACGCTTGTTTCATACTCGGCGATAACGGTCCGCCTGCTTTGAATCCATCAAAGTACTCTCCATAGGCTTCTTCTGCGGTCAGCGTAGGGAGGAAAGCTACGTTATGCTGAGCCATGAGTTTGAACACTTCTTCTGTGCCGCCATAGCCGTGCTCGATTGAATCAACTCCAGCCATGACCGAGCGGCGCATGCCCTCAGGTGTTGTCGCATGTGACGACACCGGCCTTCCGGCAGACCGTGCTTCTGCTACGAGAGTCTTCAGTTCTTCTTCGCTGAACGTTGGAACCGTCCCGCTGACACCATGCCTATAGTCTGCGTACACTTTTACCCAATCGGCTCCGCCGCCAATCTGCTGGCGTACTGCCTTGATCATCTCTGCCTGTCCGCTGACCTCCTGGCCTCCCTTGGGCAATTCCACTTCCGGTGCGAAGCCTGCCGGACCTGGTCCATAGCTCGCGGTCGCGACAATTGCGCGCGTGGCAACAAGCAGTCGGGGACCAGGAATTATTCCTTCGTTAATTGCTCGCTGCAGGGAAACATCCGCGTAGCCCGCCCCTTCCGTGCCAAGATCTCGCAGCAGCGTGAATCCGGACATCAGGGTCCTCTCGCATTGTTTCACCGCCTCAATTGTACGATAGGCGAGCGGCTCCTTCAGCACCTGGTCGTTCCAGAGTGTCTCGTTGTAAGGATGCAGCAGGATGTGAGAGTGGACATCCATCAGGCCTGGGAGCAACGTCATACCGGCCAGTTCGATTGTTTTCGCGCCGGCGGGGGCTTGCACCTGTGACGGGGGACCAACCGCCACAATCTTTTCTCCACGAACCAGGACCACCCATCCTTCGTGGATTTTACCGTCTTCGGCATCGAACACACGAGCAGGCTTAAGAAGTTGATCGCCTCTTTTTTCCACTGGCGCTTCCTGGCCTCGCTCAGCCGCCTTGAGGAAGTTGGGCAGCATTGAAACGAGCAAGGTTCCTGTACCTGACAAGACGCTTCGCTGGAGAAATCTGCGACGACCAATTTGATTTTCCATGGTGTACCTCCGACGGGTTCAAGGGGAATTTCACGCAAAGCCGCGAAGATCGCAAAAATAATTGAGAATTTGATCTCCACATTATCGTGCCGTTGCGTGATTCAATACTTAGGACGAAGATAGAAAGATAATTGACATTGATGCAAGCTTGGGGTACGTTGCTGCGAAAATCCACTTAGGACCAGGCAGGTGCCACGCACCTACCTAGTGATTCCCATAAGGTGCGTGGCACCTTCAAGGCTACGGGTTGAAAGGTTCTGTCATGACAGAAAAACCGCGAAAACAGCCCCCGATCAAGCCAATATTCTTTGCCATGCCGGCAGTCTTTCGGCACTGGTTAAAGAAGAACCATGCCTCGACGAAAGAGCTCTGGGTGGGCTTCTACAGGAAGGGGACCGGGAAGCCGAGCATGACCTGGCCTGAATCTGTCGATCAGGCGCTATGCTTCGGCTGGATCGATGGGCTAAGGAAATCTTTCGACGCAGAAAGCTATATGATACGATTTACGCCGCGAAAGCCGACGAGCATCTGGAGCGCCGTGAACAGCAAACGCGCCCAAGAGCTGACCCGGCTTGGGCTGATGCAACCGGCTGGCATGAAAGCTTTCGAGGTCCGCGATGCGAAGAAGTCCAATCTATATTCGTTTGAACAGAAACATGTTAGACTGAAATCAGCTTACGAGAAACAATTCCGAGCCAACCGGAACGCGTGGCAGTTCTTCCAATCCCAACCCCCATCGTACCAGAAGACCGCCACCTGGTGGGTGGTGAGTGCGAAACAGGAAGCGACGCGGCAGAGACGACTGACTCTATTGATCTCCGATTCTGCGGACGGCCGGAGAATCGCACCGCTGCGGCGAGAGAAGAGCACTGTGAAATGACGAATTGAATGCATCAACTTGTGAAGAGGATCCATATATGAAATCGAAAGTAGACTGCGCAACAGATCGCTTCAAGGAGGGATTCAATTGTGCGCAGGCAGTTTTCGCCACGTACGCACCATCGTTGGGAATCAAGGAAGACGATGCTTTGCGCATTTCTACAGGTTTCGGGGCGGGGATGGGCAGGCAGCAGGAGGTGTGCGGCGCTGTCACCGGCGCATTGATGGTTATCAGCTCGAAGCATGGAATGGCCAACGCCAGCGATACCGCAGCCAAGGAAACAACATACGCCCACGTGAAAGACTTCACAATGCGTTTTCGTCAATTGCATTGCTCAATCTCATGCCATGAATTGCTCGCGTGCGACATCAATACAGAAGAAGGGATGAAGGATTACAATGAGAGGAAACTCTCCGCTACGGTCTGTTTGCCATGCGTACAAGATGCATGCAAAATCATAGAGGAATCCTTTTTCCAAGAGAAAGATCCCGGCCCGCGCTTGTGAGGGCCGGAGACAGCATCGGGTTTCGTCGAGAGCAGAGATCCCAACGACCAGAGAGAACAAGGTGGGTGCCACGTGCCTATCTTGATTATTCTTTCGAGGGGGGCGCTTTCCAGGTAACCGTCTCGAGCAAGGGCGCCTACGAGCACAAGAATGTCGCCTCACCTCAAACAACGAGTCGCGTGAATCCTGGAGAAATCACTATGAAATATTTCCTTCTCTTCATCACTCTCACCCTCATTGCGCTTTCACACTCCTTAGCACAGACGGACAAATTGCGCGAGAATTTTCTCCGGCCACCTGAGTCTGCCCGCCCCTGGGTCTACTGGGTCTGGATGGACGGCAACATTAGTCGGGAAGGGATCACGGCAGATCTCGAATCCATGAAAGAGGCCGGCATCGGCGGCATGATTATCATGGAGGTGAGTGTCGGTATCCCACGGGGGCCGATAGGTTTCATGAGCACGGAGTGGCGGGCGCTCTTTAAGCATGTTGTGAACGAGGCAGAACGGCTTGGCCTGCAAATGACTTTGATGGCTGGTCCCGGTTGGACGGGAAGCGGCGGACCATGGGTCAAACCGGAGCAATCGATGATGCACATCGTTGTAAGCGACACGGTAGTGACGGGTCCAATGCGATTCGATGGTCTCCTTCGACAGCCAGCACGCTGGCCGGCATTCTTCGGCGATGGTTTGCTTCCGCCCGAACTCGAGAAAACGAAGAACGAATTCTACCGCGATGTCACGGTGCTCGCCTTCCCGACTCCCAGCGGGAACGAAAGAATCGCCAACATCGGTGAGAAAGCTCTCTACGTCCGCGCTCCGTACTCATCTCAACCAAACGTAAAACCATTTCTTCCCGCACCAGCAACCCATCCGACCATCCCGCAGGCCACTGTGATAGCCACGAAACACGTCATTGATCTCACGTCTTCAATGACCGCAGGGGGGAAGCTCGTATGGAACGTGCCCGCCGGAAGCTGGACGATTATGCGTTTCGGAAACACAAGCACCGGAGCAACTACACGCCCCGCACCGGTTCCCGGCCTTGGTCTGGAATCCGCCAAACTCGATACTACCGCTCTCAACGCTCATTTCGACGCTTTCATCGGCAGCCTGCTTAGCGATCTTGGACCGCGAAGAACCGACAGCGAAGCCGGATGGAAATGGATTCACATGGACAGCTGGGAAATGGGAGCGCAAAACTGGACCCCCGCCTTCCGAGAAGAATTCAAGCGCCTGCGCGGATACGATCTCTTTCCGTACCTTCCCGCAATTTCAGGCCGTGTCGTCGGAAGCCGCGAGCTTTCTGAACGATTTCTCTGGGATCTGCGCCAGACCGCGCAGGATCTTCTCTTGAAGAACCATGCGCTTCATCTTAAAGAGCTCGGTCGCCGCTCGGGTTTCGGCCTATCCATCGAGCCGTATGACATGACGCCGTGCGCAGACATGAGCCTCGGCGGCATCGCTGATGTGCCGATGTGCGAGTTCTGGATGTACGGGTTCAATACAAGCTTCTCCGTCCTTGAGGCGACGTCCATTGCCCACACGAACGGAAAGACGGTCGTGGCGGCAGAGGCATTCACATCGAGCGACGAGGAACACTGGCTCGCGTATCCGACAACGATGAAAGCTCTTGGTGACTGGGCCTTTACCGCGGGTGTGAATCGATTCGTCTTTCACCGCTCTCAGCATCAACCGTGGCTGAACCGACTTCCGGGAATGACTATGGGTCCGTACGGCGTGCACTGGGAGCGGACACAGACATGGTGGAACATGGCTCCGGCGTATCACACATATCTTTCCCGGTGTCAGTACATGCTGCGCCGGGGACTTCCCGTTGCCGATGTGTGTTTTCTTGTTCCTGAAGGATCTCCCCAGGTATTTCGCCCGCCGACTTCGGCAGTCAGTGGAAATCCTCCGGATCGGCTTGGGTACAACTTCGACGGATGTGCACCGGAAGTCGTCCTTTCAACAATGTCCGTCAACGATGGCCGCCTGGTGTTGCCCGACGGCATGAGCTATCGGGTCCTTGTTCTCCCGGAAAGAGAGACTATGACCCCAACGCTCTTGCGCAAGATAAAGAAGTTAGTTGAAGCGGGTGCGACAGTCGTTGGCCCTCGCGTCCTCAAATCGCCCAGTTTATCGGATTATCCTGGCTGCGAAGCTGAAATGAAAACTCTCGCCGATGAACTCTGGGGAGCTTTAGATGGGATTCGCATCACCGAGCACCGGTTGGGAAAGGGGCGTGTTTTCTGGAAGCAATCGGGCACAAAGGATATCCCTCTGCCGGCGGCGCAGGCAACGGCTTCGGGACCCGAGCAATATGGAGATTTTGGTGTTGTCACCTCTTTGCTGGGTTCAATGGGAGTCCCGCCCGATTTTAGATCTGATGTTACGCTGCGCTATACACACCGTCGTGACGAAGCAAAGGATATCTACTTCATTGCTAACCCATCAAACCAGACTGTCTCCGCTCAATGCACCTTTCGCGTCGATGGAAAGCGTCCGCAGATTTGGGATGCTGTCACGGGTGAGATGCGTGAATTGCCTGAGTATGCCTCGCACAACGGCCGGACATCAATCATACTTCAGTTCGAGGCCGCGCAATCTTGTTTTGTAATCTTCGAAGCGCCTTCAGAAGAGAAAAAGTCCAACAAGCACAATTATCCAAACACCCTTGTTGCGGGTACTCTTGAGGGATCCTGGGGGGTTGCATTCGATCCGGGTCTGGGTGGACCGGGGAAGATCAAATTTGATTCGCTAGGAGATTGGAGTGTGCGGCCGGAGGATGGCGTAAAGTATTTCTCCGGAACGGCGACATATTCCAAGGCGTTTGATCTACCCCCTCCACCTGATGGGGTCCTGAAGAAGCCCCCACGATTGTGGCTCGACCTGGGCAAGGTCTTCAACATAGCTCGTGTCCGCCTCAATGGTCGTGATCTCGGAGTCGTCTGGTGTGCTCCCTGGCGTGTGGAGATAACAGATGCAGTTCAGAAAGGCAGGAATATGCTCGAGATCGAGGTCGCGAATCTCTGGCCGAACCGGCTGATCGGTGATGAGTTTCAGCCGCCTGACGCCGAATACGGAAAAGATGGCAACCTGCTCCGCTGGCCCGATTGGCTGCAGAAGAACGAACCGCGTCCATCGCAGGGACGGTACACGTTCGCCACGTGGAGGCATTTCACGAAGGATTCTCCGTTGCTTCCGTCCGGGTTGCTGGGGCCGGTGCGGATTGTGAGGGCAATCGATTAGGCCACCTGTTTCGTTGGGAGCGGAGCTCCCGACGAGCAGATGGAACATGGTAGGTGCCACGCACCTACCCGGTGATTCCCATAAGGTGCGTGGCACCTTCCTGGCGTCTCATACGGTCTATCAGCGCTTCCGGATGGTGCGACGGGTGGGAGTGGCCGTCAGCGGATCCTCCGGCCATGGATGCTTCGGATAGCGGGCCCGCAGCTGCTTTCTGATTTCAGGATAGACATTCTCCCAGAAACTGCGCAGATCTTGTGTCACGGCCAACGGCCGGGCAGCAGGGGAGAGCAGATGAATGGTGACAGGAAATGTTCCACCCCCGACACGGGGAGTTTCGGTGAGCCCGAACAACTCTTGCAGCTTCACAGAAAGGGCAGGGTGATCGGAGGGGGTGTAGTCAAGGGCGATCCGGGAACCGCTCGGCACTTGCAGGTGTGAAGGGGCGAGACGATCGAGTTCCCGCAATTGCTTGTGTGTGAACATTGATCGAAGAACTTCGACAAGATCCAGCCGCTGCAGCTGATCCAGCTTCCACATCCCATCAAGAAACGGCGCCAACCATCGCTCGAGTGACCCTGTAAGTGTTTCGTCCAGGAGGTCTGGCCACTCAGATGTTTCTTTGATCGATATCCGGACCCACTGAACACGTGAACGGAACCGCAGTGATTCCTTCTCCCACGGCAGGCACCGCAAGCCGGTTCGTCGAATTCCTTCTATCAGGGCCCGCGTAATTTCTTCCCCAGCCGGTTCTAATGATTGCTCTCTAAGCAGGACGGCTCCAAGCTTTCGCACACTTCT
>QYQB01000149.1 GCA_007280275.1 bacterium | reverse complement strand
TCCTACTTTGATCAAATCGGTCTCATCTCACTGCTAACAACGATTCTGACTCTCCAGAAGACTCCATGAACCGCCGTATACGGAACCGTACGTACGGTGGTGTGGGAGGACGGCGGGGGTAACCCCGCCTCCTACCCGATTTCGTTGTAGCGGGGTCGTGACCCTATGGCGGGGGCGAGGATCTTGAATCCACTTCGCGCCCGTGGAAAGTCACCTGTAATAAAGCCCGAGTTCCTTAAGTATCCTGGCCAGAACGTCGGTTGGATCGATCAGGCCGTTGTGGCTGTAGATGATCTTCCCGCCGGGTGCGACTAGAACCGTTTGCGGCAATGGACCGGGCCACGACGGATCGAGAGTTTGTATCAAGGCATCAGAATTGAGACCTGTGAAGAGGTAGTTGTTGGTACGCCGCCCCTCGGCTTTCAGGGAACGTTGCACGCGATTCGGAGTCGATACATGTTGTTTTTCTAGAAACCTCTTGACCTTTGGTTGATCCTTTGGATCATCCATGCTGATGGTGATAAGTTCGAAGTCGCGATTGCCGAGACGTCGGGACAGAGATACCAGCCCAGGAAATTCCTGCACGCAAGGAACGCACCAGGTCGCCCAGACATTGATGAGTCGAAACTTCGGAGTTTTGTTGTTGACCACTGCGGCAACACCAGCCACGTCAATCGTGTCCAGCGTGACCGGCGCTTGTTCCCACTTCTCATTTGCCAGGGCTATTTGTTCTTTCTTTGAATTCCATTTTGTCGAACAACCCATCGGCTTCGTCATCTCAACAGGTACGGGACGACCCGATAGCAGTGCAACTACCGCGTTGCGTGTATCGGGGGAGGTGACAGTGGAAGCGTCGGCGAATCGAGAATCATCAAACCGGCCTGCATAGCGTAGATGTCGCTGCTGGTCAAAAAGGAATACGTGCGGCGTGGCAAGACAACCGTACGCTCTGGCGGTAAGCTGTTTGTCTCCGTCGTAGAGGTATGGAAAAGTGAAGCCGGCTTCCTTGGCGTACATTTTCATTTCTTCATAGCTGTCGTTGTACTTGCTGTAGCCGAGTTCGTCAATGGCAACGCCCTCGGTGCTGTTGGGGTTAATAGCGACGACTTCGAGGCCCTTTGACTTGAATTCGGCAACTAGAGGAAGAAATCGAGTCTCAGCCGCGTGCGAATACGGGCAGTGGTTTGACAGGAAGATCACCATGAGAACAGGTGCACTCTTGAAATCGGAAAGGGTGTAGGTTTTTCCGTCAATCCCAAGCAACGAAAAATCTGGCGCAGGGTCCCCGATTTTGAGCCGGTGAATATCGGGCGGGAGTCCGCTTTCGAGGTCTCCTTTCCCTCCACTCTGTTTTTCTTGGGCGCACAGAATACTAGATGCGAAAACGAGGACAAGACCTACGCGGACTAACCAGGAGATGTATTTCATATGAGTATTTCCTTCTTCAGTTCGTCTTCAAACCAGCAGACTGACATAGCTCACGTGTCACACGGATAGCAGCTGAGAACAATCCCGGCCCGGTGTCACCTCCAAACTGACCGCCTGATTTCAGGTGTGGTTCGATCGTGAGGAAGCCTTGGTACTTCATCGTCGAGAGTTCCGCAAGTAGTTCGGGTATCTGTCCGTCCCCTTCACCAGGAAGGCATCCGACGTGCGTTTCTCCCATCTTCCAGTCTTTGATATGCACGTGGACAACATATGGCTTCATTTTCGGCCAGCACGATTGGATATTATCTGCAATGCTGTGTCCCCAAACGAAATTGGCGGGATCATATGCAAGACGAAGGCGAGGCGAGTTCACCGATGTTATCAGATCGACACAACGCTCTGCTGTGGAGCCATAAATGTCTGTCTCGTTCTCGTGCACCAGGACAAGATCTGTTCCTTTCAGCAGCTCAACTTTCTTTTGCATCCGTTCGATAATGGTGGTTCGATGCAGAGCGATGTCTTCTCCGACAGGCGGGTAGTAGCTGAAGATCCGTATGAAAGGCGCTTGCAATAACACCGTCCGCTCAATCGCTCGTTTGAACCTCTCGAGATGTGGTTCAAATGGCTCGTCGATCCTTATCTTCCCGATTGGAGAGGCGACGGCGCTCACGCGCACATTGTGGTCGTCCATCAGTCGCTTCGCGGCGACAGCTTCAGCCTGTGTCAGGTCAACAACATTCTTTTTGTCGAGGAATCTGATCTCGATGTAATGCACCTCTTCAGAGGCAAGAAAAGAGATCTGACCTTGAAAATCGTCTGTCACTTCGTCTGCGAAAGCGCTTAAAATAACCATTGGTTCGGTGTCTTGGTTTGCAGCATTTCAAACATCAGACCGGAACGAAAGCGAGGTCTGCTTCAATCCTCAGGCAGCGGTTTACCTTTGGTCTCGGGAGCCCAGATGAGAGCGACAAGCCCAAGGACAAAAATAAACGAGAGCACGGTGGCGGATTTGCGGAAGGGATCTGCGACTCCCTGCCTCATGAGTACCTGATTCAGTCCCATGAGCATCGGCGGGAACGCTGCGGCAAGATAGCGTACGGTATTGTAGCAGAACCCTACGCCGGTACCACGCAATCTCGTAGGAAAAAGCTCCGGAAAGTAGATGGCGTAGCCGCCGAAGACCGAAAGCTGGGCAAATCCCATCAGAGGAAGCATCCAGTAGGCGTCGTTGCCGGTCTTGAGATTGTTGAACACGTAAATCGTTGTGACGAGACAGAGCACAAATCCTCCGAAAAATGCTTTCTTCCGCCCCATATAAGTGGCTACAAGCGTGAATGTCACCATTCCAAGGAACGAACCCACATCCTGCAGCGCCGTCCCGTACCCCCGTACTGTGTCGATGACGCCTTGCGATTCGCCTTTCAGGGCCGTCGAAATTAGTTCCGGCGAGAAGAAGCCGATGCCCCAAAGCCCGGCCATGCCCGCGAGACCTAAACCTACACCGACAAGCAAGTTCTTACGATAAGGCACCTTGAAAAGATCTGCAATTGATCCAATCCGTTTTGTTGTGCCATCAGCGTTCTTTGATTTGGCTTTCGCTTCTTTCCAGGCTTCCGGTTCTCGTAGCCAGAACACGATTGGTACCACGAGCAACGCCGGCAGCACGCCGACGAAAAACAAGATGCGCCACCCGGACATGCCGAACAGGAAATCAGCCTGACCAGGCTTGATTTGAGTGCTTACCAATGATCCGATCAGGTTTCCGACAGATGACAGAGCCTGCAACGAGCCTAACGCGATCGACCGGAAATTGCCCGGGACACTCTCAGCGACCAGCGTCGTGGCAGATGCAAACATGCCGCCGATGCCCAGGCCCATGATGAATCGATAGATCATGAACTCTTCGGGAGTCCGGGCCAAACCGGAGAGGCCGGTGAAGATCGAGTACAGGAGAAGGGTCACGACCATCGTCCTGACGCGCCCGAACTTATCGCTCATGGTGCCAAAGATGATTCCGCCAGTTGCCCATCCAATCATCATGACGGCGGTCGCCCAGCCAACCCACGATTTGACGACCGCATCCGCTGCGCCGCTCCCCAGGACCTCCGTGAGGGCCGATTCGCGCGAGAGTGCGAAGATCCGCTGGTCCATGCAATCAAACAACCATCCGAAGGAGGCGATGAGAACAACCAGCCAGTGATAAGGGGTCACACCCTCGAAGACGGAAGGTTTCTTTGGAATGACAGAATTCACGACGTGCATGGCGATTCCTTGATGTCCAGATCAATGCTTTCGCGGTCCGGATGATTTACGGCGCGAACTCATTCGACAGTGATAACCCGATGCTCTGTTGCAGAGCGGTAGATGGCAGTTATGACGGCGACGGCAGCGCGTGCTTCGGCACCGTCGATTCTCGGCGGACGATCTTCCCGAATCGCCGCAACGAAATCTTCGAACTGCCTGCGATGTCCTTCACTGCTGATAGCCCGGGGATCGGAGGCTCCTCCCGACAAGAGGGCATCGGCCTGACTGAACCGTTTGCGGATATTCTCATCCTCCGCTGTTTCGTTGCGAAACTGCCACGTGAGGAACGATTCATCTTCCATGATGACGGTGCCGTTGCTTCCGGAAATCGCGATGCGGATCTTTGCACCTGGCCACGCTCCCGTCGTCCCTTCAATGACCCCAAGAGCTCCCGAACGGAACTGAAGCGATGCTACGGCCACATCTTCCACTTCGATTCCCGTATGTGCCCGCGTCGCCTTGAATGCCGATACCTTCTCCACACCCCCCATGAGCCACTGCAACAGATCGATACCGTGGATCCCCTGGTTCATAAGAGCGCCACCACCATCGTAACGTATAGTCCCGCGCCAACCTCCGTTCGCGTAGTACTCTTGCGTGCGGTACCACTTGATGTACACGTCCGCAAGAACTATAGTGCCAAACCTCCCTGTATCAATCGAGTTCTTGAGCACCTGGCTTGAATCCATGAAACGCCGTGGAAAAATCGCCCCAAGTCTGACCCCGTTGCTGCGACAGGCAGAGATGATCTGATCGACACGATCGAGGGTGACCTCAATCGGTTTTTCGACCATCACGTGCTTCTTTGCAGCGGCGGCGGCAACGGCTGCCTCCAGATGCAAGCCAGAAGGAGTGCATATGGAAATGGCGTCAATATCAGGATTTCCTACAAGATCCCCGACGTTGGTGTACACAGCTCCACCGAATTGTGCAGCCCTGGCATCGGCCGCAGCTTTGACCTTGTCGCAGAAGGCAACCACCCGGGCTCCCGGTACCTTCGCGATCGCATCAGCCTGAAACTCACTGATCATCCCGCATCCAACGATACCAAATCTGATTTCCCGACTATGCGTCTCAGACAATTCTGTACTCACGCTGATTGTTCAATGGCATTCCGGAGTTCCGCGAGAAACCGCGGGACACTCTCGTATGGTTTGTATACTTGTTCTTGCCCTTTCACTGAAAGGGTTTCGATCGGGCAATAGCCACGATAACCGGAGTCTCGGATTATTTTGATGAGCTTCTTCACGTCAATCCGAATCGGGCTTGCAGCTCCAAATGGACTTTCTTTAACCTGCAAATTGACCGCATAAGGCATCGCCTTTGCGATGTCGACATACGGATCGGGCGTCAGGAAGAATCCTGTGTCGAGGATGGTTCCGAACCATTCTGAATCCACCATCTTCACTATCTTAATGACCCCGTCGGCGGTCCTAAGAAAGTCCCCGTGATTTTGCACACCGACGAGCACGCCGAACGCCTTGCCATATTCTGAACATTCTTTCAGATCCGCTACCATCCACTTCGCGATTTCATCCCACTTGTCTTCGTAACCCTCCGGAATGGGGCCCGCAAATACGCGGATGACAGGGGCACCAAGTTTTGCGGCGACTTCGATCCACGCCTTCACCAGCTTGACGTCAGCAGCACGCTTCTTCGGATCGGGATCCGCGAAGTTGTTTTTCACGCCCGTACCGCTAATATCAAGGCCAAGATGAAAGGCCCTGAGTTTGAAGTCGTTGATGAAAGCGTCCGACGGCACAGCAGGATATCCCGGAAAGAAATACGCGGTTGGGTCGACAGCATCAAAGTCGTTCTTCGCACAGAAGTCGAGAAGATCAAACAGCGAAATCCCGGAACCCGGGGTCTTTGCATTGTCACTGAGCAGCTTGTTGAATGAGTACGCGTTGAGGCTGGTTTTGAGCTTTGACCCGCCCACTCGTTTGATTTGCGGGTGCGCGAGTGCAAGTCCGGTGCCTGTCGCCGCTCCCAGAACCGCACCAACCGAAACGCTCGAGACACTCTGGATGAATTTTCTTCGATTCATGCTGATGTGCATGCGTCACCTCCCCGGAAAGGTCTATTGAATGATTTCGGCTAGGTCGTTGTGCCGAGCACTTCGCGTATCTCGGCGAGAAACTTCGGCACTGCATCAAACGGATCATACGGCGCGCCCTTCACCGAAAGAGTTTCAATGGGGATATAACCGCGATAACCGGACGTGCGGACGATGCCGATGAGCCTTTTGAGATCTGTCTTGATTCCGCTCTCTGCACCGAAGGGGCTTGTCTTGATCTGCCAGTTTACCGCGTGCGGCGCGACCTTTGCCATATCTTCGTACGGGTCCTTCGACACGAAATAGCCGGTGTCTACGATTGGCCCACACCAGACAGAGTCGACACGCCCGATGAGATGCAGCAGATTCTCGGCCGTTTTCAAGAAATCACCGTGATTCTGAACGCCGATGATCACGCCGTATTGTTTCCCGCAGTCGGCACATTCTTTTAGATTTTCCACTATCCAATCTTCCACTTGCTCTCGCTTGAAATCCGGGGCCACTGTCTGCCAACTTTGGCCTTTCATCTGAGTGTCGGCAAACACACGCAGCACGGGCGCACCCATTTTTGCAGCGACCTCCACCCATTGTTTGATATGCTTGACGTCGGCAGCGCGTTTGTCCTTATCCGGCAGAGTAAAGTTGTTGCGTACTCCCGTCCCGCTGATATCAAGTCCGAGTTCAAACGCTCGACGCTTGAATTCATTAATGAATGCATCGGTAGGCAACTCCGAAGGATAGCCTGGGAAGAAATATCCCGTGGCATCGAGCGCATCGAAATTGTTCTTTGCACAGAAATCAAGAAGGTCGAAGAGCGAAATCCCTTTCGTTGGATCCTTCTTATAGTCGTTCAACATTTTGGAAAAGGAGTACGCATTTAAGCTGATTTTCAGCTTCGGTCCGCCTATACGCTTGATCTGCGGCTCGGCAAGTGCCGGCGTACTGCCAACTCCGACACCAGTAGCGGCATAGAGAGACGCCATGGAGGCGCCCTTCAGAAAGTTTCTTCGATTCATTGTGGAGTCCATGCTTCATCCCTTATGATAAGGTGGCGATCAATCTATTAGTGTTATGTCGCGAATGCTGAGCATTTGACAAGCCAGCGTCGCCGGCATCATTTCTTCTTACTCTTGCTGCTTTTCTCGGTCTCGCTGCTCGTATTGCTTTTGTCCTTGCCATCTGAAGAGGCGGTAGCGTCTTTCCATATTTTCAATTGCTCGGCGTTGAGGACCTCCGACAGCCCTGCAT
>QYQB01000338.1 GCA_007280275.1 bacterium | reverse complement strand
ATTGAACGTCTCTTTGCCTGGATGCATAACTTCCGCCGTCTTGTAGTCCGTTATGAATATCATGCCGAGAATTTCCTTGGCTTCGTCCATCTCGCTTGTATCATGATTCTCTTACGAAAAGGTTTTTGAGATGGCTTCTAGCAAGTAGTTGAGTAAGATGAAACAAATCAAATTGTGGCAATGCTGATTGGACTCCAAAGAAGTTTACAGAAGTAATCGGTTCAGCTATTCAGACCAAAGCTTCATGCTTAGTGCTTACATACTTGATACTCGATACCTAGCAGCTTATACTCACGAAATGACAGTCTGCAATCTGCAGGCTGTACTTTGAAATTGGAATCAAGTTTGATACTTACAAACTCACAACCAACTAACTAAAGGAGATGTTACCGTGATTGAACTCGACACCTTAGCGGACCGCGGGGCAAAGATTCGTGTGGTTGGTGTTGGCGGCGGTGGTGGAAACGCCGTCAATAGCATGATCGACAAAGGGTTGGTCGGCGTCGACTTTATCGCCATCAATACCGATGTCCAGGCATTGGAACGTAACAAGTCATCTCAGAAGATCCAGGTCGGCAAGACCCTGACCCGTGGTCTCGGCGCCGGCGCTGATCCTACCATCGGCCATCGGGCTGTGGAAGAAGACCGCGAGGAAATTGCTCGCGCCCTGACCGGCAGCGACATGGTCTTTGTTACCGCCGGCATGGGAGGCGGAACCGGAACCGGCGGCGGCCCCATTGTGGCAAATATCGCCAAAAGTCTCGGGGCGCTGGTGGTGGGAATTGTCACGAGGCCTTTCAACAGCGAAGGGAAGCGACGGACAGGTCAGGCGGAAGAAGGAATTGAGGAGTTGAAGAAGCAGGTCGACACGCTGATCGTTATCCCGAACCAGAAACTGCTGGACATCATTGATCGCCACACGCCGTTGATGGAAGCGTTCGAGCTGGCGAATGAGGTTCTCTACAACGCAACGCGCGGAATCTCAGAGCTGATTACCATCCCAGGCCTGATCAATGTGGACTTTGCCGATGTCCGCACCGTCATGCGCGAGATGGGAGATGCGTTGATGGGTTCTGGTGTCGCAACGGGTGAAAATCGCGCCGTCGAAGCTGCACACGCGGCAATCTCCAGCCCATTGCTTGATGGAGTCTCCATTGCCGGCGCTCAAGGGATCCTCATCAACGTCACAGGCGGCAAGAACATGTCGCTTATGGAAGTCGACGAGGCCATCAGCGTCATCCATGACGCAGCCGGTGACGACGCCAACGTTATTCTCGGTACCGTGGTCGACGACAACATGAAAGACGAGATCATGGTAACGGTCATCGCAACGGGCTTCAACAAGAAAGCGGTTGCGGCAAAACAACCGCCGAAGGCTGTATCGAGGCTCATCGACCGAATCCCATCGGGACCGGGCGATCTTCAGAAGTTCGAAGAGCCAACGTTCCTGCGGCGCGGCATCGACATCTCCATCCAGGCCCAACGGGACCCGGAAAAAGGTGACGAGAAGATCGACAAGGCAGATCCGGAGAAACCGGCGTTCCTGCGAAAGATCATGGATTAACATAAACGAAAGCAGCCTTCTTCGCGGTTCAACCCGGGTTGAAAGCTGCCTTCAACCGCGTTTGGTGTGTCTGCGGGGGGCTTCCACCCTTCCCGCACGAATCACGTTGCATCTCCGTCCCCGCGAAGGAGCAATTTCTTCGCGGGGATTTTTTGTTGACGAAGGTGAGCTTCAGCTATTTCATGCAACCGTCGCATTCACAGCGCTGAGCGCCTGCCCAAAATCCTCGATGATGTCCTCAATGTGCTCAATCCCGACAGACACACGGACAAGATCGGGAGTGGTACCGGATTCGAGCTGTTCCTTGTCGCTCAGTTGCTGATGCGTTGTCGAAGCCGGATGAATCACCAGCGTCTTCGCATCACCAACGTTGGCGAGCAGGCTTGCAAGTTTCAGGTTGTTGATGAACGTTCGCCCGGCTTCACGCCCCCCCTTGATACCGAAGACGAGCATACCTCCGTACAATCCCTGGTGAAGATATTTTTTTGCGTTCGCCCGTGACTGGTGATCCTCGAATCCGGGATATGTTACCCAATCGATAAGCGGGTGCTTGCGAAGCCAGTGAGCAAGAGCCAGCGCATTCTCGCTATGCCTCTCTACCCTCAGTGAAAGTGTCTCAAGTCCCTGGATGAACAGGAAGGAGTTGAAGGGACTTAGGCACGGTCCAAAATCCCGGAGCTGCTCTACGCGCGCCCGGATGATGAACGCAATATTCCCAAAAGGACTTTTTGAACCAAAGGTCTCCCAGAAATTCAGGTCATGATACCCGGGGCTCGGCTCCGTAAATACAGGGAATTTTCCGTTCCCCCAGTCGAATTTCCCAGAATCGACAATAACACCGCCGATGGAAGTGCCATGTCCGCCAATCCATTTGGTTGCAGAATGAACAATAATATCGGCCCCATGATCGAATGGACGGCAGAGGTACCCCCCGGCACCGAAAGTATTGTCAACGATCAATGGTATACCGTTCGCGTGCGCCACTTTCGCGATCGCTTCGATGTCCGGAACGCTCAGACGTGGATTGCTGATCGTCTCGATATAGAGCGCTCTTGTTTTCGCATCGATGAGCTTTTCGAAATCTGCCGGGTTGTCGCCATCCACGAACCTGGTCTCGATACCCAGGCGCGGCAACGTGACCTTGAAGAGGTTGTACGTCCCGCCATAGAGCAGACTGGTAGAGACGATATTCTCCCCGGCCTGCGCGATTGTCGAGATGGCAAGGAACTCCGCTGCCTGCCCCGAGGAGACAGCCAGAGCAGCAACACCTCCTTCGAGGGCTGCAATGCGTTCCTCAAAGACAGCCGTCGTCGGGTTCATGATACGCGTGTAAATATTGCCGAACTGTTGCAGGCCGAACAACGAAGCGGCGTGCTCGGCGTTGTCGAAGGTAAACGACGTCGTTTGATAGATCGGGACCGCACGGGCGTGAGTCGTGGGATCGGTTTGCTGTCCAGCGTGTAGCTGCAGCGTTTCGAAATGGCGACGCGGTGTATTTGCGTTGGTACTCATGGAAGCTCCTTGTGAGTGTATGGTATGGTTGAACTGCTTTTTTTCCTTGTGGTCACCCAACGACGAAAATGCGCCGAAAGCCGCCGGTTCAGGCTGGGCCGACGCGTCAGACGTTATTGAAGCCGGGTCAGGAGCTTATCAGGAGATGACGAGATGAGAGGCCACGGAAGAGGTTATGAAACAAAAAACCTCTTCCAGGTCGATATGCCAGAAGAGGTGATATTTAAACTCTCCGAGCTCATCTTTCCCGGTGACAACGTCACGGGGAGGAGTTAGCACCTGGCTCCCGATCACTCGGGACGGTTGCTACGGCTTCATCGGGCCTGTTCCCTCAGCCGTTCTTGATAAGCTGCTGCGTGTCTTCAGAGAAGACTAAGACAATATACTATCGCCGGAAGCGTTTGTCAAGAACCATTTTGATTCTCTGTGGTTGTTTCTCTACATTGAGTATGCATGAACTACTTTGAGAAATCTGGCTTTCTGACCGGGGCGACGAATCCGTCTGCCGTATCTTTGTTTTCCACCGCAAAGGCGAAGAGACGCTTCTATTCTCTCTTTGTTTTGTGTGTCTTCGTGATTCAGCCATTGCTCTTTGCCCAGCCGCGTATCGAGAGCCAATTCCGTATCGCCCGCCTGAAGTACAGCGGCGGTGGCGATTGGTACAATGATCCCTCCGCCGAGGTCAATCTGGCCAAATTCGTCAAAGAGAATACGGCCATCGACATCGATCCACATTATGAATTTGTAGACCTTTCGAGCGAAAAGCTCTTCTCCTACTCTTTTCTCTATATGACAGGACATGGGAACATCGTCTTCTCCGAGTACGAAATTCAGCGACTCCGCTCTTATCTGACAAATGGAGGATTTCTTTACGCTGACGATGATTACGGCATGGACAAAGCCTTCAGGCGTGAAGTCAAGAAGGTGTTTCCAGACCAGGAGCTCGTCGAACTTCCCTTCAACTACGGACTCTACAGCTGTCATTTCAGCTTCCCAAACGGCATCCCGAAGTCGCACGAGCACGACGGGAAACCGCCGCAAGGATTTGGCTTGTTCTACAAAGGTCGCCTGGTTGTGTACTACACATACGAATCCAATCCGAGCGATGGCTGGGCTGACCCGGAAATACATGGCGATCCTGAGCCAGTACGGCAGGAAGCACTGCGCTTCGGCACGAATATCGTGGTGTGGGCGTTGAGTCACTAGCCCGTTGGTTCCGTTTCGCTAATTGGTGAGCGGCTAATTGGTGGGATGAAAAAAACCTCGACAATGAACGAATTGGTACTCACCAATTAACCATTTAACCATTTAGCCAACTAACCGTCACGCTCTTCACTTCTTCCCTTGCCGAACTCCTCAACCATACTGACTGACATTCTCGGGCGTCTCTCCGCCACACGTAGGCACCAGCACTCCGTTGACCTGCGCTCCGGCTTACCGCTCTTCAGCACGGTCTTCGTCCTTTCGACTGTCGCCTGCACTCTTCTCGAACTGGCCTTCAGATTGGATCGCTCCGGTCGCACAGGTCTCTTCATTGTTCTTGCCGGATTCACGACGGTTCTCTTCGTCTGGCATGTCGCACGACCGTTGCTGCGATCACTTGGAATTCTCCGCTGTGAGGACAACTTCACGCTGGCAACGCGAATCGGGACTCACTTCCCAAAAATTCACGACCGGCTGCTGAACCTGCTCCAGCTGCATCTGGAAAGTACCACAGGCAAATCGCTCTACTCCCCCGAGCTTGTTGATGCTTCATTCGAAGATCTCGCGGTCGAAATACGCGACCTTGATTTCACAACCTCGGTGGATGATTCGCCGATCAAACGCTCGACGAGACTCCTCGGTATGAGTCTGCTTGGGGCGTTCTTGCTCGTTGTCGCTTCGCCCGGACAATTCTATGATTCGCTCTTTCGTGTCACACATTTCAACAGAGACTTTGTTTCTCCGTCTGAATTCATCTTCGACGTTTCTCCGGGCAACAGCGAAGTCGTCAAAGGTCAGCCCGTGCACATCGCTGTCCGCGTCCAGTCCACTTCGTTCGCTTCGATAACAGCACGACAGGAACCAATCAATCTTTACTGGCGACTCGAAGGCACCCAGCAATTCGAGAGTGCCGGGCTGAGTCCCGATTCTGCAGGTACCTATACGACATCGTTCCAAAGCATTCGGGCTTCCACGGAATATTATGCGAAAATCTCCAGCGCAGAAAGCCAGCATTACCGGTTGTCTGTCGTTGATCGTCCGGTATTCCGGTCATTCCAGGTACGTCTCGAATATCCCGGATACACGAAGCTGCCGCCGACAATTCAGGAAGAGTTCATCGGCGACGTCACGGCCCTGGCGGGCACAAAGGTTACAGTCACTGGAGCAGCAAGCAAAGAGCTGCGCCAGGGAAGAATTGTCTTTAGCACCGGAAGCCCTATTCCCTTGACAACCCGGAATCAGAATTTCTCTGCATCATTTCGTCTTGCGACCGAGACTAGTTACCACATCGAGATATCGGATGTCGAGGGCCTGACAAACATCGATCCGGTTCATTACCAGGTCAAGATCATTGCTGATGAAGTCCCCACAATCGCAATTCTCCAGCCCGGGCGAAACCTCGACCTCGCAGGTGACAAATTCCTTCGCCTCGTCGTGCAGGCAAAAGATGATTTTGGCCTCTCGAACATCCGACTCGGCTACAAGCTGACACATTCCCGATACGAAAAGCCGTGGGATTCATACAAATTTGTGTCGATTCCTCTTCCTTCCGGCGTCTCCACGGAGCTTGAGCTGACCTATACGTGGGACCTCTCGCCTCTCCGTCTTGCACCTGAAGACGTAGTCGAGTACTTCGCCGAGGCCTTCGACAACGACGCTGTGCGCGGGCCGAAGAGTGCACGCAGCCAACTCTACCTGATCCGTCTCCCATCGGTTGAAGAGGTGTTTGCAGAGCTCGATAAGGGCCACGAGACATCGCTTGACGACCTCAAGAAGACGCTTCAGGACGCGAAGCAGCTGAAGGACAAGCTCGAGTCCATCAACCAGGACATCAAGAAGAACAAGGAGATGGACTGGCAGCAGCAGAAGAAACTCGAGGAGATGTCGAAGAAATACCAGGACATGCAGAAAAAGCTTGAAGACGTTCAGAAGAAGCTCGATGATATGGTCCAGAAGATGGATCAGCAGCAGGTCCTTTCCAAGGAGACGATGGAAAAGTACATGGAGCTCCAGCAACTGTTCGAGCAGATGAACTCCTCCGAACTTCAGCAGGCGCTGAAACAGATGCAGCAGGCGATGCAGAATCTCAACAAGGAACAGCTGCAGCAAGCGCTTCAGAAGATGACATTCTCTGAAGACCGCTTCCGTCAAAGCATCGAGCGGACGATCGAACTGCTCAAGCGAATTCAAATCGAGCAGAAGCTCGATGAAGCGCGCAAACGCGCGCAGGACCTCGAGCAATCGCAGAAAGATGTGAACGAGCAGACGGCCAAAGCCGGAAACGACCAGCAGAAGCGAAACGAACTCGCAAAGAAGCAGAATGACATGGCGGAGAAACAGCGTCAGCTCGAAAAAGAGACGGCCGACGTGCAAAAACGGATGGAAGAGTTCTTTACGGAAATGCCAGCCGACCGGATGCAGAAGCACAACGAACAAATGCAGCAACAGCAGTTGGACAACCAGATGAATCAGGCCGGCAGCCAGCTTCAGTCGGGCCAGATGCAGCAGGCGCAGGAGACCCAGCAGCAGCTTGCTCAGCAGCTGCAGAGTCAATCGAAGCAGCTCCAATCCATTCAGCAGGAAATGCTTCAGAAGCAAACCCAGGCGGCGTTGAATGCGCTTCGCCGGGCCACAAATGACATGCTGGAACTTTCGAAGCGTGAAGAAGCGCTGAAACAGGAAGCGGCGAACGCCCCCCCGAATTCTCCTCAGCTTCGGGACAATGCGCAGGAGCAGATGCGCGTGATGCAGGATATGGGAAATGTGGTGCGCGGCCTGAGCGAACTCTCGAAGAAATCTTTTGCCGTCACACCGGAAATGGGGCGCTCCATCGGCGAAGCAATGGGACATATGCAGAGTGCCCTAAATGCCCTGGAGGGGCGAAACGGTTTCGGTGCATCGCAGGAAGAAGGGGCCGCGATGGCATCGTTGAACAAGAGCGCGATGCAGCTTCAGAATGCGATGCAGAACATGATGCAGGCAGGTGGGTCCGGGATGGGCGGACTAATGCAACAGCTGCAGATGATGGCCGGGCAGCAGCAATCGATCAATGCGCAGACTCAGGGTATGCAACAGGCTGCAGAAGCGGCTCGCATCGCCGGCGAGCAGGAAGCTGTGCGGAAATCGCTGGAGCAATTAAACAAAGAAGCTCAGGCAAGCGGCGAGCAGAAGAAGATGCTGGGTGACCTCGACAAGATTGCCGAGGAGATGAAGGAAGTCGTCAACAATCTCGAACAGAACAACGTCAATCCCGAAACCATCCGCAAACAGGAACGAATCCTTTCGCGACTTCTTGACGCCTCAAAATCGATGCGCGAAAAGGATTACGAAAAGAAACGCAAAGCCCAAACCGGAACCGAGATCGCGCGCCGCGGTCCGGGCGAACTTGATCCCTCGGCCCTCGAGGGGAAGAACAAACTGCTGGAAGACCTCCTCAAATCTCTCGAACACGGCTACTCGAAGGATTATCAGGAGTTGATCCGCAAGTACTTCGACGAGCTGCAGAAGATCGAACTACAAAAGAAGTAACCTTCTTTATCCGCGATCCCCTCTCCTCCTAGGAGAGGGTACGGGAGAGGTTGGTGAACCTCCCCCCAGCCGCCTCAACGTGAACACTATGCCTCAACACTTTCCCAAATACACAACAACCCTAATTCCTTTTGCCAGAAAACTGCGTCGTGAGATGACCGATGCAGAAAAGAAGCTCTGGTCCCTCCTCCGCAACAACAGACTGGGTGCAAAGTTCAGAAGGCAGGTTCCCTACGGACCCTACATTCTGGACTTCTATTGTGTCAAAGCACGCCTGGTAGTTGAAGCCGACGGCCGGCAGCATTACACACGCGAGGGGAAGCGGCGAGATGCGAAACGAGATGCTTATCTGAGAAGTGATGGATTAGAAGTACTACGCTTTCTGAATGACGAAGTGCTCTCAAACGAAGAGGGTGTGGAGCAGGTGATTTACGAACGAATTCAAGAAGCGTTACACAATGGGCTGAGGTAGCACACCACCCCATCCCCTCCTTCCCCTTCGAGGGGAAGGGATCGTGCGGGGGAGGTGTCTGGTGT
>QYQB01000333.1 GCA_007280275.1 bacterium | reverse complement strand
TCAGGTGGAGAAACTCAGCGTGTTGCTCTGGCAACAATCCTAATAGCTCAACCACCCGTCTTGCTCCTCGATGAACCGGCCACAGCACTTGATATGGCAGCGCAACAGAAACTGCGAGGCATCCTTCGCTCGATGAAGGGAAAGACCACAATCGTTGTGACCGACACGCAACTTGACTTCGCTCTTGGAGTGTGCGACCAGATCGTCGTTCTGAAGGAGGGGGCAATTTTGTTCGACGGCAGGCCGGCCGCGTTTCTCCGCAGAATGCAGGACTTTGCGACAGCACTGCCATTGGAAAGCTGGAATCATCTGAAACCGGAACTTGACGAAATGCTCGATGATCCATCGACACGCGGATCGCGCATCACCCGGGCCCTGGCAATCACATGACTATCGAATTCCGCAATGTAAGCTTTCACTACGACAGGAATCGGCCGCTCATCAACGAGTTGTCGTTCACGTGCGGGACTGGTGACTTTCTTCTCGTGGTGGGACAGAATGGGGTGGGAAAAAGCACGCTGCTGAAGCTCCTCAACGGAATCCTGAAGCCTATCGCCGGACAAGTGCTCGTGAACGGACTCGATACTGCCGACCATCCGACTTCACGGCTTGCTAAAGAGATCTGCGTGACGTTTCAAAACCCGGCAGACCAGATTTTTGCATCGACCATCAGGAAGGAAGTCGAATTCGCTCCGCGAAATCTGAGGCTGGACAACGTCGACCATCTCGTTGACAAGGCCCTCTCACTGTGCGCCCTCGAGTCTTTGTCGTCACACCACCCGTACGATCTGCCAACTGCGCAACGGAAGCTCCTGACGATCGCGAGCGCTATCGCCTCAGGCGCTCCTTTCTTGGCATTTGACGAACCCAGCGCTGGTCTGTCGCAAGTCGAACGAACCGTCTTCGAGCGTTTGACGACTGCGCTCAAGAACGATGCAAGGGGAATGATCGTTGTTTCCCATGATCTCGGATTGCTGCTTCGGTATGCAACAAAGATCTTGGTCCTTGCGCGAGGTCAGATGATCTACTGCGGCGATCCGAACGCGATTCTTGAACGCGAAAAGATACTCCGACAGGCGGGCTTGCGGCTTCCGTTGCCTTTTCGACTGGAAAAGGTTCTTGGTGCGAAGCGATAATGCCTGAAGGTGCTGACGGTGGGACTGGATGCTTCGAAGTAGGAGTGTCGGAGGGACGTCCGGGCGCTAGCGGGACCCGCTATTTGCTGCACCAGTTGAGCCCGGTATCTTGAGAACCTGATTCACTTTGATTTTCGATGAGCGAAGGCTGTTGTATTGCTTCAACTCTTTGATGCTCGTGCCGAACTGCCGTGCGATATCTGAGAGGGTCTCCCCTTTCTTCACCCTGTGGGTTTGCTCGATGGATTTGTCCTTTGAAGTCGTATTGGGCTTCAGTTCTGCCTTCGGCATCGATTGCAGCTTCGACTTCCCTTCGGCCATCGTAACAGATCCCGGCGTCTCAATGATCTTTGCCCGCTCTTCCGGTTCACCGTACATATCTAGTGTCTGTCCGACAACAATCTTGCTTCCCTTCAAGCTGTTCCATGTCTTGAGGTCGTTCACGCTGACACCATATTCCTTCGCAATGGTTACCAGCGCATCTCCCTCCCGGACTTTGTGCTGAACCCAGCCGCGATCGGGGTTTTTCTCCCTCGATGGTGACGTCGTTGCGGCGATGTCGCTACTGCTGCCAACCTCTTTCCGAAGCAGGTCCTGCTTTTCAGCGAACGACATATCATCGATTTTCCCGAGTCGGTCTGCCTTCGCGGCATCGGCCCAGATGGTTATCTCTTCGCCAGTCCGGATATAACTTCCGTAGCTGATATTGTTCCAGTTGCGGATATCGCTTGCCCTGACACCGTACCATTCTGCGAGATGGCCTATTGTGTCTCCCCTCTTCACGGTGTAGACCAGACGTACCTTCCCCCGGGGAGCATTCAAGGAAGGTTTTGAGGTTTTCGAGCTGCGTGTGATATCAGGTTTTGCGGCAGCGAGTGCGGCTCCTACGCCTTTGCCAAACGTCACCCTGTCCACCTTCTTATCATACTCAAAAGGAGTTTTGGCAATTTCGACTTCCTCAGGCGACACAGGAATCGCGATCGTTGTTCCGACCTTCAGCGGGCGGGTTGTCTTGATGTTGTTGATTTCTCTCAAGACTGTTGCCGTAACGCCATATTGTGCCCCAATCTTCGCCAGGCTCGTCTGCCCCTTCCGAACCTTATGCATGACCCATTGCTTCTTCTGGTCTGCCGGGATCTCAACATAGTTTTTCGAGAAAGTGTCTTTCTTCCCGATCGGGATACGCAGACGATATCCTGTGACACCCGAAGGTGTGTGCAATCGTAATAGCTCTGGATTGAGTTCCTGGAGAATATCCACTTCTGTTTCAGCACACTTCGCCAAAACTTTGAAATCTACGCAATCATCCACCAGAACAATATCATAGAGGAGTGGTTCGGCGGGTTTGACGTTGAATCCATATTTCTCCGGCTCCATCGCCATCCGTGCGACTGCAATATACTGTGGAACGTAGTTGCGTGTCTGCCTCGGGAGCTGTTTCCTCATTTCCCAGAAATCCACTTTTCCGCTGCGCCTGATTCCTCTATAGACACGACCGGCGCCGGCGTTGTACGATGCAAGGACGAGATTCCAATCCCCGAGGTCCCTGTAGAGGTCTTTCATGTGGCGCGCGGCAGCGCGGGTTGACTTCTCAAAGTCACGCCGTTCGTCATACCAAAATGTTACGCGCAATCCATACATCGCTCCAGTTGCCCGGACAAATTGCCACAAACCCACGGCTTTCGCCCAGGATTGAGCGTCAGCCCGCAAGCCACTTTCTGCCATCGACAGGTATATCAACTCTTCCGGAACACCCTCTTCGCGGAAGATCTTTTTCATTGTCGGGAAGTACTTGCCGGAGAGATACAACCAGCGCTCAAGATGCTCCCTTCCCCGATTCATGAAGAAGCTGATGGCTCGTTCTACATATTCGTTGAACGGCAGAGGAACCGCAGTCCCTATGATCTCATTCTTCGGAATTTCAACGAGGGAAACTCCCGACTTTTCTATGGCAGAATTGAGCCATTCATGCAAAGCCGAAACCGAAGCTTCACGTCCGGGCATCGGATGAGTGACGATGTATTTTTGGTAGTCTTCGATGACACTCTTGCTCAAATCGACATAGTCTTTGTTTGTTTCAATATCATCGTGGTAGGTCAACTCGTTCAGGATGCTGATAGCGGCTTCGAATTCGTCAACAATAAGCGTCGAATCTCCCGTTTCCTGAGAGCTCAGTGCTGCGACATAGTGTTGGCGTGCAAGCTCGAGTTGCCTGGAAATGAAAGCGGACTCTGTTTCCAGAGTGTCTGTTACCCCGTTCGTGCCAACAGCCTGTGTGTCAGGCGCCGAAATGATAAACGGTCTTCGGGTAGTTTGGGGAGATGGTTGAGGGGGAGGAATCGTATCCGAAGGGGCGCCCGAGTCCTTGGCAATTTTCTCGATGCGGGCAAGAACGGCCTCTTCTCTCGC
The DNA here is from genome assembly GCA_007280275.1 of bacterium. Classification (GTDB taxonomy): domain Bacteria; phylum Bacteroidota; class Ignavibacteria; order UBA10030; family UBA10030; genus UBA9647. The sequence continues at coordinate 3,658 of QYQB01000333.1, read as the reverse complement.
TGAACGCGATGAAGAGCAACTCAAAGTTTGAAGGCACAAAAGGCACAGTATTAGTCTCTTCATCAGCCCCGCATCTAAAGTGAAATGGTAACCAACTCTTAGAAGATAGCACAATATCAAGAGAAAATCAATGGAACAGAGAGATGGATATCTTCCTTTTGACCGGAATCACATTAGAGGGGAATATTGCCATGTTTCTTCTTCGGGTTCGAATCCACCTTGTTCTCCAGAAATCGAAGGGCCTTGATGAGCTTCGGCCTTGTCTCGCTCGGCAGTATGACTTCATCGATGAATCCCCGTTCGGCAGCTATGTAGGGATTGGCAAATTTCTCACGGTACTCAGTCACCTTTTGCTCGGTAGCCTGCTCTCTGTCCGCGGCAAGATCAATCTCCTTCCGGAAGATAATTTCGACAGCTCCTTTTGGACCCATCACCGCGATCTCGGCGCTTGGCCAGGCAAGGTTGACGTCCCCCCGTATGTGCTTGGAATTCATCACATCGTACGCCCCACCGTAGGCTTTTCGGGTGATCACAGTCAGTCGTGGCACTGTGGCTTCGCAAAACGCATAAAGGAGTTTTGCCCCATTCTTGATGATCCCACGCCACTCCTGATCGGTCCCCGGAAGAAAACCCGGTACATCCTCGAGAACGACAAGGGGGATATTGAAAGCGTCGCAGAACCTCACAAACCGGGCACCTTTGAGCGATGCGTCAATGTCGAGCACACCAGCAAGCACTGAAGGTTGATTGGCAACGATGCCGACCGAGTAACCGCCCAGCCGGGCAAATCCGACAAGGAGATTCTGCGCATACAACTCCTGCACTTCGAAAAACTCCCCGTTGTCCATGATCTTGCGAATGACCTCCTTCATGTCATAGGGCTTGTTGGGATTCTCGGGCACGATAGAGTCCAGCGTCTTGTCCATCCGTAAGGGGTCATCCGTCGGGACAACGCGCGGCGGATCATCGACATTGTTCAGAGGAATATAGCCCAGCAGCTTTCGGATCGCGCCGAGGCACTCCACTTCGTTCTCACAGGCGAAGTGAGCAACACCGCTCTTGGTGGCGTGTGTCATCGCGCCCCCCAGTTCTTCGAATGTGACATCCTCATGCGTGACCGTCTTTACCACATTCGGGCCTGTAACAAACATGTAGCTCGTGTTCTTTACCATGAACACGAAGTCGGTAATTGCCGGAGAGTATACAGCTCCCCCGGCACATGGGCCCAGAATTGCAGAAATCTGCGGAACAACTCCCGACGCAAGGGTATTGCGAAGGAATATGTCCGCGTAACCGCCCAGGCTTACAACCCCCTCCTGTATGCGGGCTCCTCCCGAGTCATTGAGACCGATGACAGGAACTCCAATTTTCAGCGACAGATCCATGATTCTGCATATCTTCTCGGCATGCGCTTCCGCGAGCGATCCGCCGAAGACGGTAAAATCCTGACTGAAGACCAGAACCTGACGTCCATCAATGGTGCCTCTCCCTGTGACAACGCCGTCTCCAAGATATTTTTGCTTCTCAAGTCCGAAGTCCGACGAGTGATGCTGGACGAACATCCCTATTTCTTCGAAACTCCCGTCGTCCAGCAAGATGTCGATCCGTTCCCGCGAGGTCAGCTTCCCCTTCTTGTGCTGCTCCTCAATTCTCTTCGCCCCCCCTCCCTGTAACGCTCGTTCTCGCTCATCCAGGAGATGCTTGACTTTGTCGGTGCTCATAGGTTCTCCGCCTGATCGAATAGCATGACTGTGACAAACCAGAGGTTCGCTGTTCGCAGAAATATAGAAAACTCAGCTTGCGTAAGCAAGATCCACTCTTCTCCGGAAGTTGACATGCCAGCCGATCTTGATGGCGGGAGTGTAAGACAGGGCCTTCTTCGCCGGGTTATAGGAGTCGCGCGCTCCCAAGCAAGAGCGTCCTGCCGGACCGACCAAATAGAAAAGGCAGCAACAGAGCCGTCGCTGCCTTCATAATGCGGTCTAAGACTTACAAAATCGATGAGAGCATATTTGAGTCAGTTCGAAACCGTGGCTCCCCGTTCACTCATAGCGAAGCGCATCGATGACGTTGGATATGGCCGCTTTCCAGGCCGGATAGATGCCGAAGAACACTCCGACGAACGACGCAAAAAGGAAGCTGACGGCGATGGAATTAAGCGAAATAATCGACGCTAAATTCCCATACGTTGTGATGAGAAAAGAGGCCCCAATTCCAAGGCCGATTCCGAGCAGGCCACCGGTCACGCTCATCACCACCGATTCGATGAGAAACTGCCACATGATGTCCTGACGCCGTGCTCCCATTGCCTTCCGGACACCGATTTCCTTGGTTCTCTCTGTCACGGAGACGATCATGATATTCATGATACCGATGCCCCCCACCAACAACGAGACGGCAGCGATTCCGGCAAGGAGGAACGTGAACGTCTGCTGCGTTTCCTGAAACGTGGCGATGATGTCCGCCTGATTACGGATCGTGAAGTCGTTGTCCTGATCTTCCCTAATCTTGTGCTCGCGACGCAATACGCGCTCGATGTCCAGGAATGCCTCATCCATCTTCTGATCGTTGACAACTTTGACTGTGATCTGAGAGAGGTAGTCTACGCCATAGAGACGCCTCTGCGCTGTTGAGAGAGGGACGATGATCTGATCATCGGGATTCTGGAATCCGCTCTGCCCTTTCGCCTCAAGGACTCCCACCACCACGAAGCTTTCCCCCTGGATCCTGACCGTTTGACCCAGTGGATCAGAATTCGGGAACAGGTTATCGACAATGGACTGTCCGATCACACAGACTTTTCCAACGCCGACCTCTTCTGCATGGGTGAAATATCTGCCATAGACGGCCTTGAAGCTCCTCACGTCCTCATACTCGGGCACGCTCCCAATGATGCGCGTGTTCCAATTGCGGTTAAGGTACTTCACCTGCGCCCGCTGGCTCAGTTCCGGCACAACGGCCTCCGCTCCGGCCACATTTTCCTTCAGAGCTTCCGTGTCGGGGTTCTTCAACCTCTGGCTCGTGCCAAATTGAATGACTGTGACACCGCCGCCGCGCTGGGCTCCGGGCGAAACGAACAGGAGGTTCGTGCCAAGCGACTGAATCCGATCGATCACGGCCTTTTGAGCTCCTTCACCGATCGCAATCATCGTGATGACTGCAGCAACGCCGATGATGATGCCCAGCATCGTCAAGAGGGCGCGCAATTTGTTGGCGAACAGCGCGGCCAACGCTGTGAGAAAACTTTCTTTGAGATTCATAGTGAGTTCCTCAGTGAGACCGTCCGCCGCCAGACATACCGCTCAGTCCGGAGTTGCTTCTCATACGCTCGTTCATTTGTTCCGCCGCGAGTTTCGCACGAGAGATCGTCGTGACCTGAATTTCGTCCCCTTCCTTCAATCCCTCAAGAACCTCTGCATAGTCGAAATTGCTTGGTCCCACCTTGATCATCTTTGGAACGAATTTGTCGCCATCCTTCACAACAACGATTCGTTCCTTGACTTCGTTCACATCGCTCACCTGTGATTGCCGCCGTTGCCGCACCCCACCGTCAGCACCTCCAGAACCACCCATCGGCATTCCTCCACCACCTCCCATCGACATCCCGCCTCCGCCGCCCATCGACATCCCTCCACCTCCAAAGCCACCACCTCCCTGA
>QYQB01000077.1 GCA_007280275.1 bacterium | reverse complement strand
TCATCATTGAGAAGGAGCTGGATGCCAATGTTCCAGATGTCCTGATGGATCCGGACCAAATCCAGCAGGTGTTCGTCAATGTCATCCTGAACGCAGCAGAAGCGATGACGAAAGGCGGCAGCCTCACAATACGATCGGCAAGATCCGCTGACGGACAGTCCATTGTGGTGAGTTTGTCTGATACCGGACCGGGAATTCCTGAAGAAGTGAGGGAGCGCATCTTCGATCCGTTCTACACAACGAAGGAACATGGAACAGGGCTCGGTCTGTCGATTAGCTATGGCATCGTCGAACAACACGGCGGCACCATCAGTGTGGACAGCTCTTTGGGCAAAGGCTCCATATTCACCATCCAGCTGCCGATTCTGACAAGCGAATCCCCCCTCTAGACCTATGACTGCACATATACTGATTGTAGACGATGAGCCTGTGATCTGCAAGAGCTGCGAAAAAGTGTTTCGCCGTGCAGGTCATTCCACCGCCTCTGCCACCTCAGGGCGGGAAGCGCTCAAGATGCTGGGATCGGAGACCTACGATGTCGTTTTCACAGATCTCAAGATGGTGGACATGGGAGGTCTCGAGGTTCTCCGTACAATCAAGGAACAGTATCCTACGACAGTGGTGGTCATCATCACGGGATACGCAACAATTGCTTCGGCAGTTGAAACGATGAGGTCAGGAGCATTCGACTATCTGCCCAAACCGTTCACAGCGGGAGAATTGCTCGCCGTCTTCAACCGTGCTTTTGAGAGAAGAACACTCCTCCAAATGTCAGAGCCAGCATTCGAGTACACCGATGCTGTTGGGTTCGAGGGGCTCATCGGTGCAAGTCAACCGATGAGGGAGCTCTATAGCCTGATTCAAAAGGTGGGGCCGACAGACAGTACCGTTCTCATCATCGGCGAAAGCGGTACTGGGAAAGATCTGACGGCGAAGGCAATCCACCAACGCAGCAAGCGGAAGGACAACAAGTTCTTCGCGATCGATATTTCCACGTTGTCGAGCACAATCCTCGAGAGCGAATTGTTCGGCCATGTGAAAGGATCATTCACTGGTGCAACTTCTGACAGGCCGGGAGTCTTCGAAGTTGCCGATCAAGGAACAATATTTCTTGATGAGATCGGCAACCTTCCTGTCGAGACGCAGGCCCGGCTCCTTCGCGTCCTTCAGGAAAAGGAATTCCTTCCAGTGGGGAGCACGACTGTCAAGAAGGTTGACCTTCGTTTGATTTTTGCCACAAACCAGGATCTCAAACAGCTCGTCATTGAAGGGAAGTTCAGAGAGGACTTGTACTACCGCCTCAACGTATTCCCATTGCGACTCCCGACACTCCGCGAGAGACGAGAAGATATCCCTGAACTCGCTCACCACTTCATGGAGAAGTACTGTTCCGCACTTGAACGATCGATGCCGCGCATCCGGGCAGAAGCGATGGAGCTGCTGATGGACTACACCTGGCCGGGGAACGTACGAGAACTCGAGCACGCGGTGGAGAGGCTTACAATCCTCGTGGAGGGGGACGAGATCGAGCCGATACACGTATCAGCCGCTCTGTACCGGACAGATTCGGCCATCCGTTCGATGGTTCCCAAGACCAGTGACGACCTGAAAAATGTGAAGAGAAGAATTCGGGAATCTTCGGTGCAGGAGGTAGAAAAGCTCTTCGTTGAGGAATCGCTGGTACGCAACAATTGGAACGTCTCCAAAGCTGCCCGCGACGTCAACATGCAACGATCCAACTTCCAGGCACTCATGAGAAAGTACGGCATCAAGAAACAGAATCCCCCCGCATAACGGAATGTGCAGGTGCATAGTGCATGTGTGCATTGCCTGAGTCCCACTTTCGGCGTTTTCAGCCTGATTGTCCAGCCTTCTGCAAAAATCCATTCTCTGCGCGCTCACCAGGGGCAGAAAACGGCAAACCGTCTTGCCCGGCGTAACCATCGCCGTACCAACGCGATGCGGCCGCGAGGGCGGCTTGGTTTCCCCTGGCACACTCATTGATGACTACTAGGTCGAGCCATCAATTGGCAATGAGTTTCACACATCAATGAGGTACTCAAAATGATTGCGCATAAAATCCTGGTAGTCGACGACGAAGCAAATGTCTGTCAGAGCATCAAAAAAGTTCTCTCTCGCAAAGGATACGACGTGTCTCAAGCGCTCACGGTCGAAGATGCCGTGACTTTGATCAAGGAAATGTCGTTTGATCTTGTCATCACCGATCTCATGATTCCGGGGACGAGCGGGTTGGAATTGCTCCAGATCATCAGGGACCATTATCCGGAACTCGAAGTCATCATGATCACCGGTTACGCTTCCATTGAATCTGCGGTCAAGGCAACGAAGCTTGGCGCGAGCGCGTACTTACCCAAGCCCTTCACTCCCGATGAACTGACGAAGGTCACGGAGAGCACTCTGGCAAACAGAGTGTCGAAGTCGGGAACAAAGCCGGCGCAGAAAACACAGCCCGATGGAGAAGACGTTCCTGATGAGAATATTGACGTCGACATGCCTTTCAATGCAAGGGAAGTGGCGAAGCACACGTCAAAGACGTACGTTGACACTCTAACTCATTCCGACATTCCTCTTCCGAAGAAGGCTGCGGAAAAAGCCTATTGCTACACGGGAGCACGAGAGTGTCGCAGGCTGGTCCTTGAAGCTCGAGAGTGTGCCGGCGAGTGCATTCTTGTGAAGAAGGAGAAGGAACGAGCGAAGAGCGGAGCCCGCGTCAAGCGATTGACGAATGACATCATCGATGTCGACCTGCCGTTCAATATGGCGGAGGTGGAGCGCATCACGGGATCAGACTACATCAACTGCCTGAGCCGGTCCGATATGCCCATCGCTGCCCTCTATGGCAGAGACGCTACTGCAAAATACACCGTGCTTGTTGTTGACGACGAGCCCATCGTCTGTCACAGTGTTCGCAAGATTCTGTCGAAGCAAAGTTGCGCGGTTGAGGAAGCATTTGATGTCGATGCGGCCCTGCAGAAAATGCGCCTTCAGAAATACGACCTGGTTCTGCTCGACCTGAAGATGCCGAAACGAAGCGGAATGGAAGTATTGGGATCCATTCGGACTCAGTATCCCGACCTCCCTGTTATCATGGTTACTGGGCACGGGACAATCGAGACAGCGATCGAGGCGACACGGCTCGGAGCATTCAATTTCATTCCCAAGCCTTTTACACCACAAGAACTGACAAAAGTCGCGGTCGAGGCACTCGCGGCGTAGGATTCACAAGACAACAAAGGGGTGAGTTCTCACGGGCACAAGGCTCCGAGACTCACCCCTTTTCATTTCACTCCCCCCGACGATTCAGCCGATATCCAGGACTTCCAAGGCTTCACCCACTCGTCAAGCCGGGTCAGTTCTCAAAAAGACAGACGGCGTTTCCATCATCTCCCGCGCTGATCTTCCCATAGAAGGTCTCGTCCATCAAGATCAGATAGGTTGTCGGATTGAGATATCTCGCAGTAATCTCAACGTTGTCGTCTTCGTAGATCCTCATTTTGACGTAGTTGTAGACTTGCCCGTAACGAGGGTGAGAGATCAAGACCGATTGCGAGGCCGTCACAAATCCCTTGGGATTTCTGACCGAGTTCGGTGCGAAGTATTCAAACGTGCTGATTGACATCCCTCCCACGGCATCCGGAGCCTTGGTTTCGACACTGTCAATGACCAGTCTGCATCTGGCATAGGTGATGATTGCGCGGACTTCCGACCCGGTTCTTAGTGCAAACATGAGCTGATCAAAGTTTTTGAGTTGTCTGGTCTGTGCGGCAACGGAAGCCATGCCCACAGTGCAGAGAATGACCAAAGCACATACTCTCTTCATAATATTCCTTTTCTGTTGATCTCTACTCCCCTGCTTCAGATTGTGGTTCCTTGATTGTTCTTCTCTCAAGAATCGCAATTCTCCATCACATATTCAATAGGGCACGCGGTCTGCGGACGAAACGATGAGAAACAACCAGGACTCTTCTTCGTCACGAAGAAAGGAAGATCGGCAACGGCTCTAGGGTACGTCGGAGTGAGATCGCCGCACTTCCTGGATCACTTCGAGAACGGTCTCCACGACCAACTCACCTTGCTCGAGGTGAATAGAGTGGCCGCTCCGATCTGCTATAACCAGCCTGGATCCCGGCGCGAGATCACAATGCGCCCGAATGAGTTCCTGCCAGAGGTTTTCGACCTTCCAGGCCTCGTCTGAGCTCAGACCCCCGGATCGTGCGATCTGTCCGACCATTTTCTCTGAAGAATGGGTGACAATTCTCAGCGGGACCGGCGGAAAAGTCTCATGGCTTCTCAGGTCAAGATTGGGACGGTGATTGCGGGCCTGAAAATACTCATCTGATGCAGTTCGAGGAGCATGTGGCAAGAGCATATGATGCCAAAGCACGTCAGCTGTCTCTTTGGGAAGGACAAGATATGGCTTGAATGACTCAGATTTCTGGATAATCCGTCTCATCAATCTCGGTATCCCGAAACCGTTCAGCCACGCTTGGATCTTGAGAGCTTTGCTCTTGTCTATCCCGCTTCTGCGGTACACGTGGGGCACAAGTTCCCTCCTGAAGCGGTTGTCGTCAGGCGACATGGGGTCAATCAGGACAACCCCTGCAACCAGGTCGGGGAACATCCTGCAGAAGTGATTGACGAACAGCCCCCCCAGCGAATGCCCGACGAGCACGAGCGGGCCGCCGATCTCCAATTCCTCAAGGAGTTGCTTCAGCTCCTTCGCAACGGCATCGGTTGTGCGAGGTCCGTAGGCCGGTCCGCTCCAACCGTAACCACCCCGGTCATACGTCAAGACGCTCGTGGCTCGTGCGAGTTCATCCTGGACCATCCACCACTCAGGAGACGCAGTTCCTAGAGCCGCTTCAATGACGACCGTCGGTTTTCCTTCCCCCTTCAAGGTGTAGTACACTCTTCTTCCAGCCACATGAACCGTGGTGCCGGGAGGCCCCGGTCGTTGATGCCACCTCATCATGACAATCAAATTGATGGCCCGGGCCAGAAATACCACCGCAAAGAGCAGAATGATAACCTGCAGTATGATCGTCATCGATGACCCCATTGGTGCTTGGTGAAAGGCGCCCGGCACATGCGATTCATCATAAACTGGTGTTGGAGGAAAGAATGCTTCTCACAGCAAGGTGGTCGCACTCGCTCACAATCTCGACATATACTGCTCAAACACTCTACGGAAGTGAAATCCGTAGATGGCAAATGTAATGGCGAGCGGGAACATTCGAGGTCGATTGAAGAGAGACCAGAAGAACAGCCTCCAGTAATACACTCTTTCTTTTCCCACGATCCCCAGGATGAATACCGACTTCACAAGCGCCTTCAAATAGTGAGATTGGAAACGGAAGGGTCGCCCCTCGATCGGCTTGAAATCCTTGAGAAACCCTTTCACGCGCTTGTAGTAGTCCTTCGGAGAGTATATCTGATTCAGAACCTTTTGATACCCTTCCATCAGTGACTTGAGGTCCATTCGCGGAAGGAAGTTCATGGAGAAATCAGTGTTGTTACCTGAGAAGGCGTTGAGAATCCGCCCTTCACCCAGGAGTCTCTTGTGCAGGCGGGTCCCCGGCGGAGCATTCAGAAGTCCGACCATCGCGGTGACGATGTTTGTTTCCTGTATGAATTGGATCAACCGCTCGAAAATCGTCGAAGGATCCTGATCGAACCCGACGATGAAGCCTCCTTGCACCTCCAGTCCGAATTTCTGCAATTTCTTCACAGATCCAACGAGGTCACGATTGTTGTTCGGGACTTTCCTGCATTCGACCAGGCTCTCTTCGTTGGGGGACTCGATACCGACAAACACCGTGTCAAACCCGGCTCGAGTCATCAGTCGCATAAGCTCTTCGTCGTCGGCGAGGTTAATGGAAGCTTCGGTGTTGAGGTTAAACGGATGGTTGTGGGCCTTCATCCACTCGACAATCGACGGGAGTATCTCCTTCCTGAGCTTTTCCTTGTTGCCGATAAAGTTGTCATCGACAAAAAACACGCCACCCCTCCACCCGCGATTGTAGAGTGCGTCCAACTCGGCTGACACCTGCTCTTTTGTCTTCGTCCGTGGTACACGTCCGTACAGGACCGTGATGTCGCAGAACTCGCAATCATACGGACATCCCCTCGAGTACTGGATGTTCATGGATCCATAGTGCTTCATATTGATGAGATCCCACGACGGGATCGGTGTCGACTTGATGTCCGCCCACCGATCTGTGGTGTACGAGTGTTTGAGCGTACCGTTTTCCAGATCCCAGAGAAATTCCGGCAGCGTGATTTCAGCCTCATTCAGCACGAGGTGATCTACTTCCCCATATCCCTGCGCATGAGCGGTGAAGAGCGGGCCACCCGCCACGATCAACTTGCCAAGATCCTTGCACTGCTTGATGATCTCATCTGCCGATTCTTTCTGAGCTGACATTCCGCTGATGAAGACAGCATCCGCCCAGCGGAGTTCCTTCTCTTTCAAAGGCTCTACGTTGCAGTCGATGAGCTTCTTCGCCCAACCGACCGGAAGCATCGAAGCAACCGTGAGGAGACCCAGTGGTGGAAAGCTCGCCTTGCGCGAGATGAACTTAAGGGCGTACCTGTAGCTCCAGAAGGTGTCAGGATACTTGGGGTACACGAGGAGGATGTTCATGGCGGGCCTTGGTTTATGTTCGCCGCCCACTGGCCTGCTTCAACAGCAGACTCACATGAACCACTTGTGGTTCATGTAGACGGAGTCGCCGAACTGCTTCATAAAGTGCATCTCATCTTCCTTCAACGTTCCTTGCTTCAACGCGGCAAGGTTCTCCATCAGTTGTTTTTCGTTCGATGGGGCGGTGAGACACACATGCACATTTGGATTCGAGAGAACGAACCGGTAGCACATCCCGGCATCCGGGAGATGCCCGTCCTTTGGCCAACCCTTCGGCCTCCGCGTCAACGCTGTCCAGCGCGTCGCAGTATAGCTGACGATTCCCGGATTGTGTTTTGCAAGATAGGGAAAAATATCCTTTTCGGCACCCCGGTGTGCCGCGTTGTAGCGCATCATCATGACATCGAGCACCCCCTGCGATGCTAGTTTCCCAATGAATGAACGGTCATGACACGACATGCCGATGGATCGCACTTTTCCTTCTTCCCGGAAGCGTGCAAGTTCTTCCATCGCCCCCGGGGGGAACTGCTTTGCTTGGGTAACGCCAAGAAACAAGAACACGTCGATGTAGTCGGTCGAGAACTGGCGGAGTCGCTTTTCGAGTGTCCGTCGCAGGTTCGGGTATCCGATCAGCAGATTATATGCTCCCGTGGCGAGTACGAACTTTTCCCGATTACTCTTGAAAGGGTCGCGTAGTCCTTTGACGAGTTGAGTATCAAACCCATATCCGAAAAAGAAGTTGATGCCTTCATCAATCGCCCGATGGACCGTCCTGACTCCCGGCCGATACGAGGCAGAGAGACCCAACCTGGAGGATTTGATTCCTGTGGCACCGAGTGTGATTGGCGTGAGGAGGTCGTTCATAAGATCCCCATATCAGTTGCTGAGTTGTACTGCATGCCTGGCAAAGCATCACTGAAGGAACAAGACAGTGGACCTACTTTTTCTTGCCTGCATTCTTCCCGAGATAGTCCCTCATTTCTTCAAGGTTGCGCGTCAAATCCCACCACCCATTCTTGAAGCTCGCATAGTCCGGTCCGGCCATCGCTGATCCATACCGGACGGAATTCGCATAGAAAAGCCACTGTTTGATCCACTTCTGTTCAATCGTTTCATCAAAGGGATTCGTCTTGTCTGCAAGTTTCCGGTTCCAAATTTCGAGCATCAGCTTCGTGGCTGCCAGAACCATTGAATCTGCCTCTGCGATTGTGGTCGCGAGCTTGGCAAAGTGGCCATTGCTCCAGTTAGTGCTGTGACATGTCTGGCAGACCGTCCTCATTTCTGTCTGCCGCCGGGCCTGCTCATCGTCGTCAATCAGATATCCAGACGCCTGTCTGCCTGTGAATGTCACCGGCAGTTGTAGCCCGTCGGCGTTCTTGATAATCGAGGTATTGCCGCTCATGGGCTGCGGGTGCGAATACACGAGTCCGAATATCCTGACCCAGAGCCGGGATCCGAAATCGTGGGAACGTTGGACGACGAGCTCGCCATCCGGCGTCGCTATCAAGCTGTTGTGGCAAGTGGCACACGATGGTGCACGGAAATCCTTCCCCACTTTCCACGGAACGGATTCCCAATTCTGTTCGTGTTCGGTCGACATCACGATATTTCCGTGCTTGCTCTCCTTGTAGACGTCCCAGGCCGGAAGATCTGGTTCAAGGTGGCATTGGGAACAGGTAGCAGGCTTGCGGGCAATCTCGATGGAGAAGCTGTGGCGCGGATGGCACGCCGTGCACGCGCCACGACTACCATCGGGGTTGACACGGCCGACGCCCTGATTCGGCCAGTGGAGGAGATCGGGGACTTCGATATCACCGATGCTTGTCGCGACGGTCTTTGTACCCTTCACTTCTATGGAAGTCCCATGACATGCGTAACAAGTCTCGTGCTTCGTGTTTTCGGAGGCCGTCCGACGTTCGAAGTTCGCGCCTTCAACGACCTTCATCCCGCCGATTGTTCCGACGAGAGTGTGATAGACCGCGTTATCCCTGAGATTCCCCAGGGCATGGGCTTTCTTGCTATCGGAAAATTGCCGCGCCTCATCGGAATGGCATGTTTTGCAGTCGTCCGGTGAGACAACAACATTGATCTTGTGACCGAAATGCTCAAAATTGTCCTTGTGATTGGCGGCATTCTGGCCGTGACACTCAAAGCAACCTACGACAATTGGCAGCAACCCTTTCGGGACGGCATTGTTCGATATCCTTCGTTCGAGGACCGGTTTCTGAAGTGCCACCGACGGTGTGACCTTGGAGTGCCTGCTTCTAAGCCAGTCTTCGACGATGCCCGGCGTAGTGACCTTGTGACATTCGAGACAGGCCTGTGTCTCCTCACTCACGATTGGTTTGCCAGAAACTGAATCCTGTCTCGCCCACGCGATTGAACCTGCAACGACGAGGGCGATTCCAATTGATCGGATAACGAAGCTGCGTCGCATCTGTTGCTCTTTGTCTTATGAAGTGTTCGGGCGAGATCGGGCAATTGAACCTCCGCGCATGGGCAGGTTCATTATCCTCTTTGTGACGGAACTGGCCCCGCGTCGCTCAGGTCTTCAGCAATCTCGCGTACCAGCCCTTCTACCGCCTTCTCCACCTGAGGTGTCAATGTGCGGCCGTGCTCAAAGGAAGCACCTTCGATTCCATAGATCAGGACTTGGCGGGGGAAAACGCCCTGCACACGCGCAAGCTCGAGAATAGAGCTCAAGGTGATGCCGTGAGTCGACCGTTGGTTGTGGCTTCCGGGGAGAGGATTCTGGCTGGCGTCAAAACGATGGATGCTTCCTGGAATGGCCTGAGACTGTACTGCGTCGATGACAATTGCGGTGTCGCAATGCTGCAGACTATCGAGCAACCGTGTTACTTCGCCATTCAGCTCGACGATCCCGACATCGGGCAGCGTGAACTTCATGAGCGCCCGGGCTGCGGCCAACCCAGCTCCATCATCACTCCGGAAATCATTGCCGATCCCAACCACCACTGTCTTCACGGCGACTCCTCAGAGGTCGTGGCCCTCATCAGGTGCTCTTGTTGAAGGCTGCAACCGTACCAGTTGCACGGGGATTCGCTCAGTTGCTCTCGTGCATCTGTAGCGGGCTCAGAAGGCCCGCTCTTGCACCATATGGACCGAATCTGCGAATCCAGTGATAACCGGTTTCGCCAGACGTCGGAAATCCTTGAACTTCATCCGTATCGCTTTGGTGTGGGTGCAGGCATTGAAGACAATTTCTTCGTCTTCTGCCAAACACTCCTCGACGAGGACTGGCAATCCATACAGATTTCCGAACGGTGGCATTGCGCCGATTTGACAGTCCGGGAACAACAGACCGAGGTCTTCTTCATGAGCAAGCTGTACGTTCTTCGCCCCAAACACCCGTCGGATCATCTGCTGGTTGATTCGTTGATCGGCTCGAAGGACCGCCATCCAGTAATGGTCTTCGATTCTGATCAAGACCGCTTTTGCCATCTCGCTCTCGGGAACATGGGCGACGGCTGCGACATCGTGTGCTGAGAAAGCGGGATCGTGCTCGAGCACCTGGAATTCGACTTTATTACTGTTAAGATAACGCAACAAATCGGTGATCTTCGCCATGAGGAGCCTCCACATTGATGGAGAATCGAAACTCGGACGACTGTGCTTTCGGCCCCAAGCGCCGAAGCTAGTTCCTTGGCACCCAACCAGACCGCTAACGAATATCCAACCGTACAAAATGTGTTGCACACGAGATACAGGGGTCGTAGTTCCGGATCGCCTGCTCACACTGCCATGTGAGCTTTTCCTGTGTCAGGTTGAGCCGGGGGGGAACGAACTCCCTGAGGTCCAACTCCATTGTCTTCTGGTTCTGCGATGTTGGAGGGATGATCTTCGCGTCCATGATCAGCCCCTTTTCATTCAGCCTGTACCGGTGATAGAGGAAGCCGCGAGGTGCCTCGGTGCATCCATAGCCGACTCCTGCTTTGGGATGTACATCGACGAACGGCTTCTCTGGCATCTCGTACTCCTGAATGATTCGCAAGGCCTCTTCACAGGCAAAAACCGTCTCCACACTCCGCACCACAATGCTCTTGAACGGATTGTTGAGCGGAAGGGTCAGGCCAGCAGCCGTCGCTGCCTCCTTCGCCACCGGTGAAAGTCGATCAAAGTTGAGATTGAACCGTGCGAGCGGGCCTACATGGTATGCACCGCGGCCCTTGAGCACGGAATGGAGTGCATTGGAATACGAAACGTGCTCTTCGGCGAAATTGTTCTCATACTCCGAAATCGGGATGTTCAGCCCCTTGTTCGAGATGAGCCTCCCTTCGTTGAAGGGGTACTCGTTGTCGTGACGGAGGGAGACATATTCATACTCACGCTCAAAGTCCGGGAAGGGGAATGTCGCAGTCAACCGAACGGTGTCCACGGCTGCGTCGCGCGCCCACTTCAGCCGGTCGACGAGCGCGTTGAGCTCCTGCTTTGTCGGCAGCCGGTAGAATCCTCCCACCCTCACGTTGATCGGGTGAATTTCCCTTCCCCCCACCAGGGCGACAAGCTCATTTCCTGTCTTCTTGAGCTTCAACGCCTGCTTGACGGCATCGCCGTGGTCTTTCGCCATCTGGAGCACGTCCTGGTAACCGAGAAAATCGGGGGCGTGGAGCATATAGATATGCAAGGCGTGGCTCTCGATCCACTCACCACAATAGATCAGGCGACGCAAGGCTCTCAGTTGCCCGGTCACAGATACGCCACACGCGGACTCCATCGCATGGATGGAGCTCATCTGGTACGCAATAGGGCAAATGCCGCAAATGCGGGCTGTAATGTCGGGAGCTTCTGTAAACATCCGTCCGCGCAAGAAAGCCTCGAAGAAACGCGGTGGTTCGAAAATATCAAACCGGACATCGGTCACGACCTTGTCCTGGACCTTGATCTGGATGCCCCCCTCGCCTTCTACGCGGGCAAGATAGTCAACCTTGATGGATCTACTTTTCATGCGCTTCACTCTCTTTTCGGAACGATTCGGCATACGCGTTGTAGCTCCGGAATAGATGCAGGAGCTCAAGGTTCTTCATTCCCAGACCCTTCCAGTACTCAGCCAGCGATGGAGTATTGGGAGTTTCCTTGGGACCAAAGCAGCCGAAACATCCCCGATGATAGGAAGGACAGAGGGCGTCGCAGCCGGCCTGTGTCACTGGCCCCAGGCACGGGGGCCCATGCGTCACGAGTCCACATACCGTTCCGCGACGCTTGCACTCAAGACAAACGCTGTATGTCGGCGTCGTCGGTTTTCGGCCATTCAGGAAGGCGCTCAGCACCTCCACGAGTTGGACCTTGCTGATGGGGCATCCACGAAGCTCAAAATCGACGAAGACGTGATCGGTGATGGGGGTCGACTTGTTCAGAGTTTCGATGTAGGATGGAGTTGCATAGACGATCGACGTGAACTCGCGCACGTCTTTGAAGTTGCGGAGTGCCTGGATACCTCCCGCTGTCGCGCAGGCTCCAATCGTGACGAGCACTTTGGAGGACCGACGCACCTGGTGGATGCGCTCGGCATCGTGGGGTGTCGTGATCGATCCTTCGACGAGCGACAGGTCATAGGGACCCTTGACAACCAGGCGTGAAGCTTCCGGGAAGTTGGCAATCTCAATATTTTCCGCAACAGCCAGGAGTTCATCCTCACAATCCAGCAAGCTCAGCTGGCAGCCGTCACACGAGGAGAATTTCCATATCGCGAGCTTCGGTTTGCGTTCTTTCTTCATGATTTCTCAGTGAGATCACTATTCGGGGAATTGCGTTTCAATCTGCCAGGGCAGCATAGCAAACAGAAGACCTCACAACTTCATATCTCCCATTTCACAAGCAGATCTTTGATTTGATCATAGCGAAACACCGGACCATCTTTGCAGGTGAACAGCGGTCCGAACTGACAATGTCCGCAGAGACCGATGCCACACTTCATGTTCCGCTCCATCGAAACGTAGATTGCTTCGGCCTTGACGCCGCGCTTCATGAGTTCCAGTGCGGTGAAGCGCATCATGACTTCCGGGCCGACGATCATGGCAATCGTGTTCGTCGGATCGAACCCCGCTTTGGTGATCAGCGTGGTCACAACGCCCACATTTCCCCTCCACCCTGGAGTCCCGCGATCGACGGTCACGAAGACTTCAAGGTCGAACCGAGCCCGCCAATTCTCCAACTCTTCCTTGAAAAGAATGTCATCGGGTGTGCGCGTCCCATAGAGCAGGACGACTTTTCCATATGCATCACGATGAGCGAGGAGATGATACAGCGCAGGCCGGAGGGGCGGCAGCCCGATGCCACCGGCGACTACCACAACATCCCGCGTACGAGCCTGTTCCACGGGCCATGAAGTGCCGAAGGGGCCGCGAATACCAACGATGTCACCGCGACGCAACTTGCTCATGGCTTTCGTAACGCTCCCAACCGCCCGTGTTGTGTGGACGAGCGTGGAATTCGACGGTTCGCCACAGATCGAAATGGGGACTTCTCCTACCCCATAGATGTAGATCATGTTGAACTGGCCGGGGGCAAAAGAGAAGTGTGAGCGGCCATCTTTCGGGCCGAGCTCAAGTGTGAATGTATCAACCGTGTCCTTCCGTATTCTCTTTACAATGTACGGACGAGGCACCATGGGGCTCGAACAAACGGTCGCTGCACCAGATTGAGGTTCAAGAACGGACGCCATAGAGATCCAGTAATTGAAGTCGGGTTGATTCCAATCGTTGTCCCATGATATGGGAGAAGCGTTTGAGAAGTTCATAACCCAGGTGATGATCATCCTCACATTTCCGGCGCAAACACTTGCCATCGAGCGCGATCGCACGAGTCAGATCCAGCGCCTTGGCATCGAAATGCCAGCTGTACGGCGGAATCAGCCATGACCACCCGAGGATGTCCCCTTCCCCCAGCGTTTCAATCGTGATGTGCCCGCGTTCAGGAGAGAAGAGTTGAAGGGCAACGCGGCCCTCACGGATAAGGTAGAACTGGTTCGCTTCTGCCCCCTCACGGAAAACGAACTGATCTTGCTCGAACCGGACGTTCGAGGCACAACCCGTGACCAGCTGCATGTAGTCCACGCCGAGTTCCTTGAAGAACGGATGTTGACTGAGAATGCGTTCAAGAGTTTCCATGGTTCACTCCTTGTTTGGGTTTGTGCCTCTTTTCATGAGATAGGTTTCGCGAATGACTCGGAATTCCTCGGTGATGTCGATACCGACAGGACACCATGTGATGCACCGTCCACATCCGACGCATCCAATGGTACCAAATTGATCAACCCACGATGCGAGCTTGTGAGTGATCCAATGCCGATAGCGCGCTTTCGACGAGGGACGGACACTCCCGCCGTGGATATAGGAAAAATCGAGTGTGAAACATGAATCCCACTTTCGGATACGATCTGCGCTCGTTCCCGCCAGATCCGTGGTATCTTCGACCGTTGCGCAGAAACAGGTTGGACATACCATAGTACAGTTTGCGCACGACAGGCACCGGGCAGCAACAGTGTCCCACCGGGGATGATCAGAGTTCTGATAAAGGATTTCCCGGGTATTGTCCGGCTCGAGTGACCGGCCTGTTGACTGTGCCGCTGCACGGATCAGATGCTCAGCCTTCTCGACTTCTCCGTCTTCAGCAGCGCGACTCGTCACCGTGCTGATCACATTCTCTCCACGATCGGTACCAACCTCCACGATGAAATAATGCTCACTGTCGAGCACTTCGCTCATCGCCAGATCGAATCCGACGCGGGCGCGTGGGCCAGTCCGAACGGACGAGCAAAAACACGTCCCGCCGGCACGGGTGCAATTGACCGCGATAATGAAAGCCTGGTTCCGGACGCGCACATAGGCAGGATCCTGATACGTACCACCGCCAAAAACCTTATCCTGAATCTGGATGGCACTCAGGTCACAGGCTCGCACGCCGAGGAGTGCATACTTCTCTTCATGATCTGACGATGGGAGTTCCTCAGAAATCTGGAAACCTTCTCCATTTTTCCGGGATGAGAAGAGCTTGAGAACAGGCGGGAACAAATACCGCTTCCACGAATGTGGGCCGGCTGAGAACGCGAACATTGCGTCGTCCCCCCGCTCCTTGAGCCTATACTGAGCAGGCGCCTGCTCATCGGTCTTGCCGATGGGCAGTTGCGATGTGGAAGTTATTTCATCGAGTACAATTGCCGCACCGCGAGGGGTCGGTCCTATGACTGTGTAATGTTGTTGTCGAAGTGATTGTATCAGCTCATTCAGTGCATCGGGTTCGATTCGATACATCCTCGGTGTCGACATTGGGATCTGCCAGTTATTCAATAGGTAGTGCTAGGGTGACATTGCACGCGATGAACATGTGACCGTCGTGCTCAGATTTTCTGGAACTTGTCCTTCTTCGTCTTGCAGACAGGACATTCCTCCATCTTGTCTGAACCCACGATGTAGCCACACTCCGGGCACATAAGGTAGGGCAGGCGCGCAAAGTTGGTTTCTTGTTCGATTGCTTTCTTCAACAATCTTGCATGACGTCCATCAGCTTCGAGAGCCCTCCTGAACCACTCCGCGGCTTCTGCGAAGTGCTCTTCCTGGGCTTTTGTGGTGTCCGCTGCGTAGATGTTTTGCTCAAGGTTTTCGTTGCTCAAAGACAATTTCAGGTATTGCTTGGCTTTTCCGGGCACGATAGAATCTATCGCTGGCACAACGGGTTCAACCCCTTTGCTCCTGAGCAGCTTCGCCGCGGCCTCAGCATGAACCTTTTCCGAGTGAGACAATGCGCGGAAGAGGACAGCGATATCACCAAGGTTTTCTTTCATGGCCTGCTTAGAGAACCGGTCATACCAGAGAGAACGCTTCAACTCGGATCCATACGCAGTCTGCAGATTGCCAATTGTGGCAAGTTTCTGAGTAGCTTGCTGCTGCTCTTGCACTTTGGCCTGTTCTGTCTTCTGGCAGGAAGAGAACCAGAACAGCATAGGTACCGTCAAAGCAATGACGAGAGAACAACGAATAAGTCGCCCGGTGGCTTTCATGGCTTTCCCCTCCGATGTGTGTAAGGTGGTCGTGGCAGAAAACTCTCACAAAGGACTGCAAGAATCATTCCAACGCCAATTGCGGAGAAACAGCAGCAAGTGAGGGGCTGAGAAGGGGAATGTGAAGTTCACCATTCAGTTTTGCGAAGGAGCAGGCTCGGTTTTCGCAAACTATGTAAGGAGAACAGTGAACCCCACATTCTCGATTCCGAAGATTGAGAACTCTCCAATTCCTCTGGATTGAGGATCGGAGACTCAGGGATGAGGACTGGCGACTATTTCGCAGCTGCTCCCTGCATTGAGGCTTTGAAGCGCTCCAGGACCTCTCCGCCTTTCTGGCCCGACTTGCTTTGCTGTTGAGACTCGAAAACGGCCATGGCGGTAATGTTGACGATATCAGAAACGTCTGATCCCGGGATCAGCAGGTACACAGGCTTCCGCATTCCCATCAAGATCGGTCCGATGGCCACTGCACCACCGAGCCGCGCAAGAAGCTTGTAGGCAATGTTTGCCGACGTCAGGTCAGGGCAAATCAGGACGTTCGCCGCTCCTTTGAGTGATGTGAACGGGTACACCTCGGATATGAGCTCGGGTGACACGGCTGTGTCTGCCTGCATCTCACCGTCGACCATCAGATCTGGGGCGCGACGTTTCACGATCTCCGTCGCAAGCCGAACCTTGTTTGCCAACGGGTGTTTTGCGCCACCGAAGTTCCCAAACGAGAGCATCGCAACGCGCGGCTCCATGTCCATTTGCCGGACTTTGTCTGCCGCCAGAAGTGCGATCTCAGCGAGGTCCTCGGCGGTCGGCTCGATGTTCACTGTCGCGTCTGCAATGAAGATAGTCTGATTTTTAAAAACCATCATGTAGAGACCGGCGATGACGCGAACCCCATCCTTCTTTCCGATAATCTGCAACGCGGGGCGAACTGTCTCCGGATAATGTTGCGTCAGGCCGGAGATCAATCCATCAGCATCATCCATTTCCACCATCATCATGCCGAACACATTGTGTGTCTTCATCTGGTGCTCTGCCTCGACGCGTGTCAAACCTTTCCGCTGACGATTGGCGTAGAACGCAGTAACATATTCATCGAATCGGGGAGACTTACCGGGATTGATGATCTCCGCCCCGGTGAGATCGAGTCCGAGGTCAGCGATTCTCTGTCTGATGAGCGTGCGGCTTCCGAGGAGGATTGGCTTTGCGACCCCTTCATCCAGGATCTGCTGCGCGGCGCGAAGTATCTTCTCTTCTTCTCCTTCGGGGAACACGATTCGTTTCGGCTCGATTTGGGCCTTGTGGATGAAGAACCGCATGATTTCACGTGACTTGCCCAGTCTGGCCTCGAGTGAATCACGATACTGCTCGAAGTCCTTAATCGGCATACGGGCAACTCCGGTTTCCATGGCTGCCTTGGCGACCGCCGTGGCTTCCCATATCAGCACGCGCGGGTCGAATGGCTTCGGAATAATGTACTCTTTTCCGAATTCTATCCTCTTGCCGCCATAGGCGCGGATGACGGAATCAGGCACTTCCTGTTTGGCCAACTTCGCCAATGCGTGGGAAGCAGCTATCTTCATTTCGTCATTGATCATTTTTGCCCGGACATCCAGCGTACCCCGGAAAATGAAAGGGAATCCGAGCACATTGTTGACCTGGTTCGGGTAGTCCGACCGTCCCGTCGCCATGATGATGTCATCACGCGCAGACGTTGCATCTTCGTACGTGATCTCCGGATCGGGGTTCGCCATCGCAAACACGATCGGCTTGTCTGCCATAGACCGAACCAGCTCTTTCGACAAAATCCCCTTGACCGAAACACCGCAGAACACATCTGCGCCTTTCATAGCATCTGCAAGACTCCGTGCCTCTGTATCAACTGCGAAATACTCCTTGTAGGGGTTCATCCCTTCTTTCCGGCCTTTGTAGCAGACCCCCTTCGTATCGACGAGGAGCACATTCTCCCGCCGCACACCGAGTTTTTCGTACAGTTTCGCGCAAGCGATGCCTGCAGCACCAGCCCCGCTGAAAACGACTTTTACGTTTTCAATCTTCTTCCCGACAATCTCCAGCGCATTCACGAGAGCCGCGCCACTGATGATCGCTGTACCGTGCTGATCGTCATGGAACACCGGGATGTTCATGGTTTTCTTGAGCTCTTCTTCGATATAGAAGCACTCCGGCGCTTTGATGTCTTCAAGGTTGATTCCGCCGAACGTCGGCTCAAGCATTTGGACGGTCTTGATAATATCGTCAGAATTGTGCGAGTTCAGTTCGATGTCAAATACATCGATATCAGCAAACCTTTTGAACAAGACGCCTTTGCCTTCCATGACAGGCTTTCCGGCAAGAGCACCGATGTCACCGAGCCCAAGGACGGCGGTGCCATTCGAAACGACGGCCACAAGATTTCCCTTCGCCGTGTACAGGTACGCATCATCAGGATTATCGTGGATATCGAGGCAGGGCTCGGCGACGCCCGGCGTATACGCGAGCGAGAGATCGCGCTGAGTCTGACAGGGCTTTGAGGAGATGACCTCAATCTTTCCCCTCCGACCATGGGAATGGTAGTCTAGCGCATCTTGTTTCCTGATCATAAGGAGACTCCTTTCGAACGCTTGGACGGCTTCGATTTTGACGTGGATCGTTGACAGCTGGGACAGAGTTCTGTAAGAGGATTGCTTTCGAAGGATTTTTTCGGAATGGGTCCGCCGCAACGGAGACAGGCGACTGATCTCCCTTTCCCCGAGCGACGCAACAGCTGAAGCTGCGTCCCGTCTAGCAACTTGCTGGCACACTGCATGTCCGGGTCGGCGTTGCAGAGTTTAACCGGCAGTTCACATACGGAACAGACGAACGCCTCCCCTTCAGCGGTAGACAGCGCCGGCGGGGTGAAGGACATCTCCGTAAGCGCTGTTTTCAACTTCCTGAGTGTCGAGGAATCGGATTGCCTCTTCGACTTACGCGCCACTGAAAGCCTCAGTTAAATGGAACGAAGTGGGAATGCAACGAAATCTACTTGTACCTGTTGAGCGCCTTCATGTAGTTCGCCCGTTCGAACGCGGCGGGATCAGCAACGGAGGCCTGGCTCATGCTCCCTTTCATCTGCTCGATGGAGAGATATTCGTGCTCAACCATCCATTTGTTGAGATCCGCCAGGACTGTCGTAATATGTTTCGGGCCATGCTTGAGAAGTGCCGAGCACATCATTGCTACGTCAGCTCCTGCCATGACCATCTTGATCACATCCTCAGCCGTGTGGATGCCGCCCGTTCCAGCCAGACTGGTTTTCACCACACCGTGCAGGATGGCGACCCAGCGCAGGGGCAGGCACATCGCGTCGGACGTGCTGAGCACGATGTTCGGCGTAACTTCCAACGCGTCGAGATCGAAATCAGGCTGATAGAACCGATTGAAAAGCACAAGGCCATTTGCGCCGGCACGATCCAGACGGGCCGCAACGTTCGCGAGCGAGCTGAAGTAGGGGCTGAGTTTTACTGCAACGGGTATTCGAACCGCACGCTTCACCGCATGCAGAACATTGATATAGCGTTCTTCCACTTCCTGACTCGCCAATGCCGGGTCGGTGGGAATATAGTAGATATTCAATTCGATTGCATCTGCGCCGGCTTGTTCCAGTTTCTTGGCGTAGTCAATCCAGCCACCGGTCGAGATACCATTGAGGCTGCCGATCACCGGGATGCCGAGCGATCCCTTGGCTCTCTGAAGCATCTCGACGTATTGCTCCGGTCCCAGGTTGTATTCGTCGGGCCTCGGGAAATAATCGAGAGCCTCTGCGTGAGCTCGGGAGCCGTATGCGAGGTAGTGCTCCAACTCTGCAGCTTCGTGCTCGATCTGCTCTTCAAAAAGCGAATACATGACGATCGCCGCAGCTCCGGCATCCTCGAGGCGCTTCATGCCATCCAGTGTGCGGGAAAGAGGACTCGCCGACGGAACAAGAGGATTCTTGAGCTTCAGGCCAAGATACGTGGTTTTTAGATCCATGATACTATGTCCTTCGTTCAATTTCTAAGTGGAGTGTTGAGTTCTGATTTCATGAGTTGATCCGGTTCCCCTCAGGGCTTCGGAAGACCCTCTTGCTTCGCCTTTTCTCCATCACCGCCGGCGAGTTGTTCGTACATCGCCCATCGGCTCTTGATATCTTCGGCTGCAAGCACCATCAACTCACGTGCGCGCTCGGGATAGATCTTCTCAAGCATATTGAATCTCGTCTCGAGCGACGTGAAGTCTGTCAAAGGCAGTTTTGGCGCTTTCGAATCCAGCTTCATCGGGTTCTTTCCTTCCTTCGCCCACATCGGATTGTAACGGAAGAGCGGGAAGTATCCAGTTTCGACCGCCAGCTTCTGGTTTGTCATGCCTTTTGCCATGTCAATGCCATGTGCGATACAATGGCTGTACGCGATGATGATCGACGGACCATCGTACGCCTCTGCTTCGAGGATTGCGCGGACCGTTTGTGCGTCGTTTGCACCCATGGCAATTTTCGCGACGTAGACATTTCCATACGTCAACGCCATCAGCGCGAGGTCTTTCTTTTGCGTCGGCTTGCCGGCAGCGGCAAATTTCGCTATCGCCGACCGGAATGTTGCCTTCGACATCTGACCACCGGTATTGGAATAGACTTCAGTGTCCAGAACGAGGATGTTCACATTTCTCCCCGATGCAAGCACGTGATCCAGTCCGCCGTAGCCAATATCATAGGCCCAACCGTCGCCGCCCATAATCCACACGCTGCGTTTCACGAGATTGTCGGCGATGTGCAGAAGGTTCTTTGCTTCTGGTGTCTTGCTGCTTTGAAGCTTCTGCTTCAGAATATTCACGCGTTCACGTTGTTCGTAGATACCTGCCTCATCCGACTGGTTGGCGCTGAGGAGTGCACTTGCCAGATCTGTCCCGATCTCGCTTGCCAACTTGGCAACCAGCTCCCATGCCATTTCAGTCAGCTTATCGATCGTCAGGCGCATGCCGAGTCCGAATTCCGCGTTGTCTTCGAACAAGGAATTCGACCACGCTGGTCCGCGGCCATCACGATTCGTTGCCCACGGTGTCGTCGGGAGGTTCCCACCGTAGATGGATGAGCAACCCGTCGCGTTCGCTATGACTGTGCGATCTCCAAACAGCTGGCTGACCAGCTTCACATACGGGGTCTCACCACAGCCTGAACACGCACCCGAGTACTCAAAGAGCGGCTGGAGCAGCTGCGATCCCTTTACCGTGTCGGTTTTTACTGTCCGTCGATCGATTTCAGGGAGACCCAGGAAGAATTCGTAATTTGACCGCTCCTCCTCACGAATCGGCGGCTGCGGCTTCATGTTTATCGCTTTGACTTTCACCTGAGACTTGCTCTTGGCCGGGCAGACTTCCACGCAAAGCGAGCAACCGGTGCAGTCCTCCGGACCAACCTGGAGGGAGTATTTCATCCCCTTGTATTCCGTCCCCTTGTATTCCATCGACTTGAACGTCGGAGGAGCATTCTTGAGATCCGCCGGATCATAGACCTTTACGCGAATAGTGGCATGCGGACACACGAGGACGCACTTGTTGCATTGGATGCAGATCTCCGACTCCCACACCGGGATTTCCATTGCGATATTCCGTTTTTCCCATTGTGCGGTTCCGACCGGGAACGTACCATCGTGCGGCATTTGCCCCACGGAAAGCTCGTCTCCCTTCCCGGCAATGATCATCGCTGTCACACTCTTCACAAAATCGGGGGCTGCGGTTGAAACCACCGGAGGCATCTCGAGTGTGCTCGTGGCCTTTTCAGGGATCGTCACCTGGAACAGATTGGCGAGTGTCGCGTCAACAGCCGCAAAATTCTTCTGAACAACAGCATCACCCTTCCTGCCATACGTCTTCTTGATCGAATTCTTGATTGCTGCGATTGCCTGCTCTTTCGGCAGGACACCTGAAATCGCGAAGAAACAGGTTTGCATGATCGTGTTAACGCGACCCCCCATGCCCGTCTGACCGGCGACTTTGTAGCCATCGATCACATAGAACTTCAGCTGCTTCTTGATAATTCCTTCCTGGATGTGTCGTGGCAGCTTGTCCCACACCTCGTTCTGTCCATAGATGCTGTTCAGGAGGAACGTGCCCCCTTTTTCGGCATTCTGGAGCACATCGAATTTCTCGAGGAAGAACCATTGGTGGCATGCCACAAAGTTCGCCTGAGTGATCAAGTAGCAGGAATGAATCGGGCGCGGGCCGAATCTGAGATGAGAGATCGTCGTCGAGCCTGATTTCTTCGAGTCGTACACAAAGTAGCCTTGTGCGTAATTCTCTGTGTCTTCTCCGATGATCTTGATAGAATTCTTGTTGGCTCCAACCGTCCCGTCGGCTCCGAGTCCGAAAAACAGCGCACGAACGACATCGTCCGGCTCAATCCCGAGTGTCGGATCGTACGCCAGACTTGTCATCGTCACATCATCGTTGATTCCAATTGTAAAATGGTTTTTGGGACGCTCCTTCTTCATTTCGTTGTACACGGTCATGACCATCGTCGGCGTGAATTCCTTTGACGAGAGTCCGAACCGTCCCCCCGTGACTTTCGGGAAGGATTTGAAAGGAGCCTTGCCTTCTGACAACGCCTCACTCAATGCCGTGATCACATCCATATAGAGAGGCTCTCCGGGCGCGCCCGGCTCTTTCGTCCGGTCGAGGACGGTGATGTGCTTCACTGTGGCTGGAAGCGCGTTGACAAAATGCTCTATTGCAAAAGGCCGGAAGAGATGGACCTTTAACAATCCGACTTTTTCTCCCCGGTTCATCAAGTAGTCCACTGTTTCGTGGGCCGTTTCCGCGCCGGAACCCATCATGACAATGACCCGATCTGCATCCGGAGCGCCGTAGTATTGATAAAGTTTGTACTGGCGGCCGACGATCTTCGCGAACTTATCCATCGCCTTCTGGACGATATCCGGGCACGCGAGATAGTATGGATTGCATGCTTCGCGGGCTTGGAAGAATACGTCGGGGTTTTGTGCGGTCCCGCGCAAAACCGGTTTCTCCGGATTGAGCGCCCGTTCTCGATGGTTGAACACAAGTTCATCGTCAATCATCTGTCGAATGTCTTCATCTGCCAGCTGTTCCATCTTCATCACTTCCGCTGACGAGCGGAAGCCATCGAAAAAATGAACAAAGGGGACACGCGCTTCAAGCGATGCGGCCTGAGCGATGAGCGCAAAATCGTGGATCTCCTGGACCGAGTTCGATGCCAGCATTCCCCAACCGGTTGAGCGCACGGCCATGACATCCCCGTGATCGCCGAAAATCGAGAGAGCGTGGGTCGCGACCGTCCTCGCTGAAACGTGGAACACGGTCGACGTGAGCTCGCCGGCTATCTTGAACATGTTGGGAATCATCAGCAAGAGCCCTTGAGACGCCGTGAAGGTCGTTGAGAGAGCGCCGGTTTGAAGCGCTCCGTGAACGGCGCCAGCTGCTCCACCTTCACTTTGCATCTCGACAACCAAGGGAACCGTCCCCCAGATGTTCTTTTTGCCCTGGGCAGACCATTCATCTGCCCATTCACCCATTGTTGAGGATGGAGTGATAGGATAGATGGCAATCACTTCGCTGCACTTGTGCGCTGAATACGCGGCAGCTTCGTTGCCATCAATAGTTACCATCGTGCGCTTTATAGTCGTATTAACACCTTGAGCTGACATCGTTACTCTTGCCTTTCTTCTTGAGGATGAATGGTCAATCGATGCAACCCTCGCAAGAACTATTCCAACCAGCAAGACGCCCGGAACAGCCAAGAAGAGTCAAAAATCGCCAAAATGCAGACAAGTATTCCCACTTTCGGGAAGGCTCGGAATCTTTTTGGCAGAATGAATAAATCGAAAAGCAGTAGTCGGAATTGACAATACCCTTGATGAGTGATGAACGTCCAGCATCATCTGAGCAATGGCGATTCGTCATTCCGACCAACGATAAAAGTGGCTGACTACCATCAGCGAATCGACATCCGAATTGAACCACGAAGATGCAGTAGCAAGCCACCGGCGGTGGTAGCAGCGCGAGATGCGCACAATCGTGCGTGAAATCAGGCAAGAGGTGACCGATGGAAGCGGTGAGTTTGCGGTGGAAGATGAGGCATTTTTTTCGTTTCTTCGCTGAGCAAAATCCTCACGCTTGATACTCAAAGGACCAACAAATGCCGGATACGCTAAGCATCACCGACAATCGCACGGGAAAAAAGTATGATATCGCAATCGAGAATGATACGATCAAAGCGACAGATCTGCGACAGATAAAGGTCAAAGATGATGATTTTGGTATGATGAGCTACGATCCGGCCTTCATGAACACCGCCCCGGTGAAGAGCAAGATTACGTTCATCGATGGCGACAGGGGAATTCTTGAATACCGGGGATACCCGATCGAGCAGCTTGCCGAAAAGTCGATGTCGTTCCTTGACGTCGCCTACCTCCTGATTCACGGAGATCTGCCTGATGAAATCCAGCTTGATGAATGGCGCACGAATATCAAGATGCACACCTACGTGCACGAGAATATCAAGAAATTGATGGAGGGATTTCGCTACGACGCCCATCCGATGGGAATGTTCATCAGTACCATCTCGGCCCTCTCCACGTTTTACCCCGAAGCAAAAGAAATCATGGATCCCGACGCCCGACGCAAGCAGATCCATCGCCTGATTGGAAAGGTTCCAACGATCGCGGCGTTCGCCTATCGTCACTCGAAAGGGCTGCCCTATGTCTATCCGAGCAACGATTTGACGTATGCGGGCAATTTTCTGAATATGATGTTCAAGATCGGGGATTCGAAGTATACGATCCATCCGACGCTGGAGCACGCATTGACGGTGCTCTATATCCTCCACGCCGATCACGAACAGAACTGCAGCACGAACACAATGCGAGGCATTGGGAGCTCGTACGTTGACCCGTACTCATCGGTGGCCGGAGCGGCAGCCGCACTGTGGGGACCACTCCACGGCGGCGCGAATGAAGCTGTGCTCCGCATGCTGAATGAAATCGGCTCGATGGACAGAGTCCCGTCGGTCATCAAAGACTTCAAGGAAGGAAAAATGAAGTTGATGGGGTTCGGCCACCGTGTGTACAAGAACTACGACCCCCGTGCCAGAGTCATCAAGAAACTCGCCGATGACGTCTTCGCGGTCACCGGGAAGAACAAGAAACTCGACCTCGCCCTTGAGCTTGAGCGTATCGCCCTCGAAGATGATTACTTCGTGAAACGGAAACTCTATCCAAACGTCGACTTCTATTCCGGACTTATCTACGAAGCGATGGGTATCCCTATGGACTTCTTCCCCGTCCTGTTCGCCATCCCGCGGACGGCCGGGTGGCTCGCACACTGGCAGGAACACATTCTGGACCCGGAACAGAAGATCGCGAGACCACGCCAGGTCTATCTTGGACAACGCGGCCGCACGTGGCTGCCGATTGACAAACGGTAAACTGGAGTGCCCGTCACCTAATCTGAGTCTCATCATTGTGAAGTGACGGTCACTCAGCAGTTGTTGAGAGTATTGCGTTCATGAAAAATCCTTTCATACTGATCCTTTCGACTTCTGGTGGAGCCGGACATACGCGCGCCGCAGAGGCGTTGCTGCAGGCTGCCCAATCCGCCGAGATCAGTGTCCGCGCAGAGCACCATGACTGTCTCGATTTCACGTCGAAGACCTTCAAACGTCTCTACAGCCAATCGTACCTCTCAATGGTCAATCATCTCCCCGAGCTCTGGGGGTATCTGTATTCCCAGGCAGAACGCAAGCCATATTCAAAGAGGGGGCTTCTCAACGTTTTCGATCACTTCAACTACCAGCGATACCTTACGGAGCTATCCCGTCTGAAACCGGACGGGATCATCTGCACCCATTTCCTTCCGTACATCTCCATCTCAGAACGTGCCCGACGAAAGGACATCAGAGCCCCTTTTTTCGCAGTGACAACGGATTTCGATGTCCATCAGCTATGGGTTGACAAGATCGTAAGCCAGTACTACGTCTTTCAGGAAGAGTCGGCATGGCAGTTGTCCGCCAAAGGCGTCCCGGCAGAAAAGATCTCTGTCACAGGGATACCGGTCGGTAGCGAATTCACTTCGACGACAGAAAAACGTGTGGCCCGTCAGAAGCTCGAACTACCTACCGGGCGGTTCACCGTGCTGCTTCTCTCAGGCGGCTTTGGAGTCGGGCGAGTCGAAGAGATCGTCGAGAGTGTTTCCAACCTTCTCGCGTCATTTCGCCTGCATTCATTCAACTTGCTTGTGGTGTGCGGGAGGAACGAAAGACTCAGAATCGACTTGGAAAAGAAGGGATTTCCGCGCAATATTCATGCGAGCTTCTTTGGCTACGTCAGCAATATTCACGACTTGATGGATGCGGCAAACATCCTTGTGTCCAAATCGGGCGGACTGACTTCTGCAGAGGCAATGGCGAAGCATTTGCCCATGATCATCGTGGACCCGATCCCGGGGCAGGAAACGCGCAATGCGAGCATAATCCTGGAACGGGGCGCCGGATTGTTGGCTTTGGACTACCACAATCTGCAGTTCAAGCTCAAGAGGGTTATCGAGGATCCGACCTTGCTTCGGAATCTTCGGGAATCGGCTGAGTCTCTCTCCAAACCCCGGGCCGCTGCAGATATCATCGATGATGTCTGCTCTCGAATTACCACGTAATAACGCTGCCTTTCATCAACTCCGAGAATCTTATGAAGATCAAACTGAACGGTACCACGATCAACTACACCGAGCGAGGATTGCCGCAAGGCATCCCGGTCGTCTTTATCCACGGGTTTCCCTTGAACCACACGATGTGGGAACCGCAGATGAAAGCACTGCCGAATCACTTCAGGGCAATCACATACGACATGCGGGGGCACGGCGAAAGCGACATCGGAGATGGACAGTACACGATCGAGTTCTTCGTCGATGACCTTCTCTCTCTCCTCGACCATCTCGTCATCGATCGCGCCATCATCTGCGGGCTTTCGATGGGGGGCTATATTGCGTTGCGTGCGTATGAGCGATCCCCGGAGCGAATCACAGCGCTCGTTTTGTGCGACACGAAGAGCGAAGCGGACACGAATGAAGCAAGGCTCAAGCGTTCCGCGATTGTCAGGAACGTCAAGACGAACGGCACCGGGCCATTCGCAGACGAATTCGCGACAGCAATCCTTGCGCCCCAGACCTTTCAGACACACCCTGAAATCGTTGAATCCGTCAAGAAGATGATCCGTGCCAATTCCCCGATCGGAATCTCTGGAGCATCCCTTGCATTGGGCTGCCGGACGGACACCTCTGGCGCCCTTTCAACGATCAACGTTCCAACGCTCATTCTCGTCGGTGAACACGACAAGCTGACACCTCCGACCGTCTCTGAATCGATGCACAACCGCATCGTCAACTCCGAGCTGCACGTGGTTGCTCATGCAGGACATATGAGCAATCTGGAGAATGCTCCTGAATTCAACAAGTGCATGATAGAATTTCTCAATCGGCTGAAATAGCGGTCATATCATGCCCGGCGCTGCGGCTCAACCCATGAGTGAACTCGATACGCTCCAACGCCATGTCATCAAGTGCCACCTGTGTCCTCGATTGGTCCGCTGGCGCGAGAAAATCGCCCGGGAGAAAACCAGGCGATTTGCGGACCAGGAGTATTGGGGCAAACCAAACCCGAGTTTTGGTGACCCGCGTGCAGAGTTGTTGCTCGTCGGCCTCGCTCCCGCCGCGCACGGAGGAAACCGGACCGGACGAATGTTCACCGGTGATCGGAGCGGAGATTGGCTCTACCGGGCCCTTTGCAAAGCCGGCCATGCGAACCAGCCGACATCATCCTCGCGAGGAGACGGTTTGATTCTTACGAATTGCTATATCACGGCCACCTGCCGATGTGCTCCGCCGCAGAACAAGCTGCTCCCGAAGGAAATAATGAACTGTCGACCGTTCCTCCTGAAGGAATTGCTGCTTCTGAGCCGGGTGAAAGTTGTTGTGGGTTTAGGGAGAATCGGATTCGACGCCGCCGCGGCTGCAGTTCGAGAATTTAGCGGGGGACCGAAAGGCAAGAAGCCTCTGTTTTCACATGGTGCAGAGTACACACTCAATGACCGGTTCACATTGCTCGGCTC
>QYQB01000090.1 GCA_007280275.1 bacterium | reverse complement strand
GTTCTCGCATAGAGCTTGATCTCGATGTTCCTTCGCAGATCGTCTGCGCGCTCTTCGATCTTCCGGAGTTCCTTGAGATGATTCTCGAACTCCTCAGTCTGACCCTCGAGATAGCACTTGATCCCGATCTTGAAGATCAACCCGCCTTTGATGACCGAATCGAGATATTCATCGATCTGGGATTCCAATTCTTTGGTTTTCTTGAAGAGCACGGACATGAGAACCTCGCCAAAGTAAGTACCATACTACAGAGTGCAGCAGAGAACGCCGTTGACGGGTCTCTGCGTCAGAATAATCCGAATACGCCGTTCGGCGTGATGCCGAGATATCTGAACCACGTTTCGCCGGCGACGATGTTCAGCACCCAGCCGATCACCATCATGGTCATGCCGAATTTGAATGCATCCGCCAGACTGTACTGATCGGTCTCATACAACAGCGCTGCCGGTTTGCTGTTGAAGGGGAGAACGTACACATGCTCGATCATGAAAGCGACCGGAAGGGCCAGACTGATGACCGGGAACCCGAACCTGTTCGCGACGCCTATCGCGATCGGGATGAAGATCATCGCCCGCATCGTTTTGGACTGAAACAGGAGAGCGCTGAAGACCATCACGCCGGTCAGCATGAGATACAGAACCCAGAAGTGGGTCGAATTGCCGATACCGATACGATCGAAAAAGGCATTGACGCTGATGGAGGCCAGATCGGTGGCATCCAGACCCGCCCCCAACGTGTACGCGCCGGCGGAAAAAAGCATCAGATGCCAGGGGACATCCACCTCGTTCCACTGAACGATACCGTACCGGGGCAGCAGTGCAACGATTGCACCGACGAACGCAACAGCCGTGGGGCTGATGCCGTGCAGGCTGTCAGTAGCCCAGAATCCCAGGATCGTTACAAAAATGAGGGCAGATTTGATTTCCTTCCTGCTCAAACGGCCCAATTTGGCGTATTCCTCCCGGAGCCGGTCCATTCCTCCTTCGATCTGTGGAAGGCGCTCGGCGGGTGAGAGAGGGAAGAATATCTTCATCGCCACGAGATAGCCGATCAGCATCAGGCAGGTCACCACCGGGAGCATTGCCATCATCCAGTCGGCGAAAAACACACTCTGGCTGAGAGCGCCGCCAATCAGAGCGGCACCGAGCAGATTCGCCCCGGATCCAGTCATGAACCCGGCGGCGCCGATATTGATGTTGAAGAGATTCTGCACAACGATGCTTCTGCCGAAGTTATTCCGGTCTTTTCCTCCCTGTGCCCCGTAGATGGCGGCGATCACCATGAAGATCGGGAGGAGAATGGCTGCTTTGGCCGTTGTGGCGGAGATGAACGCCGACAGGATCAGATTGATGACAATGAAGCTTATGAAGATGCTGCTGGCACTTTTCCCGAAGCGAAGGATCAGCCACAGGGCGAACCGTTTCGCCAGTCCGGTCGCAACAAGCATGCTTGCGAGCACGAACGACATGATGTTCAGCCACATGACCGGATGGCCAAGCTGCGCATAGGCGGTTTTTTCGGAGAGAACACCGGTCAGGACCAAAGTAATGATCACCATCAGCGACGTCAGGTAGTTCGGGATCGCCTGCGTCATCCAGAGGATGATCGATGCGACGAAGATTGCGAGCATGTACTCATTGTTCCGGATGAACTTTTCTGCTCCGACCTTCTGGAAAACCTCCTTTGCAGTAGAGGTAACCACATCGGAAGACCCGATGGACTGCAGGAACGGAAGCTTGATGACAAAGGCGAAAAGAACAAATGCGGCCAGAGCGAGAAAGGGACCCGAAAGGGCAAGCCATTTCTCGATCGGCCCTTTTTCACGTTTCGGGAGCCGCTCGATACGGTACTGATGCATATCGAGGGGATCGTGTATCGTCATGGAATTCTCCGTTTGAATGTACCGCTGTCAGCCGTGGGAGAGGGAACCTCTCACCAGCGCGTGAAGGGATTCTTCATCAGCATGGAGTTGTAGTAGCGCGTATCTCCGGTGACCTCTTCTCCCAGCCATGCAGGTTTCTCAAACGCTTCAGTCTCCGAGCCCAGTTCGATCTCGGCAAGTACGAGTCCCTGATTGTCTCCGTGGAACTCGTCCACCTCGAACGTATGCGGGCCGGCTTTGACGAGACATCGGGTCTTGTCGATGACGCCCGGCTCGCTGATCTTCAGCAGTTCTTCGATCTCGTTAACCGGTACTTCCTTTTCCCACTCGAACCGGCTGGCGCCGGAGGCGTTGCCGATACCCTTGATCGTGATGTACCCTTTGTCCCCCTTGATGCGAACCCGCACGGTGCGCTCGGGAACGGACGAAATGTATCCCTGCACGATGCGCGTCTGTTTGCTGACAAAGGGTTTGAAGTCGCCCTTCACCAGAAACTTCCGTTCGGTCTCTTTTCCCATGTCCGTTCTCCTTATTTCATTCCTACCATATTCTTCAGTCCGCGCAAATAGTTGATATTCGGAAATGCATCCAATCCCAGCTCCCGAACGGTCTTGATGACCAACGCCGGATCTTCCATTTCGACGGAAGCAGTCTTGATCCATTTGTCTTCAACCTTTACTTCCGCGATCTCAACAATGCAGTTGTTGACGGTGAAGCCGGTTCTCTTCTTCACCACGTTGACCGCCTTCAGCAACTTCGATGGTTTGATCACTTCATCAACATATTGCT
The DNA here is from genome assembly GCA_007280275.1 of bacterium. Taxonomy (GTDB): domain Bacteria; phylum Bacteroidota; class Ignavibacteria; order UBA10030; family UBA10030; genus UBA9647. Next base: position 10,372 of record QYQB01000090.1, on the reverse strand, counting down.
CGAACGTGTATTCCGATCGATTGAACTTGGGAAGAGCGACTTTGAAACATTTGAACACTTTTTCGATCTCAGCGACCGGAAGTGGAAATGTCCCCTTCATGATCGGAAGCCACAATTCAAGCCTGTCGTCGTTCACCTGTTGGAGCGTTTTGATATCCATCAGATTGTCACGAACTTTTGTATTGTCCATACTCACTTCGGACAGGATGTAGACCTCAGAGCTTTCCCGGGTCTTTCCCTCCGGGAACTTCCTTATGTTTTCCTCAGCTTTTCCCAGGTCGTTTGTAAATGTCCGCCATTCCCAGCGTGGAATAATTTCTTGCATAGGATCTCCTTGGTTTTGTTGGTTAGAATAAGTCCTTAGGTCAATCTATATGCCAGAAAGCCCTTGAGGTTTGCCCCTAATTCTGAAGAAAAAACAACCTTTCGAAAAAAAAGCTATATTGGATTGACGACCAATGGTCAATACGACGAAAAATCGTCGTCGGCAGAAGTCAAATACGTTTCGGAGCCTCGAATCTAGTCAATAGCGAACAGTCGGACTTTGGAACGGTTCTTTATGCTCTGAGCGCACATGATCTCAAGATACTCTCTGAATCAGATTTCAAAGAAGAGGCTCATTGGCAGTCTCGCAGTAATCCTCTTTCTTGCTCTGGCGTTCACGGTCGCCTTCCACCAGTACTCGCTCGACATCGGGCGCGTACGCATCATTGCCTCCCCCGACTCAGCCGTTGACTCCATTTCTCGGTCAAAGCCTGTTGTTTATCTGGGAGTCATCTCGCGGTATCCGCCGAATATCATCTACCATGGATATCAGCCCATACTGGATTATCTGACATCGAAGACTCAGTACCGATTTGAACTGAAATTGAGCGATGATTACAATCAGGCTGTCCAGATGCTGGTGCGGAAAGAGGTCGCCGCGGCATTCCTTGGCTCCTACGTCTATGTCAAGGCTCACCAGGACTATGGAATCATTCCGATCCTGAAGCCGCTCAATGAAAACTCTGAACCGTTTTCACGCTCCGTCGTCATCACCGGGATTACGAGCAAGATATACAGCATCAATGACCTGAAAGGAAAACGGCTTGCCCTCCCTTCCAAGGAATCATTCTCAAGCATCTGGCTCGTTAGAAATGAACTGCCAAAGCATACCATCAGGGAGCGGGATCTCGCCGAGATACGGAACTTCCCTCATCACCAGAGCGTCATCCACAACGTGATGAAGAATGTGTATGATGTCGGCGTCACCCGCGAATACCTCGTGAAGCAATTGATCAACAAGTCCATACGGGTGCTGTTGTATTCCGATCCTGTTCCAACGTCACCCATCGTCGTTGCGGCAGATTATCCGAAAGACATCATTCTGGCCATCAAAAGGACCCTCCTGGCGATCAATCAGACGCAACCGGAACGGGCGACCATTACGAAGGGTTGGGATATCGAATTCGTCTATGGATTTGTGGAAGCGTTTGATCACGATTACGATATCATCCGCAGTCTCCGAAGGTAACCGAAGGCATGATGTTCACACTGCGATCGAGCTTAAAAACAAGGATACTCCTGCTCATCGGCTCCGTTGTTGTGCTGCTGATGCTGCTCATTTCCTCTGTGCTGCTGCTGAAATGGCGGGAGCTCATCATACAGAAGGAAACCGAAAATGCGATCTCGATTTCGAAAACATTTTCGGTCACAGTGATCGACGCGATGATTTTCGAGGAGAAGAGCGTCGTTCAGAAGGAAAACATCCTTGACACCTATGTCGAGAATTTTATCAACAGCCTGAAGACCGTGCAGTATGTGGCCCTCTTCGACCGGAACGGTGCATCGATTCTTCAGGCGATCCGCCATGAGAACGGTCGTCCGGATCGGAGCACCGATCACGAGCTCACCCCACAGCCTGATGAGCGGGTCACAATCCGCCGCGATCCTCAGTTTGGTTGGGTGTTGGAAGTCAACCTCCCCCTCGTCTTTTCCGGCAAACACTGGGGCACCGCCACCATCGGGTTCAATGCTCAGCCAATACGGGATGAAATCCAGAGCATCTTCTTTCTTCTCTTGTCCGCGACCGTCCTCATTACCTCCATCGTCCTCATCATCCTGTTCTTTTCCATCGATCGTATGACCTCTTCGCTGGAAACGATCGTCAGAGAGATCGACAAGATCGATTTCGTTTCCGACGTCGACATCTCGTTGCCCAGCCAGAACGATGAGATTGGCTTTCTCTACCATCATTTCAGATTGATGATGGACCGACTGGACGTTTCGAAGAAGGAACTCGAACAGGCGCAACGACAGATCTACCAGGCCGAAAAGCTGGCATCGATCGGAAGGCTCGCATCGGGGGTGGCCCATCAGGTGAATAACCCTCTCAACGGCATCCGGGCATGCCTGTATGCAATTCAGCAGAATCCCGCAGATACCGCGCAGACACGTGAATACCTCGGGTTGATTACCGAGGGGATTGCCAGCATCGAGACGGTGGTGAAGAAGCTGCTTGGGTTCGCCCGGCAACAATCAACATCCGACCACGTCATCAACATCAACGACTCCATCGCGACCGTTGCAAACCTCTTTGACCTTCGACTGAAGGAGAAGAACATCGAAACCAGTCTGGAGCTCTCCAAGGATATCGGTTCCGTCAAGTTCGATCATCATCTCTTTCAGGAAGTCGTCATGAACCTTCTGCTCAACAGCTACGATGCGGTGGGAAATGGCGGCATCATTCAGATGGCCACCGGCAACAAGAGCGCTTCGTCGGTCTTCATGCGGATTAGCGACAACGGCTGCGGTATCAACCAGAACGATCTGAAAAGAATCTTCGATCCGTTTTTCACAACGAAAGAGATTGGCACGGGGACCGGATTGGGGCTTTCCGTGTGCATGGGAATCATCGAATCTCATGGAGGGACGATCGAGGTCCAGAGCATTGAAGGAAACGGAACGTCATTTACGATCACACTACCCCGGGCTGACGCTGATGAGATTACTGATCATTGAAGATGAGAAAATCACCCGCATCTCGCTGAGCGATATCCTCAAACGGGAGGGATATGAAGTCTATTCCGCCGAGGACGGCGAGGAGGGCCTTGCCACTTATAAATCGATGCGGCCCGAAGTTGTGATAACCGATCTGCGATTGCCAAAGCTTGGAGGAATGGAGGTGCTGCAGACCGTCCTTTCCCTTGATCCCCGATGCAAAGTAATCCTCATCACCGCTTACGCGACCGTGGATACTGCCATCTCGTCTCTGAAGCTCGGCGCATTCGACTACCTGACAAAGCCCTTCTCACCGGAGAAGCTGTTGTCCATCTTGCGGAACATCACTCTGCTCTATTCGGCCCTCGCCGAAAACGCAGAACTGAAGAATCGGATCGAGATCCTGGAAGACAAGACGATCATCGGTAATTCGCAGATCATTCAGAGGCTCAAAGAGACGATCCTTCAAATCGCTCACAACGACTCCACAGTACTGATCGAGGGGGAAAGCGGAACAGGGAAGGAACTGGTGGCGCGCGCGCTGCACAAAGCCAGTCTCCGGCGCGATGGAAGCTTTGTGGCCGTGAGTTGTTCCAGTATTCCGGAGAGTCTTCTGGAGAGCGAGCTGTTCGGGCATGAGAAGGGGGCCTTCACCGGTGCCATCAGAAAGCACGTCGGCTACTTTGAGCGGGCGAACAAGGGAACGCTTTTCATTGACGATGTCGATGATTTCCCTTTGAGCATGCAGGTGAAGCTTCTGCGGGTGATTCAGGAGAGAGAGTTCATGCCTGTTGGCGGGAACGCGAACGTGACCATCGATGTACGGATCATCTGCGCCACAAAAATTCATCTCAAGAAGCGGGTTGAGGAGAAGCTGTTTCGCGAAGATCTCTTCTATCGATTGAACATTATACCTATCAGGATTCCCCCGCTGCGCGAGCGCAAAGAAGATATTCCCCTGCTGGTCGACCATTTCTTCAAGAAGCACCGGGCCGAAGACAAGATCATGCTGCTCACCCATGAAATCTACAATGCCCTCAAGGGGCACGATTGGCCGGGAAATGTACGGGAGCTGGAAAACATCGTTGAACGGATGATCGCATTGTCTTTCAGCGGAACGATCGATCTCTCCGTTCTGGACTTATCGGAGAAAAAGCGTGGCGCGCTGTTGAAGGAGAATTATGGTGACTATGATTCATTCGATGAATTCATTTCAAAGAAGGAGAAGGAAATGCTGGAATGGGCGCTGGATGCTTGTCAGAACAACGTCACGAGCGCTGCAAAACTGTTGAACATCCCCAGAACAACCCTCAACAGCAAACTGAGCCGGCTTCTCCCCCATCTCAAAATTCACTGAGAGGCTTCTCTCTCTTCTCGTGCACTCGTTTGCGAAGACACCCCAAGGGTCTTGACTCTGGCTCTCGCTGCCTGTCAGGGAGATGGCGCTGGAGTCTGTGGACAGGTTCCCTTTCACCCTCCCTCTTTCGGCTTGTACGGATAGTAGTGCGGCTCCCACTGAGCTTTCTCAATGACACGAGCAAGTTCCTCATCGCTCAAAATTCGACCCAATCCCGATTCACGGGCTTCAATGGCCACAGCTTTTGCGACGTGAGCAGACACCTTTCGAATATTGGTCAAATCCGGAAGCAGCATGTTCTTCGCCCGCTGCTCATCAGTCACGAACTCACTTAGCGCCTTGCTCGCCTGGAGGAACATCTTCGTCGTGATCTTCGAGGCTTTGCTTACGAGGGCCCCAAGACCCACACCCGGGAAAATGAACATGTTATTGCATTGCGATGTCACGAATTCCTTTCCTTCATACATGAAGGGCGTGAACGGACTTCCGGTGGCAACCAACCCTTTCCCTTTCGTTGCGATCGCCACCTCCTCGGCAGTGCATTCCGATTTTGACGTCGGATTGGAGAGTGCGAAGATTATCGGCCGCTCATCGTTTTTCGCCATCTGACCAAGCACCTCAGCATTGAATAGACCATTGGTCGCCGTGACGCCGATCAGCACCGTAGGTTTGGCGTTGCGAACCACATCCATTAACGTAATCGTACCGGGGGATTCCAGTTTCCACGTGGCGAGATTCGAGCGCTTCTGGACATACAGCTTCTGGGGTTCCGTGAGGCCAGGGGTGTCGTCGACGAGCAATCCAGGAACATCAAAAGCGAACAATTTGCTTTGCGCCTCTTCCTCCGAAGCCCCCTCTTCAATCAGCATCCGGCGGATATTCGACGCGATTCCTGTGCCAGCCTGACCCATGCCGACAACGACAAACCGCTGATCGTTGAACCGTTGCTTCTTGATCTTCATGGCACTGATGAGGGCAGCAAGGGACACCGATCCGGTTCCCTGGATATCATCGTTGAACGAAAGGATTCTGTCGCGATACCGTTCAAGAAGCTTGAAAGCCTTGTGCTTCGCGAAATCTTCCCACTGGAGAAGTGCGTGTGGGAAGTTCCGCTTCACGCCGAGAACGAACCGCTCGATGAACTCATCGTACTCCTTCCCTTCCAGCCGCTTGCCGCAGTGTCCGAGATACAGCGGGTCGTTGATGAGGCGCTCGTTGTTCGTACCGACGTCCAGGCAGACAGGCAAACAACACGCCGGGTGAAGCCCACCTGCCGCCACATAGAGATTGATCTTCCCGACAGGGATCCCCATCCCGTCGGACCCGAGATCACCGAGGCCGAGGATTCTCTCTCCGTCGGTCACCACAATCAGCGATACTTCAGGCAGGGATACCTCCTGGAAGATCTTGTCGATGCTACCGATGTTTTCGGGGCTGATATAGATGCCCCGGAAATCACGGGTGATATGACTGAGCATGAGGCAAGCTTTTCCGACCGTCGGCGTGTAGACGATCGGCAGCATCTGGGTCAGGTTTGCGCAGAGAACACTATAGAACAGCGTTTCGTTTCGATTCAGTAGCGACTGAAGATAGATGTACTTTTCGATATCATCGTGCTTGCGTTCATACATTTCGTAGTTCCGCTCTCGCTGCGTCTCAATATCCGAAAGGCGCGGACGGAGAAGGCCGGCAAGTCCCAAACTAATTCGCTCATCTTCCGTAAATGCCGAGCCTTTGTTGAGCGACGGGTCATTGAGGAGCTGTTGACCCTTGACGCATACCTCAAAGTATTCTTCATTTGTGAGTGGATCGATTTTCAACGAGTAGGTTTTCATGGACGATTTCTCCAATGGATGTGTCGCATTGATCTGCTGGTGGAACGGTTCAATCTAACCATAATCTCGTGGACAAGAAAGAAATTGAGTCATGAAGCATGATTTTTTTCGTTCACGATCCGTGTGGAAGAAGTGAGAAGAAACGAATCAGGAATGAGAACGCTGACCGATCGAAGTGAAGAATGACACTCGCGATTGCTCATTCCTGCGAACCAAGAAAAAATAAGTTGCTTTTCGCTCACACCTTCTCGATTTTGGAAGGCCAACCGGCCTCCTCGTCACAATTTCCCGATTATGCAACTTAAGAATCAGAGAGACGGCAGAAAAGAAGTGAAAAGAGATCCAAATGAGTGAAGATAATCTTCAACGGATGATAGAACTGGCGGACGAGTTCTTTGAAACGAAGAACGATCCCAACCAGATCTCAGTCACTGAAGAAGTCATGTCAATGCTCCAGAAGATACACCCCGCCACGCTTTCGGAGAAGAGGGACGAGAACGGGCCGATCGTCTGGATCCTGGTTCTCCCAACGACGCTGAGGTTGATGGAAGAATTTGTTGCAGAACGGATCAACGAACGCGAACTCCTCGAGAGGACTCCGATTGGTGCATCCTACGATGCAGTCTATCTGTGCTCAGCGCTTGTGCTTCCCGAGTATCGGGGAAAAGGCTTGGCCCGAAACCTCACGGCCGGGGCCGTGAAGTCCATTCAGAGCGATCACCCGATTCAACACCTCTTCTATTGGCCTTTCAGCGAAGAAGGAGAGAAGCTGGCAAACTCCGTGTCACGCGAACTTGGTCTGCCGCTGCGACTTCGGTCGGCTCCGTGATTATCCAGGTACCGTCTCCGACAAGCGCTACGGTGATTTTTTGGTTGAGGGAGCACCGGTGCCCAGGAGGGCGGTCGCAACGATGATCGCATAGGAAGCGGGGTTGCCCTCGCCGGGGTCATAGGAGTCTTTCACTCCCAGGCACATACGCCTCGCCGGGCGCTTGAAACAACGAAGCCCGCCAGAAGATCTGACGGGCTTCGTTTATGATAAACGCGCGGAGCGACGTTACATCTACTTCCCTTCAGGCTTCGGACTCGCGTAGTCCTTGATCTGCTCCTCCACCTTTTTCTTGTCCCCGACGATCACGAGCGTCATGTCATCCGGCCGGATGTATTTCTGCGTAATTTGCTGAACGTCGGCGGGCGTTACCGCGAATACGTTCTTCACATAGTTCGTCAGATACGAATCCGGAAGGCCGTGCAGTTTCAGGTTCGTGAGCTGGCCGATGATTCCCTGCCGGGTCGAATTCTGCAGGACGAACGTTCCACCGATGTAGTTTTGGATTCCTTTCAATTCATCCTGTGGCGGCGGCTCGCTTCCAAGGCGCTTGACCTCACCAAGGATTTCTTTGAGCGCCGCGCCCGTGACATCGGTCCCGACGTCCGCGATTTCCACCCAATATGCATCACGGTACCGTGTGGAAACCTGGCTTACCGGAGAGTATGTGTAGCCTTTCTTTTCCCTGATATTGCTCGTAATGCGGGAAGCGAACGATCCACCGAGAAGTGAATTCGTCACCGCCATTTTCACATAGTCCTTGTCGATCGGGTTCAGCACCGGAATGCTGACATAGATCGTCGATTGGGGAGCGCCCGGACGCTCAACAAGGCCGAACGATTTCTTCGTTACAGGCTTCGGAATGTTTGTATACACAGCCGGCCCTTTTTCCCATCCTTCGAACGTTTGTCGCACTGCGGCTTCCATCGCCTTTGCGTCGAACGTTCCAGCGATATAGATGCTGGTCCGCTGAGCGCCAAAGTTGTCCTTCGACAACCCGCCTGCTGTTCTTGGACAGTTGTACTGTCGAAGAAGGCCCAGGCTGGAGTTACATTCCAGGAGGCTTGACGAGCGTGTCACGGGACTCCTCGAGCCGCAATCTCGTGCGCACGTGTTTTGATCGAGACGATCGACGTCTTAGGAATGATCCGAGAGTGCAACTCTCGCATGAGCTAAGTCCGACAGTCCCGCCATACCGCCACAAAGACGGCGGTCAAGCAAGATCGGCGGGCAAGTCAACTGACGGACAACTGGGTTTATGGCCATTCAGCGCACCTTCCGATAAGTTCGGCAGCTTGGTGCTGGAAGCATTCTAGGCATGATTCTGATGCAAGACGCGACGCCAGAACATTCCTTTCTGCACCCAGCAACGCGCTAGCCCCGTTCACTCACTGCGTCACTTTGAAATTGAACATGGGTGTCTTCAATGTCCCCATGAGACTGATCCACATCGGCAGAACCATCTCAGACCCGCGTGCGGTCTTGATATCACCCAGATCGATGATATGCTGCCAGCCAAACCATGATTTCAGCAATTCAACGACCTTTGCCTTCGCCCCGGCGTCATTACCGCTGATGAAGAGATGATGATCGCCGCCGGCTACCAGTTGCGGATTCACCATCACCATTGCATTCACAGTATTGAGCGTTTTGACAACCCTCACCTGAGGTAGTGCCCGCTGAATCTGTTCCGCAAGAGAGTCCGTGTTGCAAACAGTCAACGACGGCGGCATACCCTTGGAAAAATCGAGCGGGTTCGAGATGTCGATCAGTATTTTCCCGTTCAGATTTGCCTCACCCGCGAGCCGCAATGCATCCAGCGACGCAGATCCACTCGTGGCATTCAACACGACCTCTCCATGCACCGCTGCCTGGGAATACGTCCCCAGCGAGACAGGCGGATGCTGTTCTTTCCAGACGCGAAATGGGGGATTCCCGAACATGCCGGGAGCTGTGCGGGACATGGTCTCCTCCGCATTTCTGGTACCGATCATTACGTCCTGGCCCACTTCACTCAACTTCGCAGCCAGCGCCTGCCCAACCATACCTGTTCCAAGAATTGCGACCTTCATGATGACTCCTATAGTGATTGATTTTGCTCAGGTGTACCCAAGCTATAACACTGAAACAGGGTCGACAGTTCTCCTGCAGATCCTGGAATCCTGCCTAGAGACGCGGCCGACAAGTCCTGCCACCAAGACACTGAGCCAAAGGCTCATGCGCCTCTGGCGCAAAAGTCACAAAGGTTCTTGAAAGTGAAGAAAATCTAAAGATCTTCTTCGTGCCTTGGTGGCTTCGTGGCAAAGTTGATGTTTTCGTCCGCGCTTCTAGTTCTTTCAATCGGAGAAGCGGAATATGGACTGGAAATCAGGCATAAAAAAGCGCCGCCCGGCCAAATGGTCAGGCGGCGTCTTGTTCTCAAAAACCTGATGCATTCGATTACTGCACCACCACCTTCACCGTCTCCCTGATCTTCTTTGCTTCAACCGTGACGATCACGACAGACTTGTCCTTGTCCCACGACCAAGCGTCTTTCCCCGCTCCCATGTCGACCTTCCTGTTGTTGACAGTCACGGAACCCGGTTTCGTGACTCCATGAACGCGAACTTCATACGCTCTCGCTGCCGGTTGGCCGGTGTATTCGCCTTTTGTCGGACCGAGGCTCAGTTCCAGTTTTCCACCTGCCTTCGTGAATGCAAGTGGTGTCCAGGCGGATTTACCAGTCTTGTAGTCCAACGAGTTACCATCATCCTCATACAGTGAGAATGATCCCTTATCGGCGGCATACACATCCACGACGAGCGTCTCGAGCGGTTTCTGATCCGAATACGCCATATCAGGTTGCATCGGGATGATTGATCCGGCCTTTACGAACAACGGCATGCGATCAAGCGGATACTTCTCGCGGATCGTCCGGTCTCCAGCATATTTCTGCCCAGTGAAGTAATCGATCCACTCACCGGGGGGCAGGTACACTTCCTTCTCCCCGGTTGAATCGGCTACCGGAGCTACGAGGAATTCCTTCCCGAACATGTACTCGCCAGGATAATTATAGACCTTGCTCACCGATGGGTACTCAAGGTAGAGCGGACGAACGATCGGCAAAGCCTGATCCGTAGCAACACGGCAGTACGTATAGATGTATGGAATTAGATTGTAGCGCAAATTGAAGAACTTCTTCGCGAGGGCGGTTTCCTTGTCGCCGTACGTCCAGGGCATCCTGACGTTTCCCTGCTCCGGATTCTCGTGTGCCGAATGCAACCGGAGGAACGGACTGAACACACCGAACTGGACCCAGCGGGTGTACAGATCGAGACTGATATTCGGTCCGATAAACCCGCCGATGTCGTGTGTGATGTAGGGTGTCAGGAC
>QYQB01000167.1 GCA_007280275.1 bacterium | reverse complement strand
GGACCTCGTTCTTCCCCAGTACCACCCTACAACTCACTTCACTTGATCCTGTTTCTCCACCCACACCCGTCTTCACCAAGGTTCTTCCTCTCCAAAATCAGTTCCCGATAGCTTGGCCTATCTATCGCGGATTTAAGGATGGAGTGCCCGTCACCTACCATCGTTCCGACGACGGGGTGAGGGTCACTTTCCATTGATAGAAGGAGTCAGTACGGGTAGAACACAAAGAACAGCAATGAGAGCAGAGCAAGTACCCACAATCCCGTCTGGATCTCGTCTCTCTTTCCGCCAAGGATCTTGAAGAGAGGATACACCAGGAACCCTGCCGTCATGCCAATTCCGATGTTGTAGGTGAAGCTCATCATGACAATGATGCAAAAAACCGGGAGGACCTCCGTGTAATCATCGAACTTCAGGCGTGCAATTGGTGAGATCATCATCGCTCCGACGATGATCAGTGATGGGCCGTATGCAAAAGCCGGGATGGAGGAAAGAAACGGAGCGAAGAACAACGCTGACAAAAAAAGGATCGCCACAACGAGAGCCGTGAGGCCGGACTTGCCGCCTGCCGCTATGCCGGTCGCGGACTCAATGTAGGCACCAGTCGTCGTTGTCCCAAGAAGCGAGGCGAAGATTGTACTTATCGCATCAGCCATCATCGGTTTCTCAATCTCAGGCAGATTCCCCTTCTCGTCAAGCAGGTTCGCCCGTAACGCCAACGCAAGCAATGTGCCGAGTGTGTCGAGAAAAGCCATGACGAAAATCGTGAGAATGACAGAAAAAAGTCCCCACGTAAAAGCCCCCGCAATGTCGAGCTTCAGGAATATCGGGCCGATGTCGGGAGGCAGACTCATCCACCGATCGGGAAACGGGGCAATTCCCAGGACGAATCCGATTGCGGTCACTGCGAGAATGCCGATGAAAATGGCGCCATTCGTCCTCTTGATGATCAGGAATCCAATGAGAAGAAATCCAAGGACCGCCAGGAGCACCGACGGTTGGTGAAAGTCGCCGATATGGACAGGTGCACCTTCCACGCCCAGGCGGACGATCCCCGTTTCGTTCAAACCGATGAAGCTCAGAAACAAACCGATCCCCACACCGAGTCCGATTTTCAGTGACTCGGGAATCGCATCGGCGAGCCAGCTTCGCACTTTGAAAAAGGTCAGGATGGCAAACAAGACGCCGCTGATGAATATGGCGCCGAGAGCCGTCTGCCAGCTGTATCCCATCACCTTGACGACGGTGAAGGCGATGAACGCGTTCTCGCCCATGTAGGGAGCGATGGCAAACGGACGATTCGCGTAAAGGCCCATCAGGAGAGTTCCAAACGACGCGCTAAGGATTGTCGCTACCATCGAAGGTCCGAAGGGCATCCCGGCCGCTTCCAGAATCTTCGGGTTGACGATGATGATGTATGCCATGGTGACGAACGTCGTGAGGCCGGCGAGGATTTCCTGCTTGACGTTCGATCCGAGTTGATTGAGCTTGAAAAATGCAGAAAGGGCGACCATGAGGCCTCTATGAAAAAGGTGCAGAAATATAGACCAAGACCGGATGAGAATCAAGGGGAGTGCCCGTCACCTGACTCTGTTCCAGCTGTAGGGTGACGGTCACTTACCATCGACGACCGACGAATCAACATAACGCTGACGCTTGCTCTCTTCGCCTGGAATGTTCCTCTCGATCTTAGAATCTGTCCGTCTTTTTCAGTATTATCTATTTCATGATGGATGCTGAACACAGTCAGAGCATCGCGCCCTCTACCGATGATGAACTTTACCGTGCAATCGGCCAGCTCGCTGCCGATGCCGGTTTGTCGCCTCCTTTGTTCCTCAAGAATCTGAAGGGCGATGTGCGCGCAACTGCCAACCCTCGTCGGGCATTGACGAGTTACCATCGCTTTCTCGTGACCGGGTTTTCGTCAGCCTGGTTGCGCGATTTCGAGGTCCATCGCCTTCTGCAGCAAATCGTTCTCGAACTTTTCTCACAATCCCAGTACCTTGCCGATATCCTCGTCCGGAGTCCTGAGCTCTTTCGCTGGCTCACGTCATCAAATGTCCTCACAATCACCAAAGAACGCGAGGAGTATGCCACGGAAGCGACCGATGCAATGGGACTTTTCCAGCGCTCGGAAAAGAAGCTCGATTCACTCAAACGATTCCAACGGCGGGAACTGCTCCGCATCGGAGCCCGACAGATTCTCAAAGAGGCGGATGTTGCGACGACATCTGGAGAACTGTCAGCCCTCGCTGACGCCATCATCGGGTCAGTGCTGGAGCTGGCGTATGACCAGATCGCCGGGGCTGTAGAGGGTGACGTCAGGAGGGAATTGGCTGTCATCGGTTTGGGAAAACTTGGCGGCGAGGAGTTGAACGTGAGCTCCGATATTGACCTTGTGTTCGTGTACGATAAGGATGGGGCATTCGGTGGTTCACAGCTGCGACTCGCGACGCTGCACGAATATTACTGCAGGGTGGCTGAATACGTGATCCGGCGACTGTCTGAGCACACCGCGGAGGGGCACTTATATAGAGTGGACATGCGTTTGCGACCGGACGGCAATTCTGGTCCTCTTGCGATGTCCCGGGCTGCGTATTTCGCCTACTATGAGGCGCGTGGAGAACTCTGGGAGCGCCAGATGCTCATCAAGTCGAGGGTGGTGGCGGGAGACCTACGCGTGGGAGAAGGATGGAGGGAAGAAATTCAGCCGTTCATCTACCCGAAGACGTTGCTCGCCAGCCCTCTTGAAGAGATCGCGAGGATCAAAGCGAGAATTGAGTCGAATCTTGGCAACAAGAAGAACATCAAGTTAGGGAGTGGAGGCATCCGGGATATTGAATTTGTGGTTCAGGCGCTTCAACTCCTCAATGGTGGAAACAATATGCAGCTCCGGCAGCGCAATACGCTGCTCGCTCTCCGGCAACTTGTCCAATCGAAGCACCTCAAGGAAAACGAGGAGCGTGTTCTGGAATCCGCCTATCGCTTTCTGCGTACTGTCGAAGACCGGCTGCAGCTTCTCCACGGCCTCCAGAGGCACACTATCCCGGAATCGGAGGAGGAACGACGAATCCTTGCGCGGCAGTTGGGTTACGATTCAGCCGCCTCATTTTCGGAAGACCTTGCGTCCCATCAGACAAGGATCAAAACAGTCGTTCGCTCCGTATTCGGAAAGAAGCCGGGTCTTCCGATGAGCAACAGCAGGGAGGGAACAGAATCTGTGCTGGATCTGACCAAGCTGCGGAAATGGGGAGTTCTCGACGAACGGGGAGCTCAGCTGCAGATCAGCCGAATCTTGAAAGAGATGCCAGAACTGGCTCATCCCATCCGCTTTCACATCTTCATGGGCTTGATTCGAAAGCACCGGGCTCCAGATTGGTGTCTTCATAATTTCCTCCGGCTCGCATCCTCCGCACCAATCAAGAGGACTCTTCAGCAAGCCGCATCGAATGACAAAGCACTGGATCTGCTGCTGGTGCTTTGTTCGCGGAGTTCCAGGTATGTGGACCTGCTTTCGCGTGAACCGCTTCTCTTCGAAGCCCTTGTCGGCCGTTCTGAAGATCTGTTGAGTCCCGGTATCGGGTGGACCTTCCTCAAGAGCTCCAACTTGCAGCGGCATCGTCTCTATAATGAGTTCAAGTCGGTTCTTCGTTTTGTCTTGGGGGAGATTTCTGTTCGCGAACTCACCGGCGAATTGAGCAACCTCGCCGATGAAATCGTCGTGGACGCCTTCACCCGGGCCCGGATAGAATTGGGGCAAGCCAGGGGTTTGTCGGTTGCGCTGATTGCGTTGGGGAAATTCGGCGGCGGAGAGATCTCCATCGGTTCCGATCTTGACGTGATTCTGTTGCATAAGGGAGGATCCGGCGCAAATCCTTCGAAAATCGTAAACACGCTTGGTCGAAGGTTGAGGGAAATGCTCGATCAGGTCTACCAGGTCGATTTTCGGCTTCGACCGGAAGGGAAGAACGCGCCGCTGGCGACCGAATTCCACTACTACAAGGATTACTTCGCAGGTCGCGCTTCTCTGTGGGAACGGCAATCACTTCTCAAGGCACGATTCGTTGCAGGGGATGCAGACTTCGGGCGCGAAGTAATGGACCATGTTCTGTCGACTGCGTACGGCTCGCCGTTGCCAAAAGAATGGAAGAAGGAAATTATCTCTATGAGAGGGCGGATGGTGAAAGAGCGGTCGAGACAGAACGTCGGTGAGGATTTGAAAGTTGGCGTCGGAGGGCTCGTCGATCTCGAATTCCTGGTACAGGCAGTCCAGTTGCGTTACGGCGGCGAGTTCAAATGGCTGATCCGCTCCAGCACGTTCGAAGCAGTCGCTTCCTTGCTGGGGAAGAACGTGCTCAGGCAGAGTGACGTCAGGAAGATCCTGAAGAACCTTGAATACATGCGCCGGTTGGAAGCCTGTATCCGGATGAATTCGGAGACCGCAGACTTCGTCCTCCCAGCCGATAAAGAAAGACTGCAGACCGTCGTCGCTGCCATGGGGAGTGCCTCGCCGGGTGCTTTCCGCAGGGGGCTCCAGCAGACAAGGAAAGTAAACCGGAGGCTCTTCGCTGCAACAGTGAGATCGATTCCAAAATGATGAACAGAGTCCGGGCTATAGTCGCGAATGAGTGGTTCCTCGCCACAGCGGTGGCGGTACTGTGCTTCAGTGTGTACCTGACGACGATGTGCAGGACGGTTTCATTTATCGATGCAGGCGAACTGGCGACTGTCGCGAGCCTGCTTGGGATCGCTCATCCAACCGGCTATCCCTTGTTCACGCTTGTCGCACACTGCGCGCTGTGGGTCCCACTCGGCGGAGAGGAAATCCTGAAGCTCAATATCTTCTCGTCGGTTGTTGTGGCTGTTGCTGTTGGCGTGTTCTTCAAACTCCTCCTGGTGCTCGCCGGGCTGGCGGACTCACAGAAGCGTAAACGTCGCGCACCTCTTCCGCATGAGAAATCCGTCCTTCGCCTTGCCGCAGCAATTGCGTCGCTCGTGTTTGGATTCAGTGCGACTGTCTGGGGCCAGTCTGTCGCTGTGGAAGTCTACGGACTCCACCTGCTGTTGGTGTTGTTGACGACGTTGTTTTTTCTGAAGGGTATTGATGCGGAGGAAAACCCGAAGATTTCACGATACCTCATTGCGGCTGCTTTTCTGCTCGGACTCAGCTTCACAAATCATCTGACGACTCTCTTGATCGTTCCAGGTCTCGCCTACCTCTACGTCAAGTCGTATGGTTTGAGCAGGCAGTCAATTCTTGGAGCATTGAAACTGCTCCCGTTCCTTTCTCTTGGACTCACTCCCTATCTCTATCTTCCGATTCGGGCAGGTGTGCATCCGCCCCTCAACTGGGGATATCCGGCAGAGGCCGAACGATTCTTCTGGCATGTATCGGGGAAACAGTACCGCACATGGATGTTCTCGAGCTTCGACAGCGCCGAAAAGCAGCTCTCCTATTTCTTCAATCATTTTTCATCGGAATTCAACTGGCTCATAATCGTCGTCCTGCTCTACGGTGTGTGGCGGTTGTTTCGATCGGACAGGATGATCTTCTGGTTTCTCGTGGTTGCACTCCTCGGCTGTATTTCCTACTCGATCAATTACGATATCCACGATATTGACTCATACTTCCTGCTCGCCTATATCGTGGCGGGTGTCTTCGTCTTCTTCGGTACGCTTGGATTGTTGCATTTCCTTTCCGGTCGCCAGTCGACTCGCTTACTCGCTCTGGTGTCACTCTCGTTGCTGTCTCTGCCGGTAGCACAACTGGTCAGCAATCTCAAAGAAGTAAGCGAAGCGGATAATTATCTTGTAGCAGATTATGTGCACAACGTTTTCGCGAACATAGAAAAGGACGCGGTGATCCTTTCGTACCAGTGGGACTACTTCGTTGCTCCGTCGCTCTATTTCCAACTTGTGAGGAAGGAGAGACCCGACCTTGTCGTGATCGACAAGGAGTTGTTGCGCCGATCATGGTATCTCATCCACCTGAAGGATCGCTATCCCTGGTTGATCGATCGCTCAGAGGTGGAAGTTGATTCCTTTCTTGGAGAACTATACAAATTCGAACATGATCTTCCATATGATCCTCGGGCGATAGAAGCCCGGTTCGTGGGAATGATCAATAGCTTCGTTGAGCGATCGATGGAGAACCGTCAGGTCTACGTTGGCCCCGAAATCGAGCCCGAATTCGCTCAGCAATACTTCAGAATTCCCGACGGTCTTCTGTTCCGGCTGTCGCATGTCGTTGATAATACAGGGCTTAGGCCTGTTAGTATCGACTACCGACCCTCCTCCTTTGACAGTCGGCTGACGAAAGGACTGCGTAGCCTCTATGCCAAAATGTTGACCGCCAACGGGGCCCGTTTTTTGACCAAAAACCAGTCTTCAGACGCCTCAGTTTGCATCGAAAACGCCCTTTTGGTTGATCCCACATTTGGACCTGCGAGAGCGATGAAGGAACAGCTGATCCAGAGTCGACGTCAAGGAAGAGAATAAGGCAATCGGATCGTGCGAAAGTGGTTTTTTCTCCTCTTTCCCGTTGACTTTTTAGCAATTTTTGTTAAATTATAAGGCTCAAGTACCAAGTGTTTCCCCCCAGTTTGTTAAGCTGCTGTCGCTTTCTTCGTCCGCGAAGACCGAGGTGCGGCATCTCGCAGTGGGGGTACGCTTATCTTGCTGGCGTAGCTCAGTTGGTAGAGCAGCTGACTTGTAATCAGCAGGTCGACGGTCCGAATCCGCCCGCCAGCTCTCGAGTGACAGGTTGATGGAATCGAACGTGATGCAGCTTGTGCGAGGCAGCTGTGTTGTTTCGCTGGAGCGTTGGAATTGATCGCGCGATGCGCGCTTGATGTCTCGGGCAGGTAGCGAAGTGGTTAAACGCATCAGACTGTAAATCTGACGGCTCACGCCTTCGGAGGTTCGAATCCTTCCCTGCCCACGAAACTAAGTTAGAAGTCAGAAGGTAGAAGCAAGGAGTGGGAGAAAGTGCTGCGAAAAGGATCCTGAAGTTTTCGTAAACTTCTTCCTTCTTCAATCTACCTTTTAGCATGATTCGCGGGAGTAACTCAGTTGGTAGAGTCACAGCCTTCCAAGCTGTTGGTCGCGGGTTCGAGTCCCGTCTCCCGCTCGACTACTCACTTCTGAGTTCGAGATTGGGAGTTCGATATTCGACATTCACAGGTGAATATTCAATATCGAATAACGAATATCGAATTATGAAGTTGGTTGCACGCTTGCGTAGCTCAGTTGGTAGAGCACTTCCTTGGTAAGGAAGAGGTCATCGGTTCAATCCCGATCGCAAGCTCAGGGCATTACCGATCATAGTTTGTTCACAAGCGGAGTCGAACGTCGTGAGAGACATTATTACCTTAGAATGCTCAACCTGCAAACGCAGAAATTACAGCGCCACGAAAAATAAGAAGCTGCAGACCGGCCGGGTTGAGTACAAGAAATACTGTAAGTGGTGCAAGAAGCGCACACCCCACAAAGAAACGAAGTGACAACACCTGGCTGGTAGACACCCCGTTGCAGTGAACGAATGGTGTCTGTACTCTCCTGGGAACGTTTCCTACGTCAGTGGCTCAATTGGTAGAGCAGCGGTCTCCAAAACCGCAGGTTGGGGGTTCGAGTCCCTCCTGACGTGCACTTGTGAAGCATGATCGCATCGATGAATCTGACATCCATTTGGGTGGAGAACCATGAAAGAAAAAATCCTAAACTTTTTCAATGATGTAACCAAAGAGATGGGAAAGGTCACGTGGCCGACGCGCGAGGAACTCGCGGAATCCACGAAGATCGTCATCATCGTCTGCCTTATCATTTCGATGTTTACCTGGGGTGTCGACACGCTGCTGGCTGCAGCCCTCAAGGCGATCCTTTAACCTGTGGAAGGGCAAGAGAGTTGAATAAGCGCTGGTACGTTGTTCGGACATACTCAGGACACGAAGGGAAGGTGAAGGTTTACCTCGAGTCGGAGGTTGCCCGCATGAATTTGGGCGAGCGGCTGTCAAGCGTGATGATCCCGTCGGAAAAGGTCATCGAGGTCAAGGATGGCAAGAAGAAAGCAAGGGTGAAGAACTTCTTCCCGGGGTATGTGCTCGTGGAAACGGTGCTCGACAAAGAGACCATTCACCT
This sequence comes from bacterium, assembly GCA_007280275.1. Lineage (GTDB taxonomy): Bacteria > Bacteroidota > Ignavibacteria > UBA10030 > UBA10030 > UBA9647. The sequence continues at coordinate 29,605 of QYQB01000167.1, read as the reverse complement.
GATCCTCGAGGCGCCGTCGGTTCTCGGATTTGTACCTGACAAGAACAATCCTGCTCCTCTTCAGCCCGATGAAGTGCGTCGGCTGATCGGCAAGATGGAGGAAAAGAAAGACGTCGTGATGGTTGAGATCCCTTTCCGCATGGGAGATGCTGTGAAAGTGGTCGAAGGTCCCTTCAACAACTTCTCTGGATTCGTGCAGGAAGTGAATGGGGAGAAAATGAAGGTGAAGGTGATGGTCAGCATCTTTGGACGAAAGACTCCGGTGGAGCTCGATTTCGTCCAGGTGGAATTGGAAAAATAGTTTCGGGCTTTGTGGGTCGTCCAATATTAAGAGAGAGGTAGATCGTTTATGGCAAAAAAAATTACGGGCTTCATAAAACTCCAAATTCCTGCCGGTCAGGCAAACCCGGCGCCACCGGTCGGTCCTGCCCTTGGTCAGAAGGGTGTGAACATCATGGAGTTCTGCAAACAGTTCAACGCGAGGACCAAAGACCAGCAAGGCCTGATCATCCCGGTCATCATCACCGTCTTTAGTGATAAGTCGTTCACGTTTATCACGAAGACTCCTCCCGCGGCGACATTGCTCCTGAAAGCGATCAAGCTCGAGAAGGGCTCGGGAGAACCGAACCGCAACAAGGTCGGCAAGGTCACGAAGAAGCAAGTCCGCGAGATCGCTGAATCGAAAATGGTTGACCTGAATGCAGCTTCAGTCGAGGCCGCAATGAGCATGGTTGCCGGGACTGCCCGCAGCATGGGCATCACGGTTGAAGATTAATCAACACGCGCACGGAAAGTGAGATTCATCGTATGAGAACTCGAAGCAAACGCTACAAAGCAGTAGCGACGAAGGTAGAGAAGAAAAGCTACACGATCGCCGACGCTGTGCAAAAGGTGAAAGACACTGCCTCGGGGAAATTCTCCGAAGGTGTCGATATCGCAGTCCGTCTGGGCGTCGATCCGAAGAAAGCTGACCAGGCACTACGCGGAACCGTCGCGCTCCCGCATGGCATCGGAAAAGCCGTTCGTGTGCTGGTAGTTGCAAAGCCCCCGAAGGACGATGAAGCGAAGGCAGCCGGCGCAGACCACGTTGGATTCCAGGACTACCTGGACAAACTCCAGCAGGGATGGGCAGACGTCGATGTGATCATCGCCACTCCGGATGTCATGGGAGATCTCGGAAAGCTCGGAAGGATTCTCGGTCCCCGCGGGCTGATGCCAAACCCAAAGAGCGGTACGGTCACGATGGAAGTCGGGAAGGCCGTCAAGGAAGTCAAGGCGGGCAAGATCGAATTCCGCGTTGACAAAGCAGGCATCGTGCACGCCACAGTCGGTAAAGCGACGTTTGAAAAGGAAAAGCTGGTTGAAAACATCCAGTCATTCCTGACGACGATCGTTCGCCTGAAGCCCTCGACGGCGAAGGGCACTTATATCAAAAGTATCGCGATCTCGACCACGATGGGACCCGGAGTCCACATCGACCGGGCTGAAATCGCTGGTCACTAAAAACGAACTTACGCACTCACATCGTACGGACGAAGTCCGGTGCCCGAGTGATCGGGGCTTCTCATCGGTCTTCACAGGTCAAGGCGGTTGCAGACCTGCACGTGGTGAACACACATAGTTATCTGGAAGGTACCAAATGAATCGATCGGAGAAAGAGGCGATCGTAGCCGAAGTTGCTGAAAGGGCAACGCGCGCGAGTGCAATGTACTTTGCCGACTTCACCGGGTTGACTGTCGAACAAGCTACCGAGCTTCGACGGGAATTCCGGAAAGCCGGTGTCGAGTACAGAGTAGTCAAGAACACGCTCGCGAAGAAAGCCCTGGAACGCGTGACCGGTTGCGATGCTGTATACGACAAGCTGGTTGGGCCGACTGGTATCGCTTTCAGTTACGACGACGTAGTTGCCCCCGCAAAGATCATCAAGAAGTTCAGTGAAAAGTCCGGCAAGCTGAAACTGAAAGTTGCCGTACTTGAAAAACAGGTCTTTGATGGATCACGACTGGATGAGCTTTCCAAGCTGCCGACCCGGGCCGAATTGATGGCCGGAGTCCTGGGAAGCATTCAAGCGCCTATCTCCGGAATCGTCGGAGCTATCGGTGCCGTGATGCGGGATCTCGTCAACGTGATTGATGCGATCGAGAAGAAGAAAGCGGCCTAGGCATTCTAACGTGTTTGAACATTCTTAACCAAGGAGAAATACAATGTCAGCAGTTGCAGAAATTGTCGAGAAAATTGAAAAGCTTACGCTGCTCGAAGCGGCGGAATTGAAGAAAGCGCTCGAAGAGAAGTTCGGCGTCACCGCTGCGGCCCCGATGATGTTCGCAGGCGCAGCACCCGCCGCCGCAGCGCCAGTCGTCGAAGAACAAACTGAGTTCACGGTTGAGCTGAAGAGCGCCGGTGCACAGAAGATCAATGTCATCAAGGTTGTGCGTGCCGCAACCGGACTCGGACTGAAGGAAGCCAAGGATCTTGTTGACGGCGCTCCGAAAGCCGTGAAGGAAGGTCTCAACAAGGAAGAGGCGGAAAAGTTGAAGAAGGAACTTGAAGAAGCAGGCGGACAGGTTGAGTTGAAGTAACGCGTTGCCGAATTCTCTTCCAAACGTTTCTCTTTTTCACCGTCGTTGAACAGGCAAGAAGAAACTGGCGAACAAAACAAGGCTTAAAGCCGATGGTTTCCTCGCTCCAGAGCGAGTGCGAGCCATCGGCTTGAGTTATCTTTGGAGTGCAGCATCCACGATCCCTTTCTTCGTGGGCTTTCTGCATCTTCCGTTTTCCCGGATCCCAACGATTTTCGAGCGCTTGTCCTGAGGCTCATCTATCCATTTCAAAAGGAGTGGTTGAATTGAAGAACCAATCCAATGGCTCAGCCGGTCGAATCTCATTCGGCCGCATTCCATCGGTTATCGAGACTCCAGATCTGCTCAACGTACAGATGGATTCATTCAACAAATTCCTGCAGCCGGACGTACCGCCGCATCGGCGGAAGAAGCACGGCCTGCAGCAGGTATTTGAAATGAACTTCCCGATCAGCGACGCTCGGGAAAACTTCCTTCTTGAATTCGCGGAGTACTACGTCGAGAAACCGAAGTACTCAGTCGTCGAATGTCAGGAACGTGGACTGACGTACTCCGTGCCCCTCAAGGCAAAACTGCGTCTCTCCTCAAAACGGGAAGGCAGCCAGGAGTTCACCGACACGGTGGAACAGGAAGTCTATCTCGGGAATCTCCCGGCCATGACGTCGCGCGGCACGTTCATCATCAATGGTGCGGAACGCGTCGTGGTGAGCCAGCTCCATCGTTCCCCGGGCGTGTTCTTCGGCGAATCTGTCCACCCGAACGGAACGTTGATGTATTCGGCCCGCATCATACCGTTTCGCGGTTCGTGGGTGGAATTCTCCACGGACATCAACAATGTGATGTATGCGTACATCGATCGTAAGAAGAAATTCCCTGTCACGACGCTTCTCCGCGCCCTCGGGTATTCTTCCGACGACGAGATCCTCGATCTCTTCGACCTGGTCGAGGAAATCGAAGCGAACAAGGTGAGCCTGAAGGAATACGTCGGTCGCACAATCTGCAGCGACGTGTTTGACAAGAAGACCGGCGAAATCTTCATCAACAAGGACGCCAAGCTCACAGAAGAGAACATCAAGCAGATCAAAAAGTCGGAAATCCGGAAGATCCGTTTGCTGAAGTCGGAAGCGACGGACGCACGGTCCGTCATCGCGAACACGATTCTGCGCGACGTGGCGCGATCAGAAGAAGATGCCCTTGAGACTATCTACTCGCAGCTGCGTTCAGGCGAGGCGCCGGACCTCGACACAGCGAAAAACCTGATCGACCGGTTGTTCTTCAATCCCAAGCGCTATGATCTCGGCGACGTTGGCCGTCATCGTATGAACGCAAAGCTGGGACTGAGCATCAAGGAAGATGTAACGACCCTCACGAGAGAAGACATCGTTGCGATTGTGAAGTACCTTATCGATCTCCAGCAGGGCAAGAAAAACGTTGACGATATCGATCACCTCGGCAACCGGCGTGTCCGCACTGTCGGTGAGCAGCTCGCACAACAGTTCAACGTCGGGTTGTCCCGCATGACGCGGACCATCCGCGAGCGCATGAACCTCCGCGACAGCGAAACCATCACACCGCAGGACCTTGTGAATGCCCGAACGATCACGAGTGTGATCAACGCATTCTTCGGTACGAACCAGCTCTCCCAGTTCATGGATCAGACCAATCCTCTGGCTGAGATGACGCACAAACGGCGCGTGTCCGCCCTCGGACCGGGCGGTTTGACGCGCGAGCGTGCAGGCTTCGAGGTCCGCGACGTCCACTATACGCACTATGGCCGCTTGTGCCCCATCGAAACCCCGGAAGGCCCGAACATCGGTCTGATTTCATCGTTGTGCATCCACGCACGGATCAACGATTTTGGTTTCATCGAGACCCCGTACCGAAAGGTGAAGGGGGGGAAGGTGACTGAGGAAATCGACTTCCTTGCTGCCGAGAAGGAAGACGAGGTCACCATCGCACAGGCGAACGCGCCGATTGATGAACGCGGGCGCTTCCGTGAGGAAAGAGTGAAATCGCGGTTCCAGAGCGACTACCCGCTGGCCGAACCCGACAAGATCCAGTACATGGACGTTGCCCCCAACCAGATCGTCAGCGCGGCGGCAGCCTTGATCCCGTTCCTGGAGCATGATGACGCCAACCGCGCACTGATGGGCTCGAACATGCAACGCCAGGCCGTTCCGTTGCTCACGCCCGTATCTCCAATCGTTGGGACAGGACTCGAAGAAAAGCTTGCCCGCGATTCGCGGACCATGATCGCCGCAGAACGCAACGGCATTGTGGAATCGGTGACGGCGGATGCCATCATCGTCCAGTATGATATCGACGAAAACAGCACCGAAGCGATCATCAGCTTCGACGATAAGCGGCGCGTTGAATACAGGCTCACAAAGTTCTTCCGCACGAATCAGGATACCTGCATCAACCAGAAGCCCCTTGTGAAAGAGGGAGACCGGGTAAAACGCGGAGATGTCCTTGCTGATGGCTGTGCGACCAATGAAGGCGAACTTGCACTTGGGAGAAACGTCCTCGTTGCGTTCATGCCGTGGCGCGGGTACAACTTCGAAGATGCTATCATCATCAGCGAGCGGATCGTCGCAGAAGACGTCTTCACGTCGATCCATATCGAAGAGTTCGAGCTCCAGGTGCGCGACACCAAGCGTGGCGAAGAGGAACTCACCCGTGAAATCCCCAACGTCAGCGAAGAAGCGACAAAAGACCTGGACGAGAACGGCATCGTTCGTATCGGGGCAGAGGTGAATGAGGGAGACATCCTCATCGGAAAAATCACTCCGAAGGGAGAAACCGACCCGACGCCGGAAGAGAAACTTCTGAAAGCGATCTTCGGCGAGAAGGCTGGTGATGTGAAGGATGCGTCGCTGAAAGCTCCTCCGGGAATGAAGGGCGTTGTGATTTCGACGAAGCTGTTCAGCCGCAAGAAGAAGGATACCGAGAGCAAGAAAGAGGACAAGAAAAGACTCGAGTCGCTCGATCGCTCACGCCGAAAGGATCTCAAAGAACTTCAGGAAAAGCTCGGGAAGAAACTGGAGCAGCTTCTGACCGGCGAGAAATCCATCGGCATTCGGGACAACGACGGAAATGTCGTTATCCGCAGTGGCACGGCTCTTAAAGAGGATTCATTCAAGTCGCTTGAAAATGTCGACAACCTCGACTACAATCAGGACTGGGTTGACGAAAAGCGCAAGAACAACCTCGTAGTGAAGATCTATGAAAACTACCGCCAGAAACTGAGCGAAATTGAAGAGCAGCATCGCCACGAAAAAAATAAGATTCAGCTGGGCGATGAGCTGGCACCTGGTATCGTGCAGTTGGCAAAGGTCTATGTTGCCAAGAAGCGCAAGCTGTCCGTTGGCGACAAGATGGCCGGCCGACACGGAAACAAGGGTGTTGTTTCCACCATCGTCCCGGTCGAAGATATGCCGTTTCTCCCCAACGGCCGTCCCGTTGATATCGTTCTCAACCCTCTGGGCGTGCCATCCCGTATGAACCTCGGCCAGTTGTTCGAGGTTGCCCTCGGCTGGGCCGGACACGAGCTCGGCGTAACGTACGCTTCGCCGATCTTTGACGGTGCTACATGGGAGGACGTGCAGGAGCAGCTTCGCAAGGCGGGTCTCAGTGAGAATTCAAAATCGATACTGATAGACGGTCGCAGAGGCGAGCCATTCGATCAAGAAGTGAGCGTCGGTTATATCTACATGATGAAGCTCTCGCATTTGGTGGATGACAAGATCCATGCCCGTTCCATCGGACCCTACTCCCTCATCACGCAGCAGCCGCTCGGCGGAAAAGCGCAGTTTGGCGGCCAGCGATTTGGTGAAATGGAAGTGTGGGCACTCGAAGGTTACGGTGCGTCTCATGTGTTACAGGAGATTCTCACGATCAAGTCCGACGATGTCGTTGGCCGGGCAAAGGTCTACGAAGCGATCGTCAAGGGCGACAATTTGCCTGAGCCGAACGTGCCTGAATCGTTCAACGTGCTCATTCGAGAGCTGCAAGGTCTTGGTCTCGAGATCAAACTTGTGTGATGTCGTTTTGATCCCCCGGTAAGACCCTGAACTGGTCTGCGCCCTCGGCGTAGCAAAATACAATTGTTCGATGGAGGTTCTACATGCCATTTACATCAAGCGAAGCGTCAGCGAAGAAGACCTTTTCCAAGATCATCATTAGCCTGGCATCGCCTGATATGATTCTGGCCCGCTCGCATGGCGAGGTGACAAAGCCGGAAACAATCAATTACCGTTCGTTCCGACCCGAAAAAGACGGTCTCTTCTGCGAGAAGATTTTTGGACCGGTTCGAGATTGGGAATGCCATTGCGGCAAGTACAAACGGATCCGCTACAAGGGGATCACGTGCGACCGGTGCGGCGTTGAGGTGACGCAAAAAAGCGTTCGTCGGGAGCGGATGGGCCATATCGCCCTCGCGGTGCCTGTCGTCCACATCTGGTATTTCCGATCGCTGCCCAGCAAGATCGGCTATGTCCTCGGACTCTCGAGCAAAGAACTCGAGAAGATCATCTACTATGAGTCCTACGTCGTCATCAACCCCGGCACGACAGGTATTCAGAAGCAGGATCTCATTACTGAGGATCAGTACCTCGAGATCATCGCTTCGCTGCCGGAAAACAACGACGACCTTGAAAACTCGGATCCGAAAAAGTTCATTGCGAAGATGGGCGGCGACGCAATCAAGGATCTGCTCAGACGCGTGCATGTCGATGAACTCGCGCTGGAGTTGCGTGTTGAGGTCAAGACCGAAACATCGGTCCAAAAGAAGACTGAAGCCCTCAAGCGCCTGCGGGTTATTGAAGCATTCCGCAAGAGCGAGGCAAACGCGCCAAACAAGCCGGACTGGATGGTGTTGGATGTCATCCCGGTCATTCCTCCCGAGTTGCGGCCGCTCGTGCCGTTGGAAGGCGGACGGTTCGCGACATCAGATCTAAACGATCTCTATCGCCGTGTGATCATTCGGAACAACCGACTCAAAAGGCTCATCGAGATCAAGGCCCCTGAGGTGATCCTCCGCAATGAGAAGCGGATGCTCCAGGAAGCCGTCGACTCGCTGCTCGACAATTCCCGGCGCGTAAATGCGGTCCGCAGTGACAACAACCGCGCCCTCAAGTCGCTGTCAGACATGTTAAAGGGGAAGCAGGGGCGGTTCCGCCAGAATCTGCTCGGCAAGCGCGTTGACTATTCAGGTCGTTCCGTCATCGTCGTCGGTCCGGAACTGAGGCTCCACGAATGCGGTCTGCCAAAGGACATGGCGGTCGAGTTGTTCAAACCGCACATCATCCGCAAACTCATCGAGCGCGGACTGGTGAAGACGGTGAAGAGTGCGAAGAAGATGGTCGACAAGAAGGGACCGGAGGTCTGGGATATTCTGGACCACATCATCGATGGTCATCCGGTGCTCCTCAACCGCGCTCCGACACTGCACCGGTTGGGTATCCAGGCGTTCCAGCCTGTGCTCGTCGAAGGCAAGGCCATCAGAATTCACCCGATGGTCTGCACGGCGTTCAATGCTGACTTCGATGGCGACCAGATGGCCGTCCACGTGCCGTTGTCGTACGAAGCTCAGGTCGAAGCACGCATTCTGATGTTGTCAAGCCATAACATTCTTTCTCCCGCAAGCGGTGCGCCGATTGTTACTCCGACGCAAGATCAGGTGCTCGGATGCTACTACCTGACGAAGTCCAGGGCAGGGGACATGGGTGAGGGAATGACGTTCTACTCGCCGCAGGACGCCATCATCGCGTTCGATCAGAAAAGAATCGGCCTCCACGCCCGTATCAAAGTTCGTATCGACGGCAAGCCCGTCGAGACAACGACAGGGCGCGTGATCTTCAATCAAATTGTACCGAAAGACGTTCCGTTCATCAATGAACTACTGAACAAGAAGCGGCTCGTGCAGATCATCGCGAACGTTTTCCGGCGTTGTGGCAATCTCGTTACTGCGAAGTTTCTGGATAACCTGAAGAACCTCGGTTTCCAGTACGCGACCCAGGGCGGCCTGTCCGTTTCCATCGGGGATGTCATTATTCCTCGAGAGAAATATGAGATGGTGGCAAAAGCCCAGAAGGACGTGGAGAACGTCGAGAATCAATACTATCGGGGCTTTATCACAAATGGTGAGCGCTACAACAAAGTGATCGACATCTGGACCCGGGCGACGAGCAGAATTGCTGAAAAGCTGTTTGATTCGCTGCAGCATTCCAGGGACGGGTTCAACTCACTCTATATGATGGTCGACTCGGGCGCTCGTGGTTCCAAAGAGCAGGTCCGACAGCTCGCCGGTATGCGCGGACTGATGGCCAAACCGCAAAAGAGCATGTCGGGAGCAACGGGCGAGTTGATTGAGAATCCGATCACGGCGAATTTCCGTGAAGGGTTGTCGATCCTTGAGTACTTCATCTCGACGCACGGCGCACGCAAAGGCCTTGCCGATACCGCTCTGAAAACGGCCGACGCGGGGTATCTTACACGCCGGCTTATCGATGTCGCACAGGACGCCATCATCGCCGAGGAGGATTGCGGTACCATCCGCGGAGTGCTGACAAGCGCCCTGAAAGAAGGGGAGGATGTGAAGGAGCCGTTGTCCGAGCGTATTCTCGGACGCGTATCGGTGCACGACGTGACGGATCCGTTGACGGGCCAGGTCATCGTCAAGACAGCCGAAATCATAGACGAGGACAAGGCGCAGCGCATCTCCGAGACGTCGATCGAGCTGGTCGAAATCCGCTCTGCGTTGACGTGCAACTCACGACGCGGTGTCTGCGCGAAATGCTACGGCAGGGACCTCACAACAGGAAAGCTTGTTGAGCCTGGCACTGCCACCGGTGTCATCGCGGCACAGTCGATTGGCGAGCCGGGTACTCAGCTGACACTTCGGACATTCCACACGGGTGGAACTGCCAGCTTGATCGCTGCACAATCGCAGATCCTTTCCAAGTTCGAAGGCAGGGTGAAGTACGAAGGTCTGAAGACCATAGAAGTTGAATCCGAAACCGGCAAGCACTTAATCGCCTCCGGCCGAAGCGGTGTCATCAATATCATCGATGATGACAATCGCGTCCTGACGAAGTACGATGTACCCTACGGTTCGGTGATCATGATTCGTGACCTCGCGAAAGTCTCGAAGGCCGAGATGATCTACGAGTGGGATCCGTACAACGCTTTGATCGTATCAGAGCACAAGGGAACCCTGAAGTACGTGGATCTCAAGGAGAACGTTTCGTTCCGTGAAGAACCGGATGAGCAGACCGGACACATTCAGAAGGTGGTCATCGATAGCCGCGAGAAAAGTCTCATCCCGGCGATTGCGGTTATCAACGCGAAGGGGCAGAAAGTTGCAACCTACTCCATCCCGACGAGGGCGCATCTTATGGTCGATGACGGTGACGTAATCCACGCCGGCACCGTGCTCGTGAAGATTCCGCGTGACATCGGCAAGACGCGTGACATCACCGGTGGTCTGCCGCGCGTGACTGAGCTGTTTGAGGGACGACATCCGAACGAGCCGGCAGTGATCTCCGAAATCGACGGTATCGTCACGATCGGTCAGCCGAAGCGTGGTGCACGCGAAGTGTTTGTGCAGAGCCACGACGGCAAGGACAAGCGCACGTATCTGATCCCGCTCGGGAAGCACATCCTGGTGCAGGACAATGATGTGGTGCACGCTGCTGACCGCCTCTCGGCCGGCGCCATCGATCCTCACGATATCCTCAGGATCAAGGGCACGACAGCCGTTCAGGAATACCTTGTGAATGAGATCCAGGAAGTGTACCGGATGCAGGGTGTGAAGATCAATGACAAACACATCGAAGTTATTGTCCGTATGATGATGCAGAAAGAGCGAATCGTCGATCCGGGTGACACCAAGTATCTGGAAGGGGACAATGTAGATAAGACTCGCTTGCACGACGAAAACGATAGCATGATTGGGAAGGTCGTGGTGGTGAACAAGGGGGATTCGAAGCTGAAAATCGGTGCGATTTCGACGAAAAAGGCGGTCCGGGAAATCAATGCTGACATTCGAAAGAAGGAGAAGAAGGTGGTCGAGGTGCGAGATGCAGAAGCCGCGACATCAGAGCCTATTCTCCTCGGGATTACCCAGGCCTCACTGACAACGGACAGCTTCATCTCTGCCGCATCATTCCAGGAAACGACAAAAGTCCTGACGGATGCTGCCATCGAAGGAAAAGTCGATCATCTGCTCGGTTTGAAAGAAAACGTGATCATGGGGCATTTGATCCCGGCTGGAACAGGTCAGAAGAAATACCGCGAGCTCTTTGTGGAATCGCCTGAAACTCCGATTGCGGAGGCAGAGGGTGCTCCGAGCTACGAGCCGGTGGAGGTTGGGGCACCGAAGGAGCGGAAACGCAAGGTCCGGGTTGTGGCCCCGTAAGTTCAACAATTCTTGGGGCATGGCAGCAGAAAGTGTTTGACAAAATCTAGAAATTGTAGTATATTAAAAAGCTATTTTAATCAACTTTTTTGCCTCAAGAGGAGTCGATCTGAGTGCCGACAATTAATCAACTAGTTCATAACGGCAGAGAACAGGTTCTTTGGAAAAGTAAGTCCCCTGCACTGCAGTCCAGCCCGCAAAAGCGGGGAGTGTGCACAAGGGTCTACACAACGACTCCGAAGAAACCAAACTCAGCTCTCAGAAAGGTCGCCCGTGTCCGCTTGACAAATGGGATGGAGGTAACCGCCTACATTCCAGGTGAAGGCCACAATCTGCAGGAACACTCTATCGTTCTTATCAGAGGCGGTCGTGTCAAGGATCTTCCGGGTGTTCGCTACCACATCATTCGTGGTACGCTGGACACGCAGGGTGTGCAGGACAGAAAACAGGGGCGCTCAAAGTACGGAGCTAAAAAGCCAAAGCAGGCTTAGGTCACAGAGAACGGATGAGAAAGAAACGCTCAACACGACGCATCACAAGTCCCGATCCAAAATACCAGGACATTTTGGTTTCGCGATTCATCAATTCCTTGTTGAAGGGGGGCAAGAAGCATACTGCCCGGGGAATCCTGTACGGGGCCTTTGACCTCATCGAGGAGAAAACCAAAAACAAGCCTCTGGATGTTTTCAAGAAAGCGGTTAACAATGCGTCGCCCATGATCGAAGTGCGCGCACGTAGAGTCGGTGGTGCTACCTATCAAGTTCCCACAGAAGTTCGTCCCGAGCGACGAACCGCTCTTGCAATCCGCTGGTTGATCGGCTACTCCAAAGATCGCTCGGATACATCGATGGCACAGAAGCTGGCCTCTGAATTGATGGCTGCCGCTGCAGGTGAGGGTGGCGCGATCAAGAAGAAGGATGATGTCCATCGCATGGCAGAAGCCAACAAGGCTTTTGCACACTTTAAGTGGTAATCAAGTACCGCTCGTTCGGTAAATAGTCCGTATCGTTTTCACATACCGCAGGGGAATGCTGCCCTCTCGGGTCACTGTAATTTTATGCCTCGCGAATACTCTCTAGAAAAAACCAGGAATATCGGCATCATGGCTCACATTGATGCCGGGAAGACAACCACGACAGAGCGCATCCTGTTCTACACGGGCGTGTTGCACCGGATGGGTGAGGTGCACGATGGCGCCGCGACGATGGACTGGATGGAGCAGGAGAAGGAACGGGGCATCACGATTACGAGTGCTGCAACCACCTGTTTCTGGCGCGACAATCTCATCAACATCATCGACACGCCAGGCCATGTCGACTTCACCATTGAAGTTGAACGCTCGTTGCGTGTCCTTGACGGTGCGGTGGCGCTCTTTTGTTCTGTCGGTGGCGTCGAGCCGCAATCGGAGACTGTGTGGCGTCAGGCAGACAAGTACGGAGTGCCGCGTATCGCCTTCGTGAACAAAATGGATCGTGCCGGCGCGGACTTCCTCGGCGTTGTTGAAATGATGCGCACGCGCCTCGGCACAAACGCGATCCCTGTCCACCTTCCTGTCGGCGAAGGTGAGATGTTCGCCGGCATTATCGATCTTATTACGATGAAGGCGAGGATGTATCACGAGGGGACCCAGGGCGCAACGTGGGATGACATAGAGATCCCGGCAAAGCTGCGGCCCAAGGCGAACGAATACAGAATCAAGATGCTTGAAGCGGTCGCTGATGAAGACGATTCGCTTCTTGTGAAGTACCTGGACGGAAAAGAAATCTCTCCGGCAGAAGTACGGGAAGTGCTCCGGAGGGCAACGCTGAAAGTCAGTATCATTCCTGTGTTGTGTGGCTCATCCTTCAAGAATAAGGGGGTCCAGAACCTCCTTGATGCTATCATCGATTTGCTTCCGTCTCCTCTTGACATCAATACGGGGCTCATCCACGGGCATCATGCCCACAGGCGGGATGATGTCGTTCGGAAAGTGTCCGACACGGAGTTATTCAGTGCGCTGGCGTTCAAGATAATGACCGATCCGTTTGTCGGCCGCTTGACGTACTTCAGAGTCTATTCAGGCACCCTTAAATCTGGTTCGTATGTCTACAACGCGACGACAGACAAGAATGAGCGGGTCTCCCGCCTTCTGAGAATGCACGCCAACCACCGGGAAGAGGTCAGCGAGGCGCACGCAGGCGACATTGTGGCGGGCATTGGGTTGAAGAGCACGAGGACAGGCGATACGCTGACGAATGAGGACGATCCGATCATCCTTGAAAAGATGATTTTTCCGGAACCCGTCATCGACGTCGCCATCGAACCAAAGACAAAGGCTGATCAGGAAAAGCTTGGCGAAGCTCTCCAACGGTTGGCAGAGGAAGATCCTACATTTCGTGTTTCATCGAACGAAGAAACAGGTCAGACGATCATCAGCGGGATGGGCGAGTTGCACCTGGAGATTATCGTCGACCGCATGAAGCGGGAATTTCGCGTTGAGGCAAACGTCGGAAAGCCGCAAGTTGCATACAAGGAAACCATCACGAAGAAAGTCGAGGCGGAAGGGAAGTTCGTCCGTCAGAGTGGTGGCCGTGGTCAATTCGGACATGTCGTTATCGAGATTGAACCCAACGAAAAAGGAAAAGGGTTTGAGTTCGAGAATGACATCGTCGGTGGTTCTGTGCCCCGGGAATACATAAAGCCGATCGAAACCGGTATCATGGAGGCGATGAAGAATGGTGTACTTGCAGGATACCCGGTTGAGGACGTGAAGGTGAGGCTGTTCGATGGCTCGTTCCACGCTGTGGACTCGTCGGAGATGGCTTTCAAGATTGCAGGTTCCATTGCATTCAAGGAAGCGGCGCGCAGAGCAGGGCCGGCCATTCTGGAACCGATCATGGCGGTGGAGGTTGTCACCCCGGAAGAGTATCTCGGTGACGTGATGGGGGACCTCAGCTCCCGCAGGGGAAAAATCGAAGGCATGACGAACCGCAAAGATGCCCAGGTGGTCAAAGCGGCAGTGCCGCTCTCAGAGATGTTTGGCTATGCGACAGTCGTTCGGTCGATGACACAGGGACGGGCACTCTACACCATGCAGTTCTCTCACTATGAACAAGTTCCGAAATCAATTTCGGATCAGATCATCGAAAAAGTTCGAGGCAAGGAAGCAACGACGGCGTAACGGGAAATCGATAGTAATTGACTTCAGACACAACCAAAGGAGATCATCCACATGGCAAAGGAAAAATTTGATCGCAGTAAGCCGCACGTAAACGTGGGCACGATCGGTCACGTTGACCATGGAAAGACGACCCTCACAGCGGCTATCACGATGGTCCTGGCGAAACGGGGTTTGTCCCAGATTCGCACGTTCGATTCTATCGACAACGCGCCTGAAGAGAAGGCCCGTGGTATAACGATCAACACGGCGCACGTGGAATACTCGACAGCGAAGCGTCACTATGCGCACGTCGATTGCCCGGGTCACGCTGACTATATCAAGAACATGATCACGGGCGCTGCCCAGATGGACGGCGCAATCGTGGTAGTTGCCGGAACCGATGGTCCGATGCCCCAGACGCGTGAGCACATCCTGCTGGCACACCAGGTGAACGTGCCGAAGATTGTTGTGTTCATGAACAAAGTCGATGCGGTGGACGATTCGGAGTTGTTGGACCTGGTCGAACTTGAGATGCGCGACCTCCTGAAGAAGAACGATTTTCCCGGCGACGAAATTCCGATTATCCGCGGCTCCGCGTTGAAGGCCATGGAAGCAGCGCTTCGGCCCGATGTGAAGCCGGATGATCCGGCCTTCGCGTGCATCAACGAACTGATGGATGCGGTGGACAACTATATCCCGTTGCCACTTCGAAACGTCGACAAGCCCTTCCTGATGCCGGTTGAAGACGTTTTCTCGATCACCGGTCGTGGTACCGTCGGTACCGGCCGTGTCGAGCGCGGCAAGGCAAAGGTTGGCGATGAAGTTGAGGTCGTCGGCTTCGGAGCGCATAAGAAGACGGTCATCACGGGTGCTGAGATGTTTCGCAAGGAGCTTGATGAAGTCACGGCAGGCGACAACGCCGGATTGCTCTTGCGTGGTGTTGAGAAGGACGAACTCGAGCGCGGTATGGTCATTGCGAAGGTCGGATCCATCACGCCGCACAAGAAGTTCAACGCCCAGGTGTACGTTTTGAAGAAAGACGAAGGTGGACGTCACACGCCGTTCATGAACGGCTACCGTCCGCAGTTTTACTTCCGGACGACGGACGTGACGGGCGTGGTCAGCCTTCCTGCCGGCGTCGAAATGGTCATGCCGGGCGACAACGTCGACAACATGCAGGTCGAGCTCGTGTCCGACGTCGCTATGGAAGAAGGCCTCCGGTTCGCCATTCGTGAAGGCGGACGTACCGTGGGTGCCGGTGTTGTGTCGAAAATCGTTGAGTAAGCACAGGGGTTCTGGCTTTCGGTCGGAACCCTTTGGTTTTTCATTCTCGTAACTGAGGGAGGAATCTTCGTTGGCTGGTCAGAAGATTCGCATCAAGTTGAAGTCGTACGATCATAACCTGATCGATAAGTCGGCTGAGAAGATCATCAAGACGGTAAAGGCGACCGGAGCTGTTGTGTCTGGTCCCATTCCTTTGCCCACGAAACGGTCGCTCTACGTCGTGAACCGGTCTCCTCACGTTGATAAGAAATCGCGCGAGCAATTTGAGACGCGATCGCACAAGCGGTTGATCGATATTCTCAACTCCACGAGCAAGACGGTGGACTCGCTGATGAAGCTTGAGTTGCCTGCGGGAGTTGATGTGGAGATCAAGGTCTAGTGTCGGTTCGACGGTCGGACGAAAACTGAACCAATTCCTATTTTGTAATGAGAGCCTTGTTCGAACACAACGAGTGAGTCGACAAGGGGATGACTCAGGAGCAGAACAGTGAGCGGCATTCTCGGTAAAAAGATTGGAATGACAAGCATCTTTGATGACAATGGGCAGATGATTCCTTGCACCATCATCGAAGCCGGTCCGTGCTACGTCACGCAGGTCAGGACGAAGGTCAAAGACGGGTACGAAGCTGTGCAACTCGGTTTCGACGAAATCAAAGAACGGCTTGTGAACAAACCACTAAAAGGTCACTTCAAGAAGAGCGGCGTGAAACCACTTCGGCTCATCTCGGAGTTTCGCATTATCAACGGGACGCAGTTCCAGCTTGGACAGGAAGTGCGTGTCGACTCCTTCGCGCAGGGCGATGTCGTGGATGTATCGGGACGGTCGAAGGGAAGAGGCTTCCAGGGTGTCGTGAAACGGCATCATTTCGGCGGCGTCGGCATGACAACGCACGGTCAGTCCGATCGTGTGCGGGCACCCGGATCGATCGGTTCCAGTTCGTATCCTTCCCGAGTGTTGAAGGGTATGCGTATGGCCGGCCGGATGGGCGGGGAACGCGTGACCGTGAAGAACCTGAAAGTTCTCAAGGTAATTGCGGAATCCAACATCCTGATCGTGAAGGGGTCTGTCCCAGGAGCTATCAATAGTTATCTCGAAATCGTAAAACAGAGCTGAGACGCAGTGCTCGGGAAGAAAAGCCATGGAGTTAGAAGTTTATAAAAAAGACGGTACGAAAAGCGGCGAGACTGTGACACTTGCGCCGGAGGTCTTTGAGATCATTCCGAACGACCACGCCATCTACCAGGCGGTCCGCTCGATCCAGGCAAATCAGCGCCAGGGTACCCACAAAGTCAAGGGGCGCAGCGAAGTCAGAGGCGGTGGGAAGAAGCCCTTCAAGCAGAAGAAGACAGGCCGTGCGCGTTCCGGGTCAACCAGGTCTGGCGTGTGGGTTGGTGGCGGTTCGATTTTTGGCCCCAAACCGCATGACTACGTGCTGAAGATCACGGCGAAGGTCAAAGCCCTCGCCAGGAAGTCTGCCCTCAGCTACAAAGCGAAAGATAATTCAATCGTCGTCGTGGAAGATTTCAGCCTCGATGCGCCGAAGACAAAGGAGCTCACGTCCGTTCTGAAAGCATTGTCGCTCTATGGAAAGAAGACGCTGCTGATCACCAGCAAGAACGAAGAGAGTGTGTACAAGTCCGGCCGCAACATTCCCACGGTGAACATCCGGGAAGCCGACAAGGCCTCGACGTACGACATATTAGACACTCAGGTGCTGCTTATTCAGAAGAGCGCCGTCGGTGTTCTCCAGAAATCGTTGATGAACTAGGCTAAGGCTATGACTGGAATTCTGAAGCGACCGATCGTCACAGAAAAAATCACAGGACTGCAGGAAAAGCGGCAGTTTTCCTTCGAGGTACCGCTGGCTGCCAACAAGATCGAGATTGCGAAGGCGGTGGAGAAGAAGTTCAAGGTGACCGTTGTCAGCGTTCGCACGATGACCGTAAAGGGAAAGCGCAAGACTCAGCTGACTCGCAAGGGTAGGTTCGAGGGACGCAAGAGCACCTGGAAAAAGGCGATTGTCACCCTGAAAGAGGGCGACAAGATCGATTACTTTGAAAATGTTTGATTGACCGAACAGCAGGTAACCTATGGCACTACGAAAACTACGGCCGATGACTCCAGCGACGCGATTCTATTCGATCGCGACGTTCGAAGAAGTCACGAAGACCACTCCAGAAAAAGCGTTGCTGACGCCGATCAAGAAGTCCGGCGGAAGAAACAACATGGGCCGCATCACCTCCCGTCATCGGGGCGGTGGGCACAAGCGGATGTACCGCATTGTGGATTTCAAACGCGGACGGCATGGTGTCGAGGCAAAGGTTGCAGCGATCGAATATGATCCCAACCGCTCAGCTCGCATCGCTCTTCTGCAGTTCGTCGATGGTGAGAAGCGCTACATCATCGCTCCCGATGGTTTGCAGGTCGGGCAGAAGCTGATGTCAGGACCCGGCGCCGAAGTAGTGGTGGGGAACGCGATGCCGCTCTCCGAAATCCCTGTCAGCACATTCGTCCATAACGTCGAACTCAAGCCTGGCAAGGGTGGGCAGCTCGGCCGGAGCGCTGGCAACTCACTGCAATTGATGGCCAAAGAAGGTGATTTCGCAACGTTGAAACTCCCTTCGGGTGAGGTTCGGAAGGTGCCCGTGATCTGCTACGCCACAATCGGAATCGTTGGAAACGCCGATCACGAGAATATCAGTCTTGGAAAGGCGGGTCGCTCACGCTGGCTTGGAATCCGGCCTCAGTCGCGAGGTATGGCGATGAACCCGGTCGATCACCCGATGGGTGGTGGAGAAGGCCGGTCGAAGAGCGGTGGTGGCGGTCAGCACCCGGAGTCGCCATGGGGAAAATATGCGAAGGGTTTGAAGACACGCAAACGCAAGAATCAATCGAGTAGATACATTGTGAAACGTCGCAAGTAAGATAGTCTCACACTCTAACCAAAGAAGAGCGCAATGAGTCGTTCACTGAAAAAGGGTCCTTACGTGGACCCGAAACTGCAAGGCAAAGTCGAAGCCCTGAACAAGTCGAATCAGAAGAAAGTCATCAAGACCTGGGCGCGGTCGTCAACGATCACTCCTGACTTTGTGGGACACACGTTCGCGGTGCACAACGGAAATAAGTTCATTCCGGTGTACGTTCAGGAAGCGATGGTTGGCCACAAGCTCGGTGAGTTTGCGCCCACACGGGTATTCCGTGGTCACCCCGGTATGAAGTCTGAGAAAACTACATCTCCCGCCTAGTGGCATAGTGAGGATTTTGAATGGAAGCTCAAGCGATTCATCGATTTGTTGATACGTCACCGAGAAAGATGATGATAGTCATTGATCTCATCCGAGGCCGAGGGGTCGAGGACGCTTTGACCATGCTGCATTTTTCCCCCAAGCATGCCTCGAAGACAGCGGAGAAAGTGTTGCGCTCGGCCATCTCGAACCTGCATAGCAAGGACGAGGGGGGACGCATTGACACAGCGGCGATGTTTGTCAAGGAAGTCTTCGTCAATGGCGGGCCGATGGTGAAGCGTATTCGGCCTGCGCCGATGGGACGAGCATTTCGCGTTCGGAAGCGCTCGCATCACCTGACGATCGTTGTCGCAACCCGCGCAACCAAGGCGAAGGCGAAACCCGCAGCACCGAAAGCAGCGGCGGAGGCCACGTCGAAGACCAAGAAGAAGGCAACTGAAGCCACGAAGCAGGAACCGAAACCAGCATCAACGGGAAGCTAAGAGGAGGATCTTTTGGGTCAAAAAACACATCCGATTGGATTTCGTCTCGGCATCACCAAGCTGTGGGATTCAAACTGGTATGACGAGAAAGGGTTTGCAGGAAAGCTGCAAGAGGACCTGATGGTTCGGAATTATGTCCGAAACCGTCTGAAGAAAGCCGGAATCTCCCGTGTGCAGATCGATCGGACGCCGAAACGCGCAGTGATTACGATTCACACCTCGCGTCCCGGCATCGTCATCGGAAAAAGCGGGAAGGAAATCGCCCAACTCGAGGAAGAGCTCAAGAAGGTCACCTCGAAGGACGTGAAGATCCTCATCCATGAAATCAAACGACCGGAGCTCGATGCACAACTGGTTGCGGAAGCCATCGCATCGCAGATCGAAGGGAGAATTTCCTTCCGTCGGGCGATGAAGCAGTCGATTACCGCGGCGATGAGAATGGGTGCCGAGGGGATACGTGTGATGTGCGGAGGACGGCTGGGCGGAGCAGAAATTGCGCGCAGAGAACAGTACAAAGAAGGACGCATCCCGTTGCATACCATCCGTGCCGATATTGACTACGCGACTGCGACCTCCCGTACGATCTACGGAGCGATCGGAATCAAAGTCTGGATCTGCAAGGGCGAGATCCTCGGTCCTGTGAACCGATAAGTAAGGAGTGTTTGACGTATGTTGATGCCGAAGAGAGTAAAGTTTAGAAAAACCCAGCGCGGACGCATGAGAGGAAAAGCGACCCGCGGAGCCTCTGTCGCATTTGGCGACTTTGGGCTGAAGGCACTTGAGCCCGCGTGGATTACGCAGCGGCAGATCGAGGCCACGCGTGTTGCGCTGACCCGTATGATGAAGCGTGAGGGAAAAGTGTGGATCCGGATTTTTCCGGACAAGCCGGTTACAAAGAAGCCCGCTGAAACCCGTATGGGAAGTGGCAAAGGTGTCCCGGAGTTCTGGGTTGCCGTTGTCAAGCCGGGACGCGTGATGTTTGAGCTGGGTGGTGTCACACGGGAACTTGCAGCCGAAGCATTCAAACTCGCTTCGCATAAGCTGCCCATCAAGACGAAGTTGGTCACGCGGGTCGATTACGAGGCCTAGTAATTCAACGAGGCAAAGGAGTCACGATGAAAGCGTTTGAACTGCGAGAACTCTCCGATATGGAGCTGACCAGACGGATTCTGGAAGAAGAGGAAAGCCTGGCAAACCTCCGTTTTCAGAAGGTGATCAGCCAGCTGGAGAATCCGATGAAGCTTCGGTTGACGAGGAAAGACATCGCGAGGATGAAGAGCATTCTCCGTGAGCGTCAATTGAAGAAGCCTGAGCCACAGACCGATCAATCTGCTAATCAGAAGAAGGCGTAAGGAATGACCACTGAATTAACGACCGCCCCCGTCCGTCGCAATCAACGCAAAGTCCGCGTCGGCAAGGTCATCAGCAACAAGATGCAGAAGAGCATCGTGGTGTCCCTGGAACGAAAGGTTCCGCACCCCCTCTATAAGAAATACTACAAGCAGACGTCCACGCTGATGGCTCATGATGAAAAACGGGAAGCCGGCATCGGTGATACCGTGAAAGTTATGGAGACCAGGCCAATCAGCAAGCGGAAGCGATGGCGGTTGGTCGAAATAGTTGAGAAAGCAAAGTAAGGTTCTGGTCCCGAACACGACGAGCATTGCGAGGAGTAACCCATGATCCAGGAAGAAACGAATCTTGTAGTCGCAGACAATTCCGGAGCAAAGAAAGTCCGATGCATCCGAGTTCTGGGTGGGCATGACAGACGGTATGCATCCCTCGGCGACCTGATCGTTGTAGCCGTGAAGAGCGCCATTCCTGGTGCGCCGGTGAAAAAGGGGGAAGTCTCCCGAGCCGTCGTCGTTCGCACGCGAAAAGAGGTCGGACGCAAGGATGGGACGTTCATCCGCTTTGATGAGAACGCTGTGGTGCTCCTGACCCCGCTGGGAGAACCGCGCGGGACTCGCATTTTCGGTCCTGTTGCCCGAGAGCTGCGTGAGCGTCAATACATGAAGATTGTTTCGTTGGCCCCGGAAGTACTCTAACGGTTGAAGGATAGTCGTATGCATGTTCATAAGAATGATACAGTGTTGGTGATCGCCGGCAACGCGCTGGGCAAGCAAGGCAAAGTTCTCAAGGTTTTCCCGGACGCTGATCGCGTAATCATCGAAAACGTCAATATCGTCAAGCGGCACGCCCGCCCGAACCAGAAGAACCCTCAGGGAGGAATCGTGCAGAAGGAAGGTCCCATCAGCGCATCGAACGTGATGGTGATTTGTCCGAAGTGCAGCAAGGCGACGCGGATCGGCCATACGCACGTCACCGATCCTTCGAATCTGAAGCGCAAGACGATGCGCGTGTGCAAAACCTGCAAAGAGATGTTCTAGTGTGACGATGGAATTTTTGGAGAAATAATCTATGGGAAAAGAGAAAGAACAAAAGAACCCTGAGGATCGCAAAGGGAAGGAACCGAAGCAGGCGAAGGGGCCTGGTGAGGGGGGTGGAAAGAAGCAGGCAGGAAAGCGCGAAGCTGGAGTACCTGCCCGTCTGTTCGTTCGCTACAAGAAGGAAATTGTTCCTCAGCTGATGACACGGTTCAAGTACAAGAGCGTCATGCAGGTGCCACGATTGATGAAAATCTCCGTCAACAGCGGCGTTGGCATGGCGACTCAGGATCCGAAGATTCTTGATGTATCCGTGAAGGAGCTTGAAGCGATCACGGGGCAGAAGGTGGCCATCACTAAGTCCAAGAAAGCGATCTCGAATTTCAAGCTGCGTGAAGGGCTTGCGATTGGATGCCGGGTGACGCTGCGCCGAGCGGTCATGTACGAGTTCGCAGACCGGCTCATCAGCATCGTCCTGCCGCGTGTGCGTGACTTTCGCGGTGTGTCGGATAAGTCGTTCGACGGACATGGAAATTACACGCTCGGTATCAAGGAGCAGATCGTGTTTCCCGAGATCGATGCGGACAAGGTCACGCGGGTCAGCGGTATGGATATCACGTTTGTCACAACGGCAAAGACCGATGCAGAGGCCTACGAGTTACTGAAGGCGCTCGGGATGCCATTTGTGAAACGACAGGAAGTGATTCAGACAGCAGCATAACGACTACTGGAAGGAGTTGCTTTGGCACGCTTAGCAATGGTAGTGAAGGCGAAGAGGACGCCCAAGTACAAAACACGTCAACACAACCGGTGCGGCATCTGCGGACGCCCGCGCAGCTACTACCGCAAGTTCGGCATTTGCCGGATTTGCTTTCGGAATCTGGCCCTGGATGGAAAAATCCCCGGTGTGCGCAAAGCAAGCTGGTAACATTCGCTTCAGACTATTCGAGGAGACTTGGTTCGATGTCGATCACAGATCCCATTTCAGATTTATTGACGCGCATTCGCAATGCAGGTAAGGCGAAGCACAAAAGGGTGGACATTCCCGCGTCGAACGTGAAGAAAGCGGTGGCTCAGATTCTTGTGGACGAGAAGTTCGTCTCGAGTCTCACCGTGCTGGATGACGGCAAACAGGGAGTCCTGCGCATTCAGTTGAAGTACTCCGGCGGAAAGCCGGTCATCACGGGTTTGCGACGCGCCAGCAGGCCCGGACTCCGGATGTACAGATCCTCGGAAGAGCTTCCGCGGATACTCGGTGGCATGGGTGTCGCCATCGTCTCAACATCAAAGGGAGTGATGACAGATCATCAGGCGCGCAAACAGCACGTCGGTGGCGAAGTTCTCGCCTATGTCTGGTAAATTGAGGAGAATGTACCGTGTCACGAGTTGGTCGGAAACCTATTTCCATCGTCAAAGGCGTCACCATTACGAAGAAGGACGACGCAATCGTCGTCAAAGGTCCCAAGGGCGAACTGTCAGCGCGTGTTCACCCCGACATCACGATTGACGTCAATCCGTCTGAAGTTCTCGTGAGTCGTCATGCCGATGATGGTGCGCACCGCGCACTGCATGGCCTCTGGCGCGCGCTCATTCAGAACATGGTCAACGGCGTTACGCAGGGATACTCGCAAAAGCTCGAGATTGTCGGTGTCGGTTACAGGGCCGAGATGAGAGGGAAAAAGCTGCAGTTGATGCTTGGCTACTCACATCCGATTCTGTTCGGTCCTCCCGACGGAGTAACGATCGAGGCGCCAACGCAGACCAGCATCATGATCACCGGGATTGACAAGCAGCTCGTCGGTCTGGTTGCGGCCAAGATCCGCTCGTTCCGTCCGCCCGAGCCATACAAGGGCAAGGGAGTGAAATACGAGGGTGAATATATTCGTCGCAAGGCTGGCAAGGCCGCAGCGACCGCCGCCAAGTAAGGTTACCCGTATTTGTTTGACGAATTTCTCTTTGTCTAAGGATTCTCGCTATGATCCAAAATAAGAAATATGACCGCTGGCAGAAGAAAAAAGCCAGTATTCGAAAGAGAGTCACCGGTACGGCCGTATGTCCGCGGCTGACAATTTACCGCAGTGCGAAGCATGTGTACGCACAGATCATCGACGATACGACGGGCAAGACGCTCGTGTCGGCTTCCACGATCTCGAAGGAACTCCGCGAGCAGGTGAAGACTGTGAAGTCGGAGATGGAAGTCTGCAAACTCGTTGGAAAGCACGCGGCGAAGCAGGCACTCGAGAAGAAGATCCAGCACGTTGTCTATGATCGGAACGGGTACCTGTATCACGGGCGCGTCAAGGCAGTGGCCGACGGAGCGCGCGAAGGCGGCCTCAAATTCTAATTCATCACGAGGATATCGAGAGAAGCGATGGCAAAATTTAAAGCAGGCGAACTTGAGCTCAAGGAAAAACTGGTCCACATCAACCGTGTCGCGAAAGTCGTCAAGGGGGGCCGCCGGTTCAGTTTCAACGCTATTGTCGTCGTAGGAGATGGCAACGGTCACGTTGGAGTTGGTCTGGGAAAGGCGAACGAAGTCGCGGACGCCATCGCGAAAGGTGTGGATGACGCAAAGAAGAGCATCGTGAAGGTCCCAATTGTGAGGGGGACGATTCCTCACGAGATCATCGGGAAATTCGGGGCTGGCCGTGTGCTTCTGAGACCCGCATCGCCCGGAACGGGCTTGATCGCAGGTGGCGGCGTGCGTGCTGTGCTCGAATCCGCCGGCGTGAAGGATGTGCTCACGAAGCAAATGGGATCATCCAATCCTCATAACGTCGTGAAGGCAACGCTCGCGGCACTCAAGAACCTTTCGGATGCAAAGACGGCGGCAACCCGCCGTGGGATTTCGCTTCCGGAATTGTTTCATCAAAACTAATCAGGTGTGCTGATGTCAACAGCAAATAAAATCAAGATTACACAGACTGGCAGCATTATCGATCAGAAAGAAAACGCCAAGCGTACGATCGAAGCGCTTGGTCTCGGCAGGCCGCACTACTCTGTGGTCAAGACCGATACGCCGCAGATTCGCGGCATGATCAATGCCGTCCGTCACCTCGTGATTGTCGAGGATGTGAAGTAAGGTACCGTGTCCCAGGGTAAGGAAACAAAACGATGGCAAAAGATATTCTCAGTAATCTGACACCGGCAAAAGGCTCCAGGAAGAAAACGAAGCGGATCGGTCGTGGGCAGGGCTCGGGTCACGGAAAAACGTCGACCAAGGGGCACAAGGGAGCCAAGTCAAGATCGGGTCATAAATTCAAGCTCTGGTTCGAAGGTGGGCAGATGCCGTTGTCCCGGCGTGTGCCGAAGTTTGGCTTCAGGAGCCGCAACCGGGATGAAGCTCAGGGCGTCAATGTCGAGAGCCTCGAGCGGCTCGTCGCGGAGAAGAGATTGAAAGGATCGTCGGTGAATCCCGCATTGATGTACAGTTTGGGACTCATCTCCAAGAAGCACGGTCCGGTGAAGATCCTGGGGAATGGCGATCTCAAAGCCAAGCTGGAAGTGTCAGCCCACGCGTTCAGCAAGTCGGCCATCGCGAAGATTGAAGCTGCCGGTGGAAAAGCGACCGTGCTCGGCCAGGTCAAGTCGTAGACATGTCGTAAACGGAATAGATAAAGAATGAGCAAACTCTCAGAAACGTTTACCAATATTTTCAAGATTCAGGAGCTGCGCGAACGGATTTTCTTCACGGCCGCGATCCTGATCATTGTTCGCCTCGGTTCCCATATCACGTTGCCGGGTGTCGATGCACGCGTCCTCGCGGATTACATCCGCAAGTCGGGGGAGGGAACCCTCTTCGGGTTGTACGACTTGTTTGTGGGCGGTGCGTTCAGCAACGCTGCGGTGTTCGCGTTGGGGATCATGCCGTACATCAGTTCATCGATTGTGATCCAGCTCCTTGGTGCTGTGGTCCCGTACTTCCAGAAGCTGCAGAAGGAAGGGGAGGACGGGCGCAAGAAGATCACACAGTACACCAGGTACGGAACGGTGCTGATCTCGTTTCTGCAGGCAAGCGGCGTGGTGATCAAGCTCGAAAGCACGGTGACACCGTCGGGCCCGATCGTCCCGGCAGCGGTCGCAGGATTCGGATTTGCTCTCAGCACGGTTGTCGTTCTGACAGCCGGTACCATCTTCATGATGTGGCTCGGCGAGCAGATCACGGAACGAGGCATCGGGAATGGTATCTCGCTGATCATCTTCATCGGCATCATCGCCAGGTTCCCCACCTCGCTCCTCGACGAGTATCAGCTGATTCTCGCTGGCCGGAACATCATTATCGAAATGGTCATTCTGGCAATGATGGGGTTCATTGTAGCCGGGGTTGTACTCGTGACGCAGGGTACTCGACGGATTCCGGTCCAGTATGCCAAACGCGTTATCGGACGAAAAGTGTATGGCGGTGTGACGCAGTATATCCCGTTGAGGGTGAACACCGCGGGCGTCATGCCCATCATCTTCGCCCAGGCGATCATGTTCGTGCCGCAGATTGTTTTCCAGTTCTTCCCGGATAGCGAATTCGTCGATATGCTCAACCGGGATTGGTTCGGATATGGCTCCTGGACGTACTCGATTATTTATGCTCTGATGATTGTGTTCTTTACATACTTTTACACTGCGATTGCGTTCAATCCCAAGGATGTTGCCGACAACATGAAGAAGCAGGGGGGCTTTATCCCCGGCATCCGTCCGGGCACGCACACAGCGGAGTTTGTTGACAACATTTTGACGAAGATCACGTTGCCCGGCTCTATTTTCCTGGCAATCATTGCCATCCTTCCGACCATGATGTCGAAGTATGGCGGCGTGACGCCCGGATTTGCCCAGTTCTTTGGTGGCACAAGCCTGTTGATCGTCGTCGGCGTCGCACTGGATACGCTCCAGCAGGTAGAATCCCACCTGCTCATGCGTCACTATGATGGTTTCATGAAGAGCGGAAAGCTCCGAGGCCGGAGGTAAGACTCACGTCCAATGGTTCGGATCAAGACCAAGCGAGAAATCGAGCTCATTCGAGAAAGCAGCAAGATCGTCGCCGATGTGCTCAAGCTTGTCTCGGCTCATATCCGACCCGGAGTGACGACGTTCGAGCTGGACCGGCTGGCGGAAGATTACATCAGGTCACTGGGTGCGGTTCCGGCTTTCAAAGGATACGGTCACACGAAGTCGAATCTCTTCCCCGCAACGCTGTGCACGTCGATTGATGACGTGGTGGTGCACGGGATTCCCTCGAACCGGGAATTGCGGGAAGGCGAGATCCTCTCAGTGGACGTCGGTGTGGTGAGAGAGGGATACTATGGAGATGGCGCCTACACGTTTCCTGTCGGCGAAATCCCGAAAGAAAAGCGGCGGCTGATGGAGGCGACAGAAGAGTCGCTCTATAAGGGAATTGAACAGGCGGTCGTTGGGAACAGGATTCACGACATCTCGCACGCCGTCCAGAGCTGCGTGGAAGCACAGGGGTTTTCGGTTGTGAGAGATCTGGTCGGACACGGAGTTGGCATCGAGTTGCATGAGGAACCGGCGATCCCGAATTTCGGGAAACCGGGGACGGGAATAAAGCTTCAGGAGGGGATGACCCTCGCGATCGAACCGATGGTGAACACAGGAGCGTGGCAGGTTCGCTTTGGAGCGGACGGCTGGACGGTCCTGACGCAGGATGGGAAACCGTCAGCGCATTTCGAGCATACAATCGCGATCGTAGACGGCAAACCGGAAATCCTGACGAAGTAAATCATAACTATGGCAAAACAAGGCCCGATAAAAGTTGATGGAGTCATCACCGACACGCTGCCAAATGCGACGTTCAAGGTAAAGCTTGATAACGGGCACGAGATTCTGGCACATATCTCAGGCAAGATGCGGATGCATTTTATCAAGATCCTTGTCGGAGATCGAGTAACAGTGGAGATGTCTCCGTACGATTTGTCCAAGGGAAGAATCACATACCGATACAAGTAACCCGAGTCGGAGCACGCGAATGAAAGTACGATCATCAGTCAAGAAGATTTGCGACAACTGCAAGATTATCCGCCGCAAAGGGGTCGTCCGCATCATCTGTAAGAACCCCAAACACAAACAGCGGCAGGGATAATCCCTCCGCCAAAGGCGTCAGCCCGCCTCAATGAGCTGGTAAGGCTGGCGGGGATGCGCCTCCGGCGCAGAAAAACGAAATGAGGAGCAAGCTTTAGGATTTCGAGCTTAGAGATTCGGATTTCCAACAAGCATTATCAGGAGAAACATTTTGGCACGTATAGCAGGCGTTGACCTACCAAAGAATAAACGAGCAGAGATCGGCCTGACCTATATCTATGGGATCGGGCGGACGACTGCCAAGTCAATTCTCAAGAAGGCCGGCATCGATGTTGGAAAACATGTCGGCGAACTCAATGACGAAGAGGTCGCAGCGATTCGGGCAATCATCCAGGCCGACTACAAGGTCGAAGGCGCGATGCGAAGCGAAGTTCAGATGAACATCAAGCGGTTGATGGACATCGGCTGTTATCGCGGACTCCGTCACCGGAAAGGATTGCCTGCCCGTGGTCAGAGGACGCGTACCAACGCCCGGACCCGTAAGGGCAAGAGGAAGACAGTGGCAGGGAAGAAGAAGGCAATAGAGAAGAAGTAAACATCATCTAAGGAGATTTCGCTTGGCGAAACAGGCATCCAGCGCACCAGTCACCAAGAAAAAGAAAAAAGTCCACGTTGATACGAACGGAAAAGCATTTGTCAAGGCCACGTTCAACAACGTTATTGTGACCCTCACCGACACCTATGGAAACGTCATTGCCTGGTCGTCGGCTGGACGCAATGGGTTCAAGGGATCGAGAAAGAATACTCCGTTTGCGGCGCAAACCGCTGCCGAAGCTGCGGCGAAGGAAGCTCACGCTCTCGGCTTGCGTCGTGTTGAGGTGTTCATCAAAGGCCCCGGTGCGGGGCGGGAGGCTGCGGTTCGTTCTCTCCAGTCGGCTGGACTTGAGATCACGATTATTCGTGATATCACACCGATTCCGCATAACGGCTGCCGGCCGCCAAAACGCCGTCGGGTCTAACGGGTTTTCGATTTCCGATTGTCGAATGTCATTAGAATATTCAATTATTCAGGAGAATTATGGCTCGTTACATTGACGCCAGTTGCAGACTGTGTCGCCGGGAAAAACAGAAGCTGTTTCTCAAGGGGACAAAGTGCTACACGGAAAAATGCCCGCTCGAAAAGCGGAGTTTCCCGCCCGGACAGCATGGTCAGAACCGGCGCCAGAAGATCTCTGAATACGGCATTCAGCTTCGCGAAAAGCAGAAGGTCAAGCGTTCCTATGGGCTGCTGGAAGCGCAATTCCGGAATTACTTCGAACGCGCCCTGAAGCAATCAGGCCGAACAGGCGAGACACTCGTGAAGACGCTCGAGCGCCGCTTTGACAACGTGGTCTACCGGATGGGACTCGCCCCCTCGCGGAAGTCGGCGCGCCAGCTGATCCTCCACCGTCATTTTCTGATCAACAACGGCATTGTCGATATCGCTTCATATCTTCTGTCTCCCGGTGACGTGATTCAGGTCCGCGAGAAGAGCAAGAAGCTGGAGCTAATCCACTCTTCGATGAAGCGCGTCAAGGACACAGCGATGCTTCCATGGCTCAATCTCGACAAGGCGACCATGACCGGAACGTTTTTGCAGATTCCTGAGCGCGCTGATGTGCCGCTGCAAGCCAACGAGCAACTCATCGTTGAGTTGTATTCGAAGTAATTCTAACGATCGTTCACCAATGTTTCATGAACCTCGGCGAGCCGGGGTTCTACATCCTCGCACACAGCGAGAGGAAAGAGAACTATGAGCAACGCATTAGTTCAAATGCCGGAAAAAATCGAGATCGACGAGAGCTCCCTGACCCCAACCTTCGGGCGCTTCACTGTCCAGCCCCTCGAGAAGGGCTTCGGAGTCACACTGGGCAGTTCTTTTCGACGAGTGCTGCTGTCCTCGCTTCCCGGAACCTCGACCACCGCGATCCGGGTGGATGGCATCCACCACGAGTTCTCCACGATCAAGGGTGTGGTGGAAGATGTCGCCGATCTGGTCT
>QYQB01000114.1 GCA_007280275.1 bacterium | reverse complement strand
TGCTATTGGATGTTCCGGCGTAAACTCTTCCTGAAGGTCTGACATTTGACGGATATCGTGACCACACATGCTGCCTCTGCGCACGTACGGGTTGGGGCCGACCGGCTTCTCCGCGAAGAGCATTCATTAATCAAGGGAAAGCGCGTCGGGATTTTGACAAATCACACAGGTCGGTTGGCTGACGGCCGTTCAATCATTGATGCCCTTGCAGATTCGGGACTCTGCACGCTCAAAGCACTCTACGGCCCGGAGCACGGAATTGCCGGGGATACGCCGGATGGCAAGATTGTCGAGCATGCACTCGACTCCCGCCACGGCATTCGGGTCTATTCGCTCTACGGCAGGACTCAGAAGCCGACGCCAGAGATGCTCGACGGAATCGACGTCGTGGTATGCGACATCCAGGACGTTGGGGCCAGGTTCTACACGTTCATCTCCACAGTTGCTCTTGCGATGGAAGCCGCCGCCGAACATGGCATCCCCTTCGTCATTCTCGACCGTCCGAATCCCATCCGGGGACTTTCTTTCGACGGACCTGTCCGGCTCCTTTCACTCAGATCGTTTGTCGCGTGGATGCCCATCCCAGTCACACACGGCCTCACAATCGGAGAACTCGCCCGTTTGTGGAATGACGAAGGCTGGTTGGCCAATGGTGTCAAAGTCCATTTGCAGGTGGTCGAAATGGAGGGATGGAAGCGATCCATGTGGCATGACGAAACTGGTTTGGCCTGGATCCCTCCTTCTCCCAATATGCCTTCACTTCAAACAGCGGTGATCTATCCCGGCATTTGTTTTATTGAGGGGACTTCTATTTCTGAAGGACGCGGGACATCCAGCCCATTTCAGATCATCGGTGCGCCGTGGGCTGACCCGGAGAAGATCTTGAATCACCTATCGGCGATTCATACTCCCGGCGTTGTCTGCTCGGCTGCAGAGTTCACGCCGAATGAGATCCCCGGTACAGCCATTGAACCCAAGTTTGAAGGATTATTGTGCCGCGGCGTGCGAATATCCGTCGTCGACCGCAATGCCGCCCGGCCGGTTCACCTCGGTATCGCAATTCTTTCGGCAATCAAACAAGCGCACCCGGTGGAGGCAGTCTTTCGCGAAAGGCGCTTTGATGTTCTAACCGGGAACGAAAACGTGCGGCACCAGCTCGATCGCGGCGTACATCCCGACGAGATCTGCAGCGGATGGGATGATGAACTCAGGTCATTCGGAGAAATCCGGTCGAAGTACTTGATGTACTGATACTTGTATCTCAGGAAGAGAATTGGCCATTCATGCAAATGTGACGCAGCATGTTCTTTCAATAAGCGTCAGTTACTTTTCTGTTTTTCGGATCCCGCTTCGCGGGACTCTTCGAAGAGAAAACAACCACGCTTTTTATTTTCGACCTAATCACTTAAACATCACTCTATGAACTTCCATCTGATCGACTGGATCGTCCTCATCGCCTATCTGGGCCTCTCCGTCTTCATCGGCATACGAGCCAAGAAGTACGTTGAAAACATGGAGGGGTACTTCGTCGCCGGCCGAAGAATCAAGCCGGCGCTTGGCACGGCAACGCTTATCGCGACCGAGATCGGCATCGTCACGTTCATGTATCTCGGTGAACTTGGGTATGTCACCGGCTTCTCCTGTTTCTGGCTGGGCATCAACGGCGTCGTCGCCTATCTGATTATCGGGAAAACGGGCTTCATCGTCTCGGCTCTCCGACGGTTGAAAGTGATAACGATTCCGGAGTTCTATGAAATCCGGTTTAATAAGAGGGTGCGCTTGCTTGGTGGAATCCTGCTCTTCCTCGGCGGCGTACTCAACATGGGCGTTTTTTTAAAGATGGACGGCCTGTTTCTCACGGAAACCATGGGCTTCGGCCCTGATGTGCTCACGATCGTGATGGTTATTATGTTGATGATAGTCGTGAGTTATACCGTTCTCGGAGGCATGTTCTCAGTGGTCGTAACAGACTACATGCAATTTGTTCTCTTAACCGTCGGTATGTTCGTCGCCACCGCGTTTACGCTCACACACGTGAGCCTCAATGAGATTGCCACTGCAGTCTCCAACAATTTCGGCGAAGCCGGAGTCAACCCCGTCGTGAATCCAAGGTTTGGATGGACATTTCTTATTTGGATCATGCTTGGAAGTGTCGGAGCCTCAGCCCTCAATCAGCCGGCGACGACGAAATCGCTTGCCTCGGAGAACGCCGAAGCTGGCAGAAAAGTGTTCCTCTTTGCGGGGATTACGCTGGCGGGCCGCTACATCATCCCGATGTTCTGGGGGGCAGCAGCCCTGGCAATGTTCGGACCTCACTTGAACCCAACTACGGCGATGCCGAAACTGCTCGGTACAGTTGTTCCGTCCGGCTTTCTTGGACTCATGATCGCGGGAATGCTGGCAGCCTCGATGTCAACCTACAGTGCCTACCTTCTGGCCTGGAGTTCAGTAGCGACGCGGGATATCATCGCACCGATCAGCAAGAAAGAGCTCAGTGAGAAGACAACGATGCTTCTGAGCAGGATCATTTCGATAGTGATCGGCATCTTCATCCTTGTGTTCGGTCTCTGGTACGAGATCCCGGCGACCGCATTTCAGTACATCGCCATTACGGGAGCGATGTACGCCGCCGGAGCGTTTGGGTGTGTGGCGTTCGGTCTCTACTGGAAGAAGGCGAATTCTGTCGGCGCATTCAGCGCACTCGCACTTGGCGCCGCCGCCCCGCTCACGTTCCTCATTTTGGATCAAGTCAAGACTTCACTGCCCGAAGGCATGCTCTGGCTCGTCGATGTCAACGTCTCGGGCTTCCTCAGCTTCGTTCTCGCCGCGCTTGGAATGGTAGCAGGTTCCCTCCTGACGCAAAAATCTCATCCGCCTATCGCGCTCCCAACCACTGACGAACAGGAAGGAGGTCCGCGATGACCGGCCTATCGTTCATCTGGATCGTTGTATTCGCTCTTGCCGCACTTTTCTTCTTCGGAACAGCAACGGTGATCACAGTGTTGGGGGCGAGGGACCTGAGGGACTTGCTCCGCGGTTCAGGCCCGAAGAAGCAAGAGCGCGTGTAGACGACCTCCAGCGACACCTGCGCTTCGCTGCACCATTGCCCCCACACGCCAAAAGTGTTGCTTACGGTGCTATTGTTCACGAAATTTGCGGTGCAGAGGTTTCTATTCCTCACTACGATATTCGGGAAGACATTATGATTCGATACGGGGTTCTCCTGCTCGTTCTCCTGGCCGCGTTCGCATCCTTCGGCCAGACACAAATCAAAGTCAAGCGCACCGAGACGATATCTTTGCCGCGTTCACACGCGTGGGCCCATCCTCAGTTTTCCCCGACCGGCAGTGCGATCTACTTCACCGATCTCGACGGCAACGGAATCTGGGAATACTCCCTCAAGACCCGGACGACACGGCAGCTTACCTCCGACCCAAAATCCGGTCTGGCCTTCACCATCGCAACTGACGGGAAAAGCCTCGTGTATCGGCGGAGCCTGCAGGACAAATCAGGCCGGACCAGGAAACAGGATATCGTTCTGATGAACCTGGCAAAGCGCTCTGCGTCTGTTCTCGCCTCCGGCTCTGACGTTTCGGTCCCATCGTTCGCCAACAATGTGCCCGTGTACTCAACCCGGTCGAAGACGGAAGTCCTGACCAGGACGGCCGGCACCGGCAATATCACAGTGCTTGGTATCGAAAACACAAAGATCGCGCTCAATGTGAACGGGAAGAAGACAGTGCTCGACCCGCTCAGAGGCGGGAGCTACGTCTGGCCGGTCCTCTCCCCCGATAAGCGGCAACTCGTTGCCTACGAAATGGACAAGGGTGCGTTCGTGTGTGACCTCGCAGGAACGGTCATAAGCAAACTCGGCCGGCGAGATGCACCATCCTGGACGAGATCCGGGAAATGGATTGTGTATATGGATGACAAGGACGACGGACACCAACTTCTGGCTTCAGAAATCTGTGCCGTGTCGCCTGATGGGAAAGTGATTGCACCATTGACATCAACTCCGGGGCTCCACGAGATGTATCCCCAGTGCTCACCAAGGGAAAACAAGATCGTATGCAGCACATCCGACGGGAGTATCGTGATTCTTGAGTACGAGGAGCACGAATGAGAAAGCCGTTGTACGTTCTCGTGCTCGCTATCGTCGTCTCAGGCGTTGCCGTCGCCCAGCAAACCGATCTTTCCGGGATCAAGATCTGCATCGATCCTGGCCACGGTGGTCATAGCGATGCAACCGATCGCCACCTCATACCTGATCCCGGGACGAATTTCTATGAATCCGAGAGCAACTTCCAAACGGCGATGCTTCTGAAGTCTCTGCTCGAAGCAAAAGGCGCCACAGTATTGCTTACTCGTAACACAAACGACTATCCCAACGACGCCAATGAACCATCGCTGTCTGCCAGAGTGGAGCTGGCGAATAGCAACAATGCGACTTGGTTCCACTCGATCCACACAAATGCAACCGGTCTATCCGTAAACTCCAGCACCAACTATACATTGATGCTGATTAGGGAGAAACGTCCTGGGGGTCCCTACAGCAGCTCAGGAAACGGCCTCGGCATTGCAGAGACCCAGGAAGCTTGGAACATGTCTGCAATCATTGGTCCGAATATTGTCAAAAAGCTCCGCACGCAGCGAACAACGCAATACCTCGATTGGACATTCTACGGCGGCACTAATGGAGGCTTCAGTCTCGGTGTGCTTCGTGGACTCTCAATGCCGGGCGAGCTTTCAGAGGCCGCTTTTCACGACTACTTTCCTGAAACGCGCAGACTGATGAATAATCACTATCTCAAGATGGAGGCGTACGCTCTGCGGGATGCGTTCCTGAGTTACTATCAAGTTCCATCAGACACGCTCTGCATCGTTGCCGGGATATTGAAAAACTCAAGCGGCGCGCCCATCAACGGAGTCAAAGTCAGACTCCTGCCGGAGAACATCGTCTACAACGGAGACAACTACAACAATGGTTTTTACATGTTTGACAGCATCCGGGCCGGTTCGCACACGCTGTCATTCGAAACGCCGAACTACACTTCCCGGTCTCAGCAAATTAACCTCGCGGCGGGGAGCACGACGTTCGTCGACGGCTCATTCGAGGGGGGCAGCGCGGCAAAGGTTGTTTATGCTTCACCGAGTTCCCGCGATACCGTTTTTGCTGTAGGTCAGTGGATCGCCGTCAATTTTTCACAGTCAATGGACACTTCATCGTTTCGACAGGCGTTTTCCGTATCTCCTGCATTGGCTGGAACAATCACATGGTACAACGGTCAGACGCTGGCCTGGTTCAAGCCATCCCAGCCGTTCCAGTACGGCACGTGGTACACCTACCGAATCGAGGGAACCGCCCGGACAACATCGGGTGGTCCGCTGGACGGAAACGGAGATGGGACAGGAGGCGATGCATTTAGTGTGACGTTCAGGACCGAACCGGCGGTGACATCCGTACAGAACGAATCGCAGGTCAGGGATTTTGGCCTCTACCAGAATTATCCGAATCCGTTTAATCCAACTACAGCTATTGGCTATCAGCTATTAGCTAATGGTTTCGTTACACTCAAGGTGTATGATGTTCTGGGGAGAGAAGTCGCTTCGCTGGTGGAAGGTCAGAAGGAAGCGGGTTCTTACAGGGTTCAATGGAACGCCTCAGGTATGCCGAGCGGCATCTACCTGTATCGGTTGTCCGTCGTGCCATCGGCACGACGAGACCTCGTCCCGACCGAAGGTCGGAACGGGCAAACCCGGGATCATGTTGCGACGAAAAAGATGATCTTGACGAAATAGCCCCCCTCCGCGCATGGAACCTTCCGAAGGTCTCCGGGTTCGTCAGGAGAACCCTCGGAAGGTCACCGTGCCTCCCCTACTGCACAACAAGCACCGGAATCGCCAGAGCGTGCCGGACCTGCGAGATGGATGTCCCAAAGAAGAGATCTTTCAACCCCCTGTGACCGTGTCCACCCATCACCAGAAGATCGATACCATTCTCGCGTGACAGTCTGATGATTTGCTCCGGTACACGTCCGTAACCGAGAGCAGTCGCAACCTCAACTCCCGTTTTGCGGATCTGTTCGGCCACACTCTCGAGGTGTTCTTTGTCCTGCCGGGCTTCGTCATCAAATGCATCCGACCCGAAGACCTGACCTCCAACCCCTTCCACAACGTGGAAGAGAAAGAGCGAAGCGCCGTACCCCTTGGCGAGCGATTGCGCATGGGAAAGGACCTTTGCATCCACCGGGCTGTAATCGATCGAGACACCGATTTTTGAGAAGCGTTGAGGTACAAGCTCGATCTTCTCCGGCACACGCGGCACGGGCTTTCGCCATACTTTCCATGATTTTGGCAACGAGATGTAGATCTGAAGCAAAGCGCCCGCGACGGCTACGGGGACTGCCGTCAGCCAGAGCCAGATGGCATTCGGACCCGCGCCCGTTATCCATTCTGAAATCTGCCCGATAAGAAGAGCCGAATTCAACACGCAGATGGCGCAGGCAACGACCCAGGCAAGCACCTTCACCCATAATTTATTGACGAAGATCCCCATGATCTGCTTGTCACTCGTAAACCGTATAAGCGGAATGACCGCAAACGGAAGTTGTATGCTGAGAATGACCTGGCTTAGGATGAGGAGGTCGTAGGAACCCCGGTCTCCCTTCATTGAGATAACCACCACGGCTGGCACAATGGCGATGAGGCGGGTAATCAAACGGCGAAGGAACGGGCGGACCCGAAGTTTCAGAAATCCTTCCATCACGATTTGCCCTGCAAGTGTCCCGGTAAGCGTCGAACTTTGGCCTGCGGTGACGAGCGCGACGCCAAAGAGCGTCCCTGCCAGTGCTGTTCCCATCAGCGGAGTGAGCAGTTCGTGTGCCTGCTGTATTTCGGTGACCACGACGCCTCGGGTATAGAAAACGGCCGCAGCGACAATCAGAATCGCAGCATTCACGAAAAAGGCGGCGTTCAGGGCAATGGTGGTATCAATGAAATTGTACTTGCACGCGATCCGCTTGCTCTCCTCCGTATCCCCGACAATGCGGGTCTGCACGAGAGCGGAATGAAGGTACAGGTTGTGCGGCATGACTGTCGCTCCCAGGATTCCTATTGCTACATAGAGGCTCTTTGAATTCAGGCGCGGGACGAAGCCCGCCACAACGTCTCCCCAGACCGGCTCCGCGAGAAACACCTGGATGATGAAGCTGATCCCGATCGTCGAAATGAACATCAGGATCATGGCCTCCATTTTCCGGATGCCATAGTTCTGAATTACGAGAAGCAGCATTGTGTCGAACCCCGTGATGATGACGCCATAGATGAGTGGAAGCCCGAATAGGAGGTTGAGTCCGATGGCAGTGCCGAGAACTTCCGCAAGATCACATGCTGCGATCGCGATTTCGCACAGGACCCAGAGGATGTACGCCACGGGCTTCGGATAGTTGTCACGGCACGACTGCGCAAGATCCCGTCCCGTAACGATTCCCATCCTGGCTGAAAGAGTCTGGAGCAGGACGGCCATCAGGTTGGACATGAGAAGAACCCAGATCAGCTGGTAGCCAAAGCGCGCTCCGCCTTCCAGGTCGGTGGCCCAGTTCCCGGGATCCATGTACCCCACACTCACAAGGTAGGCCGGCCCGACAAAGGCCAGCAACCGTTTCAGCACGCCTGCTGACTGCGGAATCGTAACGCTCCGATGCACCTCGGAAAGCGATACACCGTCCTGTTCCGACTGCTGCCTCATTCAGTTATCTCCTCAGAGCGTCTTTCCCGAAAGAATTCATGACTGGCTAAATATAGAAGGAGCCGACCGAAGAATCAACATCCATAACACATTCCCTTCCTTGTTTCTCTGACAACTTTCCTTTATCCTCAAGAAACGATTTAGAAACCGAAACAGGATGGCTGTGCCGAAAATTCTGGTCATCGATGACGACGAACTCGTATGCGAGATGATCTCCTCCACACTGCAGATGGAGGGCTTCGAGACAATTCGAGCCATGGACGGCCACGAGGGAATCGAGGCGGCCCGGAAACACTCTCCCGACCTGATCATCTGTGACGTTATGATGCCGAAGCTCGACGGCTTCGCCACGTTGAGAAAAATTCGTGAGGACCCGGCGACAGCGACAACTCCGTTCATCTTCCTCACAGGCCAGACAACCAAATCCGATATGCGCCAGGGGATGGAGCTCGGGGCGGATGATTTTCTCGCAAAGCCTGTAATGGTGGGCGAGCTGATAGCAACGATTCGAACACGGCTCCAGAAGAAGGAACTTGCTCACAAGGAAACCGAACGCAAGCTTGACGAGCTCCGCGTAAATCTGAGCCTTTCACTCCCTCACGAAATCCGGACGCCGCTCGCGGGGATTATTGGATTCGGCGAAATTCTTCGCGATGACAATACCTCGCTGAAGCCCGAGGAAATCTCGGACATGGCCAAGATTATCCTGAAATCGGCGACACGCCTTGGCCACCTGGTAGAGAACTTCCTTACCTACGCTCAGCTCCAGATCCTTTCGGCCAACCCAACGAAGACCTCGTTTGCCGGGAAAGAAGCTAGTGTCATTCTCAAGAGGCACATCGAGGAGGTGGCGGGCAAGAAAGCACATGAATACGAGCGGCTGCATGATCTGCATCTCTCACTCGACGCAGAGGAGGCGGCCATCTCCACGCAGAGCATGAAGCGTATCTTTGAGGAGCTCATCGATAACGCCCTGAAGTTCTCCAAACCGGGGACACCTATCGACGTCGCTGCGCAACAAACCGACGATTTATTCATCCTTACTGTGCGCGACCATGGAGTCGGGATGGATGTCAAGGATATCGCCGAGATTGGGGCTTACAAGCAGTTTGATCGCAAACGACACGAACAGCAGGGATCCGGACTCGGCCTGGCGATTGCGAAGCAGATAGTAGAACTTTACGGCGGACGTTTTTCCATCGAGAGCGAAGTGGGAAAAGGCACGACCGTCACTCTCGAGCTTCCCCGCGTTGGAAAGCCATAAACAACCACCACACAGACCTTCATTCCCGTTACTTTGTCTTCGAAGCTCCGTCGCGCTTCTCGAAGACGTCGTCTGAAATCCCGACGTTCACTTTGTAGTCGAGATACTTCACCGTTATACTCCCGCTTCGGGTCGGCCGCCGGATCTCATCGAGCTGCGGCGAAGCCGGCATATCGAGGTCAAGCCGTTTTACGGAAGAATCGGCCGCCGCGACATCGTAGGTGGCCTTCATGGTTTCAGGGAGCCAGAAGCTTCCAGCCTGCAGGGTGTGCGTGAACGAAAAACGCAGCACCCGGCCTTGATACGGGACGGTCTCCATCCTGGCGATCGTCCAGACGGACGGATCGATCCAGAGTAACAGCTGGCTCGGCCGGACCTTCGCCTCCTTCGCTGTGAGGGCTAACCTGTAGAGTTTCCTGCCATCGACAACCTCTTCTCCGCTCATCTTCGCCTCATACCGTTCACGCAGGAGTGAAGGATTGAGCACAATTCCCTCCCGGGGGAGCATCGCGAAACTCGACGAGGAAAAATGAACCTTGTCCGGCTTCTTGAAGTACATCGTCGCAGTTATCTTCGGGATCCGCACGCGTTCCATATCGACATTCGCCTCTATCGTCGCGACGAAATCCTGGACTTTTTCAAATCCTCTTTCGACGTTCTTCATGATATCGGGGGCCTTGAGAACCTGGGCAGCGCATTGGACGCTGACCGCGAGGACAAGCACAAAGCCAACAGCAGTTCTCCATAGTCTCATGATACACCTTGATGGTTCTCAGCGACCTCTTTTTTTGTCTGTGTTGGGGATGGAACTTCTCCCGGCAACCGGCTGCACATCAAGCTGCCTTCCGCGCCTCCTGGCGACGAACGACGACGTTGTAAATCCACATCAACAATGTCCCACCGACGCCTATTCCGATGAGAGCAAACCAGACATTTTCGGGTTTCCCGGCGGCTTTCGAGGTTTGATACAGCCAACCACCGATCGGATCCCCCACAAACCGCGCGATAGCAATCGGGAGAAACGCATACCCCTGAAACAACCCTTGCTGACCCGGAGGCGCGATTTCTGAAATATACTCGTAGTAGCGTGGAGCCTGGGTCATCTCTCCTATGGCAAACGCGACAATACCGGCACCAATCGTGAAGAGGGTTGGGTGAATGCCGATGATAATCCAAATCAGACTCGAGGTCGCGAAACCCAGCAGAATGGCATTGGGCGTTTTGATGTTTTTGGTGAGACGGTTGATCGGAATCTGCAGAAGAATGATCGCTCCGGCCCCGGCCCACGACTGCAGAATCTCATAAGGATACTTCGCGTCGATATAGTCGTTAATATAGTATGGGATAATAATGTATTCCTGCCAGAAAATAATCCAGTACAACGAATAGATGAGAAGAAAAATCATGAACTTGACATTGCCCAGCACGACGAAAAGATTTTTCATCTTCTTCCCAAGCGATTCTACCACTTCCGTTTTTTCGGAACGCACCTCCTTGTAGAGCATCAGGTTCACCACGATCATGGCCAGGCAACTCACCGACGACACCAGGTACACAAATTCGTTGCCGAAACTATCTCTGACAAAGTAGGCAATCGTCGGCCCTATCATCGCACCCACGTTGACGAGCCAGTAGTAGATGGCATACCCCAACGATTTTGTTTCCGGCGTTGACGTTACCGCGACCGTCCCAAGCACAGAGGGCTTGATAAACGATCCACCAAAGGCCGTCAGGACAAGGAAGACGACGAGCAGCCAGTATTGCGACTCGGTTCCGTAGATGCCAGCGAACGCCGTCATCCCCATCGATCCGATGAGGAAATATCCGAGAGCCAGAATCGAGAAGGCGATATTGAATGACCGGCGGAAACCCCACTTGTCGGCAAGCGTTCCACCCAGAATGGGCAACAGGTAGATCAACCCGCCGAAGATTCCAGAGAGCTGCCCCGCCTCTGCTTCCGTGAAGCCGAGCTTGTTGCGCATATAAATCATGAAGACGATCTGCTGGCCATAGTACGCCAATCGCTCAAACAACTCCATACCATTTGCGACCCAGAAGGTGGGATGGAAATCGCTTCGAACCTTTTGGATGCTAGCTCGGATGTCCACAGATTCTCCCTTTGTTATGGTGTGAGTGTTATTACGTGAGAATATCTTTGCGCCGGAAGATTGCCCAGGCCACGACTACGAAAACGAGCGTATAGGCGCCGAGGACGGCTATCGAGTCCCCGATGGTCTGCCATGGAACGGGATCTTCGAAGACCTTCTGCCACACGTTCATGTAGTTATAGTAGAGATACGGTTTGACATCCTGGAACAGCTCAAGAGGAATTACCGTGACCAGCAGAAAAATCATATTGACACCCATAGTGCCGATAATCGGCCCAATCGCGTTTTCGACAAACGAAGAAAACAGGAATGCCAGCGATGCAATCGTGAGCATCGCCCACGCCGCCAGAACATATCCAAGGAGAAATCTCCACGCCACATCGGCCTCGGGGAGAATGAGGATACCCCTCGTCAGAATGATCAGATCGCCCCGCCCAAGGAGCAGCAAGGCTAGGCCGGTGCTCAGGATGGCGAGAAATCCCACAAAAATCACAGTGTAGATGATCGTCGTGTAGAATTTTGAAATGAAGATGCGGGTTCGGGAGACGGGACGCACAAGAATCAAACGGTACGTTCCAGCGGTCGCCTCGCCGGCAAGCTGGTCCCCGGCGACGAACGTAATCAACAGCGGAATGTGGATCCAAAGACTGTTCATCATGCTGTACGCGACGAACCATCCGTTGAACAGGTTCCCGACGAAAAAGAAATCCTGCTGCAGCGAACGGAGTGAGAATTGAAGAAACCTTCCCCCCTCGATCCTCATGGCGATTTCGACCAGAGGAACCACAACCGCCACCAGAAGAAAGCCGATGTACGTCCGCTTCTTCAGAAACGTCTTAATCAATTCGTAGTAGACCAGACGAAGCATTGTGTATTCCTGAGACTCCTGTGAGATGCTACTCCTCTTACGTGGCACCCTCTCAACAGCGAGAGGGAATTACCGATCATTTCTTGCTCTCTTCCGGTTCACTCTCGGTGATAGAGAGGAAATACTCTTCGAGCGAGCGCCGGGGGACCAGGGCCTGGATGTCAACTTCTTCTTGAACGAGCGCGCGCGCCAGCTCGGGTATGCCTTCGAAGGGCATCGTTACTTCGAATGTCTCGCCCTTTTCCAGAACCTTGCCAATGTCGTGCTGCCGGGAAAGTACGCTGCGCACTTTCTCCAACGGTGTCCCCTGGACCGTCACGCACTTCTCGCCTTTCTCAAGCAAGGCAGCGACCTCTCCCTGCGTGACGAGCTCACCACGATTGATGACTGCCATCCGATTGGCGACCATCTCGACTTCGTTGAGCAGATGAGAAGAAAGCATCACCGTCTTGTTCTGGTCGCTCGCGAGGTGGCGGATGAGACCCCGAATCTCCTTCATTCCCTGCGGGTCGAGACCGCTCGTCGGCTCGTCAAGGATCACGAACTCCGGGTTCGCAAGAAGCGCCTGGGCAATGCCAAGGCGTTGCTTCATCCCGTGAGAGTATGTTTTGACTTTGTCTGAGGCGCGGGCTGCGAGACCGACGAGTTCGAGCACTTCCTGGATTCGCGCGCGGCTTGCACCACCGTTGAGTGCTCCGACGATCTCGAGATTTCTGTGCGCGGAGAGATAGGGATAAAAGTCAGGTTTCTCGACGATCCCTCCTATCGACTGGAGCGCTTTTTCCCGATCTTTCGCCAGCGACCAGCCGAAGAGAAATGCCTCCCCTTCCGTGGGCCTGACAAGGGAGAG
>QYQB01000109.1 GCA_007280275.1 bacterium | reverse complement strand
ATAATGAAGTAAACCGTTATCTTCAAATGTTTTTCAGGTGATTACGCCGGTGGAATGGAGAGCAACTGATATCGGGGGTTCGTCGACAAGTTCCAGTTGTGCGGTTTAGGAGGGCTTGGAAGAGTCGTCTGGGAGGTCTTTAAACCGTGCGTCCTTCACATCAAGATAGTTGGTTTGATCATCATTCCTGGTCTGGCGAGGAGGTTGCGGCCCGGCCCCATCGTTCTTCTGAGCGTCCCGAGTGATGTAGCGGAGAGCTCCGACAACCACGCGATAGACGAACCAGAACGCGAGTGTATATGCGAGGAACCGGAGCAAACCAAGCAGCACGGTTATTTCCTCCTGACCGGATTGTAGTATTCCACAGGAGCTTTGTTCGGACGCAGGATCTGGGCCAGGAGATCCTCAAAATCGTCCTTGTTCCCTACGAAATCGATGTCCGTAGCCTTGACGATGAGCAGTGGAGTAGCTCTGTAGCGGAAGAAGTAGTAATTGTAGGCTTCATTCAAATCCCGGATATAATCCTCCGAGATATTCTCTTCCATCTTCCGAGCGCGGTGACGGATGTTATCCATAAGGCGCTCGACGCTGCATTGAAGATACACGACAAGATCAGGTGTGGGGATGTTCCGTTCGATGGCACCCAGAAGAGTTTCGTACAGCTTGAGTTCTTCGTCTGCAAGGGTGAGGTAAGCAAAGATCTTGTCTTTTTCGAAGATGTAATCTGATATGAGAAAATCGTGAAAGAGATCGGCCTGAAAGAGATCCTGTTGTTGTTTATAACGGCTCAGCAAAAAGAAGATCTGTGTTTGGAACGCATAGTGTTCGGGATCTTCGTAGAACTTCGGCAAGAAGGGATTTTCCTCGAACCGTTCAAGAACGAGGCGTGCGCCGAGCCGTTCCGAAAGCATTTGAGCGAAGGTGGTCTTACCGGCGCCGATGACTCCTTCAATAGCGATATGTCGAATGTCCGAACGGGGGACCTGCAATCAATTCTCCACAGCTGAGGTGTGAATAGTAGACGATATCTTGACAACAGAATTCGGATCGGGACAGCTTGAGAGCAACTCCCGCAGACTGCGCTTTCTCAAAGGGTCCACGAATTCCGGCGCAATCTCAGCCAGAGGTGTCAAGACGAACCTCCGGCTTGCGACCTCGGGATGAGGCAGTACGAGCTCCGGGCCGTTGACGACCAAATCCTGAACGTAGATAAGATCAAGGTCGATCTCTCTGGGTCCCCACCGCTCAGAAGGAGTACGACCCACTGCCCGCTCGATCTGTTTCAAGTTCACCAGAGCGTCTTCGGGAGACATCAGAGAGTCCAACTCAACTGCCGCGTTAAGGAATTGCGGCTGATCCTTTTTCCCCACCGGTTCGGTCTCGTAGACTGATGAGACCCTTCGGACCTTAAACCCGGGCGCACTTCCGAGCGCATCCATTGCCCTCTGAAGAAATCCCAGCCGGTCTCCGATGTTTGAACCCAGCGCGACAAAAAACCGTCCCATTACTTCCTCGCCCGAGCGATCTCCACTTCTACATGATCGATCACCCCCCTGACCGGCGCACTCGGCTTCCGCACACGGACGACAACCTTCTCGACCTTCTTGAATCCCTTCAGCAGGCCATCGGCGATTGTCTCGGCCAGCGCCTCGATCAAA
Organism: bacterium; assembly: GCA_007280275.1. Lineage (GTDB taxonomy): Bacteria > Bacteroidota > Ignavibacteria > UBA10030 > UBA10030 > UBA9647. Next base: position 9,695 of record QYQB01000109.1, on the reverse strand, counting down.
AAGTACTTCTTCCCGAGGACGAGTTGTTTGATGGAATCGTACACCCGTTCATAGTTGACTGTCTGCTGAAGATCGTCGGTGTGTGCCCCGCGGCTCAGATCAACGTGCAGCTCGACATCGACTTCAAACTTGCCGCCCAGCGTCTGCTCGTCGGAGAGGACTCCGTGATATGCGTAGAAAACCGCATTATGAAGTCTTATGACATCTGTCGATGATTTCTTGCGCTGTGGCACGGGAGGAACGCTCTGAATTGTGGGTGATCAGTTGCAACGAGCGAAGCGAAAATATAGACAACCAAAGATCAAAAAACAATCACAGCTATAGCGCCTTACGCTTTTTCAATCCTAGCCCAAGTGTCCCGCAATGTAACCGTCCGATTGAAAACAAGACTGCCTCCGCTGGAATCATCATCGACGCAGAAATAACCCAGGCGCTCAAACTGATAGCGGTCCTGCAGCGTGGTGTTCGACAGGCTCGGTTCCACTTTGCACTGTTTCAGGACTTCAAGGGCGCTCGGATTGATGTGATCTCTCCAATCGTCCCCCCCGGGGTTTTCAACCTTGAACAGTCGATCATAGAGACGTACTTCGGCATCCAGCGCGTGAGAAGCAGACACCCAGTGAATCGTCCCTTTGACCTTTCGGGCGCTCTGGGGCGATCCGCTCCTGGTCTCGGCATCATAGGTGCACCGCAGTTCCACGATCTCTCCGGTCTTCTCGTCCTTCACAACACCGACACACTTGATAATGTAGGCATACCGCAACCTGACTTCGACCCCGGGCGAGAGACGGAAGTACTTCTTGGGCGGATCTTCCCGGAAGTCGTCCTGTTCGATATACAGGACCTTCGAGAAAGGCACTTTTCGGGATCCCATCGTTGCATCCTCCGGGTTGTTCACTGCGTCGAGTTCTTCGACGACCCCGTCTGGATAGTTCTCTATGACAAGTTTGATTGGATGCAGGACAGCCATCACCCTCCGCGACCGCTTGTTGAGGTCGTCTCTGAGACAGTCCTCAAGGAGCGCCACGTCGACAGTGCTTTCGCTTTTTGAGATACCGATGCGATCCGCAAACAACCGGATAGATTCCGGAGTAAACCCACGGCGACGCAGGCCTGAGATCGTTGGCATGCGCGGATCATCCCATCCCTTCACGCGCTTTTCTTCAACGAGTTGCAGAAGCTTACGCTTGCTCATGACCGTGTATGTAATGTTCAACCGAGCAAACTCGATCTGTTGAGGGTGATAGATCCCGAGTTGCTCAACGAACCAGTCATACAACGGCCGATGATCCTCAAACTCAAGCGTACAGATGGAATGCGTGATTCGTTCAATCGAGTCGCTTTGTCCGTGGGCCCAGTCGTACATCGGATAGATGCACCATGTGTCGCCTGTGCGATGGTGCGTGGAGCGCAGAACGCGGTACATCACTGAATCGCGCATGTTGAGGTTTGGCGAGGCCATATCGATCTTTGCGCGCAGTGTCCGGGAGCCGTCGGGGAACTCTCCTTTGCGCATCCGCTCAAAAAGATCGAGGTTTTCTTCAACGCTTCGGTTTCGGTAGGGACTGTCTTTTCCTGGTTCTGTGAGCGTACCCCGGTGTTCGCGAACCTGATCCGCGTTCAGGTCACAAACATATGCCTTTCCCTTCTTGATCAACTGGACGGCATATTCATGAAGCTGGTCAAAGTAATCCGACGCATAGTACAACCTGTTCTCCCAATCGAATCCAAGCCACCGGACATCATGCTCGATGGAATCGACATATTCCTGCTCTTCTTTGCTCGGGTTCGTATCATCGAAACGCAGATTGCAGAATCCCTTGTAGTCCCTCGCCAGCCCGAAATTGAGGCAGATGGACTTTGCGTGGCCGATATGAAGGTAGCCGTTGGGCTCAGGCGGAAACCGCGTGTGGACCCGTCCTTCGAACTTGTTCGTTTTGAGATCATCGTCAACGATCTCACGGATGAAGTTTTTTCTGACCGGCGGTTCAGCGTTTGTTTTGAGGTCTTCCGGGTTCTTGTTCGTTTCCATCGCGGTTACTCCAGTGTTTCGGGTTGAATCTCTACAGGAACAGCACAGTGCCATGACTGCAGAGCCCCGGCACAGTAAGAGCTCATTTCACTCTCTCCATGGCCGAGCGAATTCGTCGGATTGTTTCTTCTTTTCCCAGGACAATCAGAATATCATACAAGCCTGGACCGGCGCCCATTCCCGACACAGCCAATCGCAGCGGGTGAATCAAATCGCTCTGTTTGATCTTCAGAGTCTCTGCGACCCGGTGCAGCGCCGACTCGTAATCCTCTTTCTTCGGGTTCTCCAGCCGGGAAAACTCTTCAGCCAGAATCTTCATTTGATCAGGTGTTTCAGGCTTCCATCTCTTCTTCACAACGTCGGGTTCATATTGATCAGGAGCTTGATAGAAGTATCCGCACTTCTCAACAAAGTCCTGCACAAAGGTTGCCCTCTCACGCATTGCGCCGATGATGATCATCAAATACTGATCGTCAAAATGCTTACCTGCAAACGGCGACCCCGCCAAATACTCTTTGAGCATTGACAGGACTTCAGCGTCAGGTTTTTTGCGCAGATGCTGAAAATTCAACCAGTCCAATTTCTCGACATTGAACACAGCTCCCGACTTCCCAACGCGCTCCAACGAGAATTCTTTGATCAACTCATCCATCGAGAGAATGTCGCGCTCGTCGCCGGGATTCCAGCCCAGGAATGCGATGAAATTGATGATCGCTTCCTTCAAGTACCCCTTGGCACGGTAATCCTCCACAGCCACATCGCCCTGGCGTTTGCTCAGTTTGCTCTTGTCGGGATTGAGGAGCAGCGGTAGATGAGCGAAGTGTGGCAGCTCCCATCCAAAGTACTGATAGAGCAGCACGTGTTTCGGGGTGCTTGGCAACCATTCCTCACCCCGGATCACGTGGCTGATTCCCATATGGTGATCATCGACCACCACGGCCAGGTGATAGGTTGGGAAACCGTCCGATTTAAGAAGCACTTGATCATCCAGAACCTCGTTGGCGATGGAGACCTCGCCCCGGATCAGGTCCTGGAAAACCACTGCTCCTTCCAGGGGCACCTTCATTCGTATCACGCTCCTCCCACCCTGCGCCAGAAGTTTCTCTACTTCCGACATCGCAAGATCCCGACAATGCCGATCGTACGAGATCCGCTCTTTTGCGGCCGACTGGCGTTGACGCAGGTCTTCCAACCTTTCGGGGGCACAGAAGCAATAGTACGCCTTTCCCTTCGCCACCAATTCTGCGGCGTGGGCCCGGTACAACTCAAGCCGCTGCGACTGTATGTAGGGCCCATGGCCGCCGTCACGATCGGGTCCTTCGTCGTATTGGACTCCGGCCCAACCCAGCGTAGCCATCAGGTTTTCCATTGCTCCCTCAACCCTGCGGGCCTGATCTGTGTCCTCGATGCGGAGGATGAATTTGCCGCCGTGGTGCCGCGCAAAAAGGTAGTTGTAGAGAGCGGTCCGGAGGCCGCCAACGTGCAGAAAACCGGTGGGACTGGGGGCGAACCGAACTCGTATTTTGGAATTCATAGGTTGACGCGCTCTGCCCGCGGATACAAAAAAAGCGTCCCGGAAACGAGACGCCTGCTCCACGCCCTTCCGCGACGAGCATGGTACAGTTTCAGATCATTTCATTGAGGGAATTTAACGTTCAGGAGCCGGAAAGTCAACTAAAGGACTGTCTGGAGTTCTCAGCCTCGGAAACTGCGGGTCGGAACCAGGGAGCTGCTCCTCTCACCGCAGGAATCAGGGAAGGCGGCGGAGGTACAGAGCTGTGATATCATCACTCTGGGGAGCGGATCCGGTAAATCTTCTGATATCGCCGATCAGTTGGGCAATGAACGACTCGGCCTTCTCAGGCTTGTGCTGCAGAAAGAAATCGCGAAGCGGCGCATGAATGTCATAGAATTCTTCGCGCTCATCCGACGCCTCCGTGATACCGTCGGTATAAAGCAAGAGACGTTCCCCCTTCCCAACCGTCACGCGTTCGCTTTGGTACGGGAAATCCATGTCGAGCATGCCAAGCGGAAGCCCTGCGGCGCCAAACTCCTGAACTGTGCCATCCTGTCTCAGCAGGTAGGCCGGATTATGCCCTGCGTTCAACACCTCTAGTTCACCCGTGTCCGGGAAAAGAATCCCAAAGAATGCTGTTATGAATTTATCGTCCGTTGATGCCCGCCAGATGACCTTGTTGAGCCTCTGCACGAGCCGACTCAGCGGTATTCCTGCTTCGAGATAGGCAGAGAGGTAGGCATGCAAACTGCTCACCAGCAATGCCGCCGGCACGCCTTTTCCTGAGACGTCTGCGATGACGAGCGCATACGAGCCGTTGGCAAGTGGAATACAGTCGTAGTAGTCGCCACCGACGGACTTGGAAGGGATATTGACACCCGCAAGATCATAGCCTGCTAAAGCAGGGAGCTTCTCGGGGATGATCTTCTTCTGGATCGCCGCGGCTACAGCCATGTCCTGTTCAAACCTCTGGTTCTCCAACGCCTTCTCGAGGAGGAAGCGGTTCTCCAGCGACGCGTGCACCTGGCGGGCAAGGGCATCCAGGAGCATCTGGTCGGTATCCTCAAAGGGGATGATACCGCGTCTGCTCTCTTTTTCAAACAGCTCAAAGGTGTAGGCTCTATTGGCAAAAGTGAAAGACGTCGCGATCGTATGGCGCTCTTCCGCGCTGGCCTGAACCTGAAGCTGATCAGGGAAGAAGCTCTCCTCCACGGTCCGGTCTCCTTCTTTCACGCGGACGAGGCCTTTTGATGCGTTGGTCAGAGACGCAGCCCGCTCGAGAGCAAGCTGCTGCAATGAGGTCCCCTGGTCAAGTTTTGAGACCTCAATGCCTGTGTCGATGAGGCTGTTAAGCTGCAGGACGCGATGGTTGAGCGAGAAGACCAGTGCTTTTTCGTTTTGGCGGTGGAGTAATCCCTGGTAAGCTGTTTCAAAGAGGTGCAAGAAAACGCGGAGGAGTGCCGCATCATCATCGGAAAACTGCGTCCGGGAGGAAGCCCCTTGCAGGGTTACGCCGACGGCGGACTTATCCCCCATGGGGTTGGCGGCGCACATTCCAGTCGAGCTCGTTCGAAGCGTGCATGCCGCGAGTTTCCGGCCCCCGGGGACGTCGAGGAGCCGGTCGAGGCCATTCGCCTTCCCATCGACCAGCAATTGCCATTCAACGGAATTCTGAGGCCGATACGCGAGATCGATCTTCGATTTCCTGAAGAGCCGACGGAGAACCCGAACGGATTGTTTTGCAAGATCGGCCAGCGTGGCCGCGGCGGAGATCTTCTTGAAGCCGTTCTGAAGGGTTTCAATCTGGAATGACAGCTGGTCTTCTTGAGTTCTCCGGAGCCGGGTAGTAGTACGAGGCATGCTTCACTTCCCTGCTGCGAAAGATTTCAGCGCGTCCCCGACGGTCGGTTCTTTTCCCGCGAATTTGAAGAGACCCATAATCGCGAGCATTTTCTCGACGGCAGGATCGAGATCCGTAAAGACAAGCTTGCCACCTACTTCCTCCAGCTGCTCGACAATCTCGATCAGGAACGACATCCCGATCGAATTCACCACTTTGGACTTCGCGAGGTTGATGACTATGTGTTTCGTGCCTTTTTCGAAATGGTGAGCAAACTCTATTGCGATCGCTTCCCCGCCGACGTTGTTCACATATCCCGACGTCGCGATTACCAGGCAATTGTTCTTGAGATCGGAGGTCAATGTGAATGACTGTTCCATACTTCTTCCTTTAGCTGAGGAGCTTCTTGATTGTGATTTTCGTCCCGCGCTTTCCCGACTCGATCTGGAAATCATCGGACATCGACTTCATCACCTTCAACCCCCACCCGCGCTTGTTCTTTGAGCCGACTTTCTTCTTTATGTCGGGTTCTTCGATCGATCCCGGTTCGAATCCTTTGCCGTAGTCCCTTACCAGGACAACCAATTCCTTCTTTGTCATCGAGAACTCGACCCGTACTACGGGGTTTTTCTCGCCAGAGTGTTCCAGGGCATTGATGATCGCCTCCGTCACCAGGATCCTGGCTTCTCCGATCTTCTCCTCTCCGATTCCCATGTAACGGGCCAACCGATCCAACCCTTCAAGCGCAACGAGCTCAATGTCGGGGATCTTCGGCAGCGCAATCTTCAGTTTCATCGGTTCTTTCACGGAGTTCCTTTCGCCTGATGAACGTCGGAAAAATTTCTTCTTTCCTGATGCCACCGCCTGACACAACGGTTGTTACTCTTTCATCCTGACTACCATCAATGTCACATCATCATCCTGCACCGCACCACCCATCCATGCTTCACCGGCTTTTGCGAGATGATCGATAATTTCATCCGGCGTCCGTGTCGCAACCTCGGCGAAGGCCTTCTGCACACGTTCATAATCAAACATCTCCTCCGCCGCATTCTTCTGCTCAGGCAATCCGTCCGTCATGAGGAGCAGAGTGTCCCCCCGTTCCAACGAAGCCTCGTGAAGCAAATAGGGGAAATTCTTCATTGCTCCGAGCGGCATCCCCTTCAACAGCACTTCCTCGATAGACCCATCTCTTTTTCTGAAAATGAAGACCGGAGGCATTCCCGCACTGGATAAATATAGTGAATTTCCCCGAAGCCTCACAAGGGTAAAGGCCATGAACAATCGGCCAAGCCTGATATCCTTGATGGCTTTGCTGCAATGGTTGAAGAAGGTGGGGATGTCAAATCGTGAGGCATCAGAGACAAAGAGACCTTTCATAAGCGTGACAATCGTTCCGGCCTGCATACCATGCCCCGTTGCGTCGCCGAAAGCGATGTCGAGCGTTCCATCAGCCTCGACGTGAAAATCGTAATAGTCTCCCCCGACTTCCGTTGCGGTTTTCATGAAGACGGCGATGTCATACAATGGCAGGTTGGGGACTTCCTTGGGAAGGAGCGAAAGCTGGAGTCTCCGTGCGTCATCGAGCTCTTTCGTCTGGCGTTCATTCTCGGCCACAAGTGCTCGCTTTTCTGCTTCCATCGCCTTTGCCCTAAGTTCCGATTCGCGCATCCGGGTCTTCTGTTCCCGCCTGTTGAGTTCAAATCTGCGAAGGCCGTAGAGGATTCCGATCGCCAGAAGGGCATAGCCGCTGTACGCCCAGCGCGATCGCCACCATGGAGGCGTGACCTCGATCCGAAGTGTTGTCCCTTCTTCGTTCCAAAGACCATCATTGTTTGATCCTTTGACGCGAAGCAGGTAATCGCCTACGTCAAGGAAGAGCGTTGCCTTCCTGTCCGCCCCGAGTTGCACCCAATTATCGCTGAATCCTTCAAGTCTGTAGGCGAGTTGATTCTTTGAAGGATTCAGAAAATTCATCGATGCAAATTCGAAGTTGGCAACGTTGTCCTTGTAGGAGAGCGTGATGCCTTCCTTCGTTTCAGCAAACCGATCAACAATCGGATCCCCCTTTTCATCGGGGCTGTAGCGCGTAAACGAAGTGATCGCAACTGGCGGCGCGTACTGATTCTCTTTCATGCTGGCAGGCTGGAAGGTGTTGAACCCATTGCTTCCGCCGAAATACATTTCTCCCGTCAAGGGACTCCGAGCGTAGGCACTCTGATTGAACTCGTCTCCCTGAAGTCCATCCCGATAGTCGTAGTTTCGGAAGGTCCCCTCCTGAGGATCAAAGCGTGAGATCCCCTTGTTGGTGCTCAGCCAGAGGTTCCCTTTTCCATCTTCCAAAATGCCGAGCACGACATCGTTCGACAGACCATCCTTCTCTTTGTACCGACGGAAGGTGCCCGTTTCTCGGTGTAGTCTGTTCAATCCGCCGGTCGTCCCAATCCAGAGAACACCGCCACGCGATTCATAGATGCATGTAACAATGTTGTCGGAGATCGACTCGCCACTGGCTGGGTCATTTCTGAAATGTGTAAACAATCCTGTTCGCGGGTCAAAACGATCGAGCCCGCCGCCAAGCGTGCCAACCCAGAGATACCCCTCCCGGTCTTCACACAAAGCGAACACTCCCCGGGCACCCAGACTTCCAGATATCGAATCCTGATGAGCATACGTTGTGAACATCCCCGTCTTGCGATTGTAGCGATTGAGTCCACCACGGTACGTCCCAGCCCAAAGTGTGCCTGACCGGTCTTCGAGCAGTGAGTAGACGCTGTTGTCGCTCAGGCTCCCGGGATTAGATTTGTCGCTCTTGAAGTGGGTGAACTCGCGCGTTCTTTTGTCAAACCGATCGAGTCCGCTGCTGAAGAATCCGATCCATATGTTGCCAGCCTGATCTTCCGTAATACTCTGCACCCGGTTGTCGGCAATGCTCTTCGAATTCGAGGCTTGATGCTGGAAGTGCGTGAAGGCACCTGTGGAGCGGTCGAATTGCTCAAGTCCGTTGTTCGTGCCTATCCACACAACGCCTGAACGGTCAACGTACATACCATTGATGCCGTTGTCGATCAGACCCTTCGGATTGTTCACGTCCCTGACGATGTGCTCGAAAGCACCTCCATCGGGTTTGAAACGGTCAACACCGTGATCGGCTGTGCCGACCCATATCAATCCCGATCGATCCTGATAGATCGAGTATAGCCGATTGTCACTCAGACTCCTTGGGTCAGCCTGGTTGTTCTTGTAACGCGTAAATCGGCCGGTGGCCCTATCGAATCGGTTCAGCCCTCCCCCAAAAGTTCCCACCCACATCACTCCAGACTGGTCTTCGAAGATCGGCCATACCCAGTTGTCGCTCAAGCTGTAGGGATTGGCGGGATCATGGCGATAGTGCACGAAAGTTTCTGTCGCAGGCTCGAATCGTTCCAATCCCTCCTTCGTGCCTATCCAGATGGTACCCGTGCGATCGCCATATACTGAGAACACATTGTCATCGAGAAGGCTTTTGGGATTGGCAGGATCTCGCTTGAAGGTCTTCTTGGCGCCCGTCTTCACGTCGAGACGAGATACGCCGCCGCCGGTTTCACCATACCATCTCACTCCGGCTGAGGTTTCGTATGTGCCCTTCTCTTCGCTTATCGCCCCACCCCTCAGGTCAACACTGTCGCGGCGGACTTTTGTAAACGATTGCGTGGCAGCGTCAAACCGATTCAAGATGCGGGGTTGATCCCGCGTACCTATCCACATCGTTCCATTGCGATCTTCTGCGATCAAAGTGATGAAATTGCCACCGAGGCTTTTCGCGATTGCAGGATCATTCCTGAAGGTTCTGAAATCATAGCCGTCAAAGCGATTCAATCCGTCCTGTGTCCCAAACCACACGAAACCGCGCCGGTCCTGCAGGATGCAGAACACGCTCCCCTGCGACAAGCCCTGCTTCACCGTAAGGTGTTCAAAGAGCAATTTCGTCTGGGCGTCAAGTATCAGGTTGAAGTTCAGGAACAGCACGACGATGAAGACGAGTTTCGCAGCACCTCTGACACTCTTCCTGCCGCAACTGACGCACGACATAACGTAGTCCATTCTTTTGTGTGTGTGACTCATTCAATAACCTCTTCAAAGGCATAGAACAAACCAAGCTACCAGGGACTGTCTATCCCCGGTAGCTTGGTGGTCATGTCGCTTTTCTGCTTCCTCGGTGAGAATCTTATTTCAGCAGGAGCATTTTCTTGCTGCTCACAAAACTTCCCGCTGAGATCCGGTAGAAATACACACCGCTACCCACGGGATTTCCGAAGCCGTTTCGT
>QYQB01000054.1 GCA_007280275.1 bacterium | reverse complement strand
GTATGATGCTGGCTACTACTATTACATCTGGGCAGCCGTTCTGGATGCAGACGCCTTTGAGGCTTTCAAGGAAAAAGGGCTCTTCGATCAGACAACGGCCAGGGCTTTTCTGGAAAACGTGCTTGAAAAAGGAGCCACCGACGAGGCCATGAAGCAGTACGAGAAATTCCGTGGGAAGAAACCATCCATCGAGCCATTGCTGAAGAGAAGGGGGTTGCTCTAGAAGCGCGGTCGAAAACATCAACTCTGCCACGAAGTCACCAAGACACGAAGCAGATCTTTGAATATTCTTCACTTTCAAAAACCTCTGTGACTTTGTGCCTTCGTGGCTCCACTTTTCGACTGGACCTCTAGCAGTGTAATAGAAAGAACCGCCAAGATCGCCAAGAAACGCCAGGAGAATAAAGACCGCGGATGTTGCTCAACTCAACCTTGCTTGGCGGTTTGTCTTTCATCAGGATCATACATTCTTTTCCAATAATGAGGAGAATCCTATGCGTAAACTCACCTTCCTTGTTGCACTCATCCTAAATGGAACCTTCCTCTACGCGCAGCTCCCCGATGAAACGAGCGGGCGAGTCCCCGAGCTCGATGCGTTCCATAAACCAATCTACGAGCTCTGGCACACCGCGTGGCCGGCAAAGGATATTGCGAAATTGAAATCCCTGCTGCCGGATGTGGAAACAGCGTATGCAACGCTGGCCGCAGCGAAGTTGCCTGGTATTCTTCGGGAAAAGCAGGCCAAGTGGGATGAAAAATTGCCTGTTTTGGCGCAATCCGTGAAGGAATATAGGAATGCCGCCGACAAGAACGATAGCGAAGGCATCCTGAAGGCAGCGGAAGCAGTCCACATGAACTATGAGCAGATGGTGCGCCTCGTCCGGCCAATCCTGAAGGAGCTCGATGCGTTTCATCAATCACTTTACGCGCTCCATCACTACTTCGTGCCGGAAAACAAGACTGAGCAGATCAAGGCCTCCGCGGATTCCCTGACTCAGAAAATGGTTGCGCTGAAAGGTGCTGCACTGCCGAAGCGGCTTGAGGCCAAAACCGAGCAGTTCAACAAGGCGCGGAAGAATCTTGAGGAATCCGTCAAAGCGTTTGCCGTAGCGGTGAAAGCAAAGAAGGGAAAGGACGAGATCGCAAAGCTGGAGAACACGCTTCATGCGCGGTATCAGGTTGTGGAGAAAGTGTTCGAGTAACAACGAGAGCAGTAACGCTCAGCATTGATGGTAGCAGACAAGTCCCCGGGAGGTGTCCTTCCGGGGACTTCCATTTCTTGAGGCGATGAAACTTGGAACTTGAAACTCGCCTGTGTCTGCCCCAGCAACACATTCTTCGAAAGGGCTTTTCGCTGACAGAAAGAACTAATTTCTACGATACTTGATATCTGGCAAGTATTCCAATTGACTTTGTCAATCAGATTACCGTAGTTGCATTGCCATCACAACCGCCCCCCCTTTCGGCTTTGTGATGGAGGTTCATTTTCTCATTCCTCTGAAGCACCGTAGGTTCTCATTGCTGTAAGATCCTGATTCCGAGCATGGGAGGCATCTATGATCGGGGCAGCATTCTTGCCTGAAGATATCTTCAGATGGCACGACCTCGAGCCGAGATGCAGGCGCGACTTTACGTTGCGACTAACTCCTATATTTCTCTTCCGCGCCTCGCCGAATTTGAGAATCCACAGTTTTCACCGGCCGAACGACTTGATTTGTGAGCCCGCATGATCGGACAATCCGTCTCTCACTACAAGATTCTCGAGAAACTTGGTGGCGGAGGAATGGGAGTCGTCTACAAGGCCGAAGACACCAAGCTCAAACGCACCGTTGCCCTCAAGTTTCTTCCTGCAGAAGTAACACACGAGGATGACACGAAAGTGCGGTTCATCCACGAGGCGCAGGCGGCATCAGCCATTCAGCACAACAACATCTGCAATGTCCACGACATCGATGAGACCGATGATGGCCAACTGTTCATCGTGATGGATCACTATGGCGGTGGATCGCTGAAGCGGAGGCTGCAGTCCGGAGCGCTGGAAATGACTGAGGCTCTCGAAATTGCCCTCCAAATTGCCGAGGGCCTGGAGGAAACGCACAAGAGGGGCATTGTTCATCGGGATATCAAGCCGGCCAACATCATGCTTGCAGAGAATGGTGTGGCAAAGATTGTGGACTTCGGACTGGCGAAACTTGCAGGCGCGGCGAAGCTGACGCGGTCAGGCAGCACTCTTGGCACGTTTGCGTACATGTCTCCAGAGCAGTTGCGCGGGGAGGAGATAGATACGCGCACCGACATATTCTCCTTCGGCGTTCTGCTCTATGAAATGTTGACAGGGCGCCTTCCTTTCCGCGGAGAGGTGGAGGCGTCTCTGGTGTATTCGATCATTAACGACACACCTGAGGTGATTGAGAAGTTTCGGACGGATGTGGACCCGCGAATATCGGCGATCGTTTCCCGGTGTCTGGAGAAAAATCGGGAGAACCGCTTTCATCAGCTTGATGATTGTATTATCGAATTACGAAAAGTGCTCAAACATGAGCAACGCGTTGCCAGACATGCAGACCCTGACCGTTCAAAAGTCCGGCAATCCGTCCCCCAGGGCCCTTCCAGGAAATATGACAGCGGCTGGCTCGGTGTTGCCATGCCAAGAAAGAATAAGCTTCTCCTGTCTGTAACAGCTTTCATGCTCATTGGTGCTTTTGCCGCAATCTACTTCTTTGCATCTGGTCATCCTGAAGAGAAAAATGGTGCTCCGATCCCGGCAACATTCACTCAGGTTACGGATCAGGATGGAGCGGAAGCTGCTCCAGTGATCTCGCCCGGTGGAGAGTTGGTTGTATATACAAAACAAGTAGGCGGAAGGGGTCGTCTTTTTCTCCAAAGAATAGGCGGAAGCAAAGCGATCGATCTGACGAAAGACTCGAATCTGGAACCTTCTGATCCGAAGTTCTCTCCCGATGGAAATCTCATCGCGTTTAGGTGCACCGGCACAGACGAGGGTGTCTACGTCGTTGGTTCGACTGGAGAATCCCTGCGGCGGGTCGCAGACGTGGGTGGAGACGTGTCCTGGCTTCCCGATGGCCGGAAGCTGCTTGTGGGAAAAGCGATCCCCAGCGATGTCGCCGCGGCTCGCGGAGGAGAACTGTGGCTGATCGATCTTTCCAGTGGTGAAAAGAAATTGATGGCACTCGGTGCATTTCGAGAGCCTTTCATGTCGCCTCACGGAAAGAGGGTGGCATTCTGGAGAGAGCAGAAGGGGAGAGCAGGTATCTTTACGATGCCGAGGGACGGGGAAATACTGGTGCCGGTGACGCCGGATTCGTTCCGAAGTGTATCTCCCATCTGGTCACCTGACGGGAAGTTCATCTACTTCCAGAGTGACCGGGGAGGCACTTGGAATATCTGGCGCATAGCCATTGACGAAGAAACCGGTGAATTGAGAGGTGTGCCAAGACCTATTCAGACTCCTGCTGGCAATTCACTCCTTGGCAGTATTGCCTCGGATGGCAAGAGAGTGGTGTTCATGACGACGTGGCTGGCTACCACGCTGCTCAAGGTGCCAATTGATGCAGTCAATGGTAAGGTCACCGGAAAGCCAATCAGGATTTGGAGTACAAACACGCTGGACATCTATGGCAAAATGGTTCATTCGCCTGATGGAGAATGGATCGCGGCAACGAACTCAGGAAACTCCAGTGCGCATAGCGACATTTTTATCATACCGAGTGAGGGAGGTGACGCCAGAAAACTGACAGACGATCCCGAACAAGATTTCATGGAGCAGTGGTCCGCGGACGGCAGAAAACTTGTCTTTGTCTCGAACAGAAATAATCAGGGCTATCAGGCCTGGTCAATGAATCCGGACGGGAGCGGCCTTGAGCAGCTCACGAAGCTCGGCACCAGGCCGGCCTATGTATCGCTGCTTCCTGATGGCAAGACGCTTACCTTTGAGCGGTACTTCGAGGGGACGTGTACGATGGATCTTACGAAACCATTAGACCAGCGCAAACCTGAGCTGTTACCTCTATCCGATAGTGCCCGCTACAGATTTCATGCATGGAGCGTCCTGCCGGATGGAAAGCGCCTGTTCGGGGGTTTTGCAGACTCAGGATTCAAGTCGGTACTCCCCGGAAGCTACATCTATGATCTACGAACCCGGAAGTACACTAAGGTTTTGGAGCAAGCGTACGCGCCCGCCCGTTGGTGCAAAGATAGTCGGCATTTTGTCTTTGCAAATAAAGGAGAATTCTACCTTGTTGATATCGTAACAAAGGAGAAGAAACTGCTGTTGCGAAGTTCAGACTACACTGGCCGTCCCGCGCGCAATGGCGGAATCTCACCAGATTCGAAATTTCTCTACGTGATCGACAGCAACCACCAATCGGACATTTGGCTTGCCACGCTGAAGGAAGATTAAGGCTGCGGAACAGCCAGCGCAACTTTGGAACTTATGCACTACGAAACGTCACTCCGTTTCACCAGTCCGGGAAATCATGAACAACAATGTCCAGCAACTAAACCAGCGCGTCAACGAGCTTGAGGAACTGAACTGTCTTGCTCAGGTGCTCGGTGGTACCACAAGCGTTGCGGAAACCCTCGACGCCATCATCCGATGCAGTCTCACCCTGTGCAGCGCGGAGCGTGGAGCAGTCGTCCTCTTTGAAGGCGGGTCTGAGACAGGAGTTCACACCATCGTCAGAAACAACGCCCCGTCAATCCAGCCCATTGACCACAAGCTGAATATGATTGTGGGTGGGATTGTCCTTCGCACAAAACAGTCGTTTCTAACAAATGACGTTCTTGAGGCAGCAGGATACAACAATCCACCTGAATCGCTGCTAATCCTCGGCCCCTCGGTGGCGGTTCCCCTGGCTTCGGAGGGGAAAATCATAGGGATGATCCATCATGTCAATTCCAGAGGAGGCAAACTGTTCTCCACTAACGATGTGCGGGTAGCCGAGATCGTCGCCAACATGGCCTCGCAGTTCATCGTTCGCGCCAAAGTGCATGAGTCACTTCGAAAAGACATTCAAAACCTCAGGGATTCATTGGCGAAGGAGCAGCACACACATCCTCTCATCGGGGAAAGCGAGCCGATGCAGAAAGTGAGGGCAGACATCGCCCTCGTCGCACCGTCGTCCGCAAATGTGCTAATCATCGGCGAAACGGGAACTGGCAAGGAGCTCACCGCCCGCGCAATTCACAACGAGAGCCCTCGTTCGTTGAAGCCGTTCATCGCAGTGAATTGCGCTGCAATTCCCGCTGATCTCTTCGAGTCAGAGCTCTTCGGTCACGAACGTGGGGCCTTCACCGGGGCGAACTCTATGGTCAAGGGGAAGTTCGAGCTGGCCGACGGTGGGACGCTCTTTCTGGATGAGATTGCGGAGATGCCGTTGGGCTTGCAGCCAAAGCTCCTTCGTGTGCTGGAAGAAAAGAAGTTCTCGCGCGTGGGGGCATCCGAGCAGATTTGCGTCGACGTGCGCGTGCTTGCAGCAAGCAGCAAAGACCTCGCAGAAGCCGCAGCGGCAGGAGAGTTTCGCGATGCCTTGTTTCATCGCCTCAATGTTGTGCCGATTGTTCTTCCGCCCCTCCGGGAACGAAAGGGTGACATCCCTCTCCTCGCCCAGTCGATGATTCAGGAATTGTCGTCGGGTCTCAAGAAATTTGAATCCGACGCCCTCGAGCTTCTGAGCGTGAGGCAGTGGAGGGGAAATGTGCGAGAATTACGCAATGCGGTCGAGCGGATATCAATCTTCGTGCAAAAGAAGACTGTGACGGCTGAGGACATCCGAGCACTCGGTCTGCACATGGATGGCATTGGCCCGGCGCGGCTCGTATCCGCTTTGCGCGAGGCGATCTTCTCTGAGCAGCCTGGCGAGAATGTATCGGAAATAGTTGAGAAAGAGCTTCTGAAGATCGCACTGGCAGAGTGTGCCGGTAATATCTCCCACGCGGCTCGCCTCATTGGCATTGAACGGATGGCATTTCAGAGGCGTATGGAGAAATTTGGCATTGAGAAGTCGGGAGAGCGCGAGAGCGTGGAGAAAAGGTCCGCTTCAGTCTGAGCGCCGACTTTCGGCGAGGCAAACCGCCTCGAAAGCTGTTGTTAGCCGGATACACTCTTCAATAATTCTTCGACAGGCTCAGGTTCGAATCCCGAGCGGCAGAAGTCCCCATCCCCAGCAGTGTCAAGGGTTCGCCTCCGTTCGTTCCGACTCCCGTCGGAACCTCGTTTTGGACTCTGCAGCAACGGCTCGTTCCCTCGCAAAGCGTGGGGACGAGAGGGAAGCTGACCGTCAACCTTCCCGTGTCAGTCGTTTTGAGGTAACGGTCACCCCTCTATGCCCCCTTGCACAGATCCGAGCAACCCTAGCTCGAGATCGTGCAACCACCACCTGATACCCCTCGCAAAAACTCATTTTGCCCCAGTTATCTCAGGCACGCGCGTTGCATCACAACGCCGGAGCGATGGGTCTGAGCAGCGACAAGGCGCGGACGGAATCAATGAGCGCCCCCCCAAGAAACGAATTTGACATGATCGGACAAACGCTTTCACATTACAGGATTATCGAAAAGCTCGGTGGCGGAGGGATGGGTGTGGTCTACAAAGCCGAAGACACCACGCTCAAGCGCGCTGTTGCGCTCAAGTTTCTCCCGCCGCATCTCACCACGGACGCCGAGGCAAAGGAGCGCTTCATCCACGAAGCGCAAGCCGCCTCAGCCCTTCAGCACAACAATATCTGCGGCATCCATGAGATCGGCGAGAGTCCTGATGGGCAGCTGTTCATCGTGATGGACCTCTATGAGGGAGCCACTCTGAAAGGTCGAATTGAGAAAGGTCAATTGCGAATTGAAGAGGCGACGGAACTAACGACGCAAATCGCCCAGGGTCTTCAGAAAGCACATGAGAAAGGGATTGTACATAGAGATATCAAACCGGCGAATATCCTGGTCACCACGGATGGTGTCGCAAAGATTGTAGACTTCGGCCTGGCAAAGCTCTCCGGCCGCACACTGCTGACCAAATCCGGCAGCACGGTGGGGACAGCAGCATACATGTCTCCCGAGCAGGCCCGCGGAGAGCGGGTCGACAGCAGATCGGACATCTGGTCATTGGGTGTTGTGTTCTACGAGATGCTCATCGGAATACGTCCTTTCGAAAGCGACTACGAGCAGGCGATGGTGTATTCGATCCTCAATGAGGAACCCAAGCCGGTCACCTCCTTCCGAGCGGACATCACCGAACCAATCGCCCAGGTTGTCAGAAAAGCAATGGCGAAGAATCCGGACGACAGATACCAGAGTATGGCAGATCTCATCGCCGACTTGAAGTCTTCACAGAGAGGAGAGCCGTTGGCAGTTGGCAAGGGCAATGGATTTACGGTCAGAAGGGCTGCCATCGCGCTTGTTGAGCTTGTGGTCGTCGCAGCAGCAATCGTAGCTATCGTATTCTTGACCGGTGGGAAGCCCGATATCCGCAGGGTGGCCGTTCTTCCATTCTTTGACACAGTCCATGATTCGGCAATGGCGGGAGTTTTTGACGGTCTGACGGAGGATGTCATCACCAACATCGGCCAGCTGTCACATGCCACGAAGGTGATCTCGTTCAACGGCGTGATGAAGTTCAAGGATAAGGAAGTGACGCCGGTGCAGGCAGGGGAGGAGCTTGGGGTGGATGCAGTCGCGGTATGCCGGGTGTACCGTCAAGGCAATGATTACAACCTCCGTTTGGAGGTTGTGAATGTGCGGGACAACACCTCCCTATCGAACAAGCGTTTCGACGCGCAACTGGCGGACATGACCGTTCTGCCAAAAAAAATGGCGGCCACGATCGTACGCTCATTCGGCTTTTCTGTCACGGATGCAGAGATGGATGCCAACACCCGTCAGCAAACCAAGAACCTCGATGCCTACCGGTTGGTACAAAAAGGGAACTACTATTACCATCGGTTGACCGAGGCAGATATTCGCCTGGCTATGTCATGCTACCGGAAAGCTCTGGAAATAGATTCTGGATACGCGCTGGCTCAAGGATGGTTAGCTCTCGGATATGTGATGTTGAGACAGGCCGCCAGCATTCCCTTGATGCAGGTGCGTGACTCCGCAATCGCAGAAGCGAGGAAGGCGCTTGCGATGGACGAGAAATCGCCGGAAGCGCATTTGGCCTTAGCTATGGTGAAGTATCAAAACTACGAGTGGCGCGAAGCCGCAAAGAGTTTTGAACGCGTGCTTCAACTTAATCCATCCCACGGCGATGCCCTCCATGACTATGCACACCTTCTGACGGAGACGAAGCATTTCGACGAGGGGATAGCCATGATGCGTCGTGCAGTTGAAGTTGAACCACTCAACCCACACTTCCAGTTTTGCGTGGGCCAGATCTTTCTCTTTGCCCGCCAGTGGGATGCCTGCATACAGGCGACACACAAAGTCTCTGAGATGGATTCTTCGTTTGCATACGACTGGGTGCTTGAGCAGTTGGCCTGGGCGAATCTTTCTAAGGGAGACTCCACCAAGGCGCTAGAGCACTTCAAGATGCTCTCGTCCCGATACCAAAATCCGTTTGCTGATTTCATGGTTGAATTCATTCTTGGCAACAAAGCGAAAGCGGAAAAGCACTTCGTGAGGATGAAGGCACAGAACGAAAAGTTGGGATGGTTTCGTGACATCAACTACGGCTATGCCTTGATGAGGGACAAAGACCGCTTACTCAATTCGCTTGAAAAATCCTACGATGTAAGATCCGGAAGCTTGATTCTGGCAAACACGTTGCCACAGTTCGGTTTTCTTATCGGTGATCCAAGATTTGAAGCATTGATGAAGAAAGCAGGATTTAGGGACTGACCATGGCATCTCTGGGAAATGTGCGATGGCTCGATTTCGCTCGCCACAAGTTTCCGATTCATGATTTCCGATTGAGTGACAGCAGTTAGAACAAATCGACCATCGTCACCCTGAGCGGAGTCGAAGGGTGTGCAGAGCGTGGAACAGTGTTCGACTTTCCTCAAATCGACGCAGTTCTCGCTACAGGGATAGACCACTTTCTCCGGAGGCACCGATGATTAGAATGCAGTTTCTCCTTGCGATCCTGATCGCAGTATGCGTTTCAACTGCGTCGTCTCAGACAACCACAGGCAACCTCGAAGGACGAATCCTGGACGACCAGAATGAACCCATTCCGGGAGTCTCTGTGTCCGTTGTCGGGCCCTCGCTTCAAGGGCAACGCGGTGTCTCAACCACCGAAACCGGCTTCTTCAGGCTGCTTGCATTGCCGAGCGGGATGTACACCGTCTCTCTCAGCCATATCTCCTACCAAAGAGCAGAGATGAGAGAAGTCCACATAAGCCTGGGCAAGACGACGCAGCTTGGAGAAGTGAGACTGACTCAGAAAACAGTTCAAATGAACGAGATGATTGTGCTGGGTGTGAAACCATTCGTGGATGCGGCATCGACGGATGTCGGCAAGAATTTCTCTCGTGAGGAGTTCGAGGTTTTGCCCATCGAACGCAATTACAGGTCTGTCGCCTCGATCGTGCCGCATACTTCCGAGAGCTACGCAGGGGACGGACTCAACATTGCGGGTGCATCGGGCATCGAAAATCGGTACTTCGTCAATGGTAACGACGTGACGGATCTGTTCAGGGGGGTAGGCGGTACGAACCTCCCCTACAACTTCATCAAAGAAATTGATGTCAAGATTGGCGGATATGAACCTGAATACCGGAGTTCGCTTGGAGGTATAATCAACGCGGTCACGTATTCGGGCGGGAACGAGATTTCTGGACAGGCGTTTGGATTCTTTACCAACAACAATTTTGGCGGGGAACAAAAGGTGTTGTCAACGGAAGTTCCGAAAGGTGCTTACGCGCAATATGACTATGGAATTTCCCTTGGTGGCCCGATTGTGCAGGACAAGCTATGGTTCTTCGGTGCCTACAATCCATCTTGCAAGAAAGAGGATGTCAAAATACCCGGACTCAGCTATTATCCTGACCAATCGAATACGCAGTCGTTTGCAGGGAAGCTGACATGGAAAGCGAGCGAACCACTTGATTTGGCCCTCTCACTCCTTGGAGATCCTTCTCACCGGACATCCGTAGGTAGTGTTTTTTGGGGTGGCTATGGTACACTGGACGTTCTGAATCCCGATTCAAGGCTCAACGATATCTCGACGGGTGGGTACAGTGCCATGCTCGACGGTCGATATGTCGTCAATCAGGATCTGCTCCTCCAAGGTTCGTTGTCATGGAGTACCCGGCAAGACAAATACATGCCCCAAACAAATGCTGGTTGGACACAACTTAACGTGTATGATTATCCATTGAGTACGGAATCGGGAGGGTACCCCGAGCGGATTGATATAATGAGCGAAAATGTTTCTGCAAGGCTCTCTGCTTCCTATGTATCTGGGAATCATCTGATCAAAGCAGGTATCGAGTACAAGAATATCATTCTCGATTGCCGTCAATTTAAGGAAAGGTGGCTCTCAATCTGGGCAGACTCCCAGTATGTGCTTTTCGACATTAATCAGTCAGGCAAGTTCAAGAATTATCTGCCGTCTGTGTACATACAAGATTCGTGGTCCATATCGAATAGCCTCGGTCTGACGGGAGGTGTTCGGTGGGATGGATTGTTCGTCATTGCCTCAAACGGCGAGTTGGCAGCACGCGTCGTGGGGCTTTTTGAACCACGCATAGGATTTACATTGATGCCCGGAGGGGATGAAAGCCAGAAGATCTTCGCATCAGCAGGCAGATACTCCGAAGACCTCATGACCTATGGGTCAACACTCCAGCACAATTTGGGAGCGTATCAAAACGTTGTCATGTACAAAATCGACCCAAGGCTCCGCTCCTCGGCACCAGACACGATGTTTTCGTTCGGTTCGGCCATGAAGAGTTGGCCTGGCGTCCAGGATCTTCGGGGACAATATTACGACGAAGTGACTCTCGGATATGAACGACTCCTAGCCGAGGATTTGAAGCTAACCTCACGAGGCATCTACAGGACACTCAGAGAGGTCATCAATGACGCGCTTATTGACCCGTCGATATCTCTGGGGTACTATGGCAATCCAGGCAGTGGGGAGCTCAGTAGGTTTCCAAAGCCCCGCCGGGAGTATCTCGCCCTCGAGCTGACACTTGAAAAATCCTGGAGCACAAAATCGAATGTGATGGTATCATATGTACTCTCCCGCAACTATGGGAACTTCGACGGGATATACAATGGTGGATCACCGAACGTTGGATCGGAGTATGATTTCGTTCAAACCTATGATAACAATTCCGTGGGGCTCTTGTCGAACGACCGGACACACATATTCAAGGTAAATGGTTCATACAAATTCGATTTTGGCCTCTCGGCGGCACTGTCCTTCATTTGGCAATCAGGAACGCCCCTCAACGAGACCGCCACTCGGGATTTCTATACGGTATACTATGTTCCTCGCGGGTCAGCAGGAAGGCTGCCCTCGTTGTGGGACCTCAACCTCAGGTTGATGTATCATCTTCCGTTCTTCGCTAAGGACAGAATCCATCCCAAGCTCATCATCGATGTTTTCCACCTAGGAAGTCAAAGGACTGTCGTTCTTCAACATCAATTCCACTATCAAGAATTCGATGCCCAGGGAAAACCCATCAACCCTGATCCTCGATATGGCATGCCGTTGGCCTTCCAGCCCCCTATGAGCGTCCGGGTGGGGATGGAAGTGAACTTTT
>QYQB01000186.1 GCA_007280275.1 bacterium | reverse complement strand
TTCGTCGGCAGCGTCAGAGTTGTATAAGAGACAGGCCCATGAGCACGGCAGTGCCGCGCATGTTGATTTTCTTGAGAAGCTCCATGATTTCGGCCGAGGTGCCGGGGTCCAGATTTCCTGTTGGCTCATCGGCAAGCAACAGGGAAGGGGAATTGACGAGAGCTCGTGCAATCACGACGCGTTGCTGTTCTCCACCGGACAGTTCGTGAGGCATCTGATTGCGCTTGTGGCTCACGCCGACATCGGAAAGGGAGTGAAAAACCTTCTTCTTGATGTCGCTGCGGCGAGTGTCGGTGACATAGAGTGCAAACGCTACGTTCTCGAATACGTCCCGGTCTTCGAGGAGCTTGAAATCCTGGAACACGATCCCGAGCCTCCGTCTGAGACGGGGTATCTCCTGGGGCTTTGTCGTTGTCGAATCGTAGTCCAGGACGCTGACCGTTCCAGAATCCGGCTTCAGATCCATGTAGAGCAGGCGGAGCAGCGAGCTCTTACCGGCTCCGGTTGCACCCACGAGGTAAACGAACTCTCCATCTCTTATCGAGAGATTGAGTCGGTCCAGAACCACCTGACCATCGAATGATACCGTAACATCCCGGAGGTCGATCATGTGTTCTTCGCAAATCGTGCCGCGTACTTGATGGCTTCAAGCATACTGGAGATATCTGCCGATCCGCTTCCGGCAATATCGAATGCTGTCCCGTGGCCGGGGGATGTCCTGATGATGTTGAGCCCGGCTGAAAAATTCACTGTCGTTCCAAAAGAGCTCATCTTTACAGGGATCAAACCCTGGTCGTGATACATTGCCAGGATTGCGTCGTATGATTTGTAGGCTTGTGTTCCGAAGAAGGCGTCTGCTGAGAGCGGTCCGTCTGCATTGATTCCAGCACTCTTGACCTCTTCGATCGCAGGAATGATCAGGTCCTGTTCTTCCGAGCCGAGGATCCCGTGTTCCCCCGCATGAGGATTGAGGCTCAGGATGGCTATTCTGGGATTCCCGATCTGGAAGTTCTTCTTTAACGATTCCACTATGATTTTCGTCTTGTCGACGATCTTGGCCTTCGAGAGACTCTCCGCCACAGTACGGAGCGGTGTATGGATCGTGACGAGCCCGATGCGCATTTTTGTCGATACCAGCATCATAGCGACTTTACTCGAACGGCTAAGGAGCGCAATCATTTCGGTTTGACCGGGGAAGCTGTACCCTGCAAGTTGCATAGCCTCCTTCGAAACGGGTGCTGTGACCATGGCCACTGCCTTACCCGTCGTGCATAGCTCGACTGCTTTCTCGATGGCTACGCCAGCGGATTTCCCGGCCGCCTTTGCCACCTGGCCATAGTGAATGTCCGCCCAGAGTCCGTCACCGACATCAAGAATCGGGATTGAAGTATTCTCCTTCCACGGGAAGACTACCCTTTGGAGCCTAACCCTGATCTTCAATCTATCTCGGACGTGCTCAAAAATGTTGAAGGGTCCGACGAGGAGGGGAGTGCAAAGGCGGCGGGTCGTGGCATGAGCTGCGGCTTTGAGGGCAATTTCGGGCCCGATTCCGTTGAAGTCACCAAGTGTTACTGCAATAAGCGGTTTCACAGATTTTCAGCTTGACTAAGGATAAAGTTGCCGTTCTTGGCCGGATCGATGAAGATGAACCTCCGATGAAGGTTCATGTAGGTCCAGATTTCCTTGGGAGCAGAGTTGGGCTGAAGCAGGCGCTCGGACTTCGGTGGTGGACCGTAGAGAATGTAGATTCGTCCACGGTCTGTTTTATAGCCGTCATTCTCCCGAGCGGTCGAGAACTTCCGCATCGTCTCATCAACCCTGTAGTAGTATTCAGCCATTCCCTGGTTGTAGGCCGTCGTCGTATCCTGATCCCGTTCCTTCCAGAACCGATTGAATGATTCCGCCCGGCGCTCAGCTGACCCTGACAGTATCCTGTCGATTTCAGATTCCTTCGCGATATGGCGAAGAGCGTCGACCGCCAGTTCAGGGTCCATCAACGAAAAGGGATGCGAAGGCCACGTCACGCGGAATTGATGAAGATGCTGTCTGGATGCCTTGCCCGAGTGATATTGCACTTCGAGCGTGTACGATCCCTGTTCGAGTTTCTCCAGCGGGAGCGGAACGAACAGAGTCTTCCAAGATGAACTGGTAGATTTCAGGCCGTACAGTACACCCTGATCCTGAGGAAGGAGTTGGAGCACGCCGCTCAGCGTGATGAATGTTGTCCCTTCAAGTTTCTGGATCTTCTGTCCAAAGACATCCGCCTGCCCGCTGAGTTTCCACTGAACTGTGAGACTATCGCTTGAAGCCGGTTGAAACACTTCTGTCAAGAATCCACCTGCCTCGGAGAAAAGCACGTTACCTCCCCGATTCATCGGTACAAAGATGTTCGGCGTCTTGCTGAGTGTGGATAATCCGCTTATCATCAGGTCGGAAATCTCGAATGAACTCGGTTTCGGTTCCAGAAGCGTAACTTTTCTGGTCTTCTCCACGAACGTCCGGCCCGACTCGCGGTCGTCAACAATGAAGACGATTGTGTATTTCCCCGCAGGTGCAGTCAACGACACGACTCCCTGTAGGCTTGGTGTCCTGTCGGTTTCGCTGGGGAGCGTTGTACGGGTGAGCGGCAACTGGCGGATCTCTCTGGCGACGGAGACCTTTTGGTCGTTGAGAAGTTCCACAAGCAGTTCGCCGCGCGCTGCATATGGAGCGGTTTGCGGTGCGGTCTCATTTCGGACAAAGATGAAAAAGTTCTGTGCAATCCGGTAATGGATATTGAGCTGCATCGTTGCGGAGTCGCCGTTGAAGAGTGCCACTGCCTCATACGAGATGGGCGAGTTTTGAACACGTGATTCGCTCTGCTCAAAAAATGTCTGAGCCGCGAGGGGGGCAGTTGCTGTGATCAGAAAAACGGCAAGCAGTAATATGAGTCTCATAGTTGTCTCCATCTCAATCTTTCCTTCACGCTCGAGCATCCAGCCACGGTGTAAACCACTTGTTGACTAAGGTAAGAAGAAAACGTACAGGGGGCAATGCAGGTAAACCATATTCGCTTATGAGAACGGTTTCACTTCCAGCGTCGGAGGAATTCGGTGAGGAGCCGCACTCCAACACCTGATGCGCCCTTTTGGGTGTAGTCTCCGTCCTCCTCAAGCATCGCTGTCCCAGCGATATCGAGATGGACCCACTTGTACGAGCCGATGAACTTCTTGAGGAACCAGGCCGCAGTAATGGTGCCGGCCCATCTCCCGCCGACGTTTTTCACATCTGCAACATCGCTTTTGATCAGTTTCTCATATTCATCGTACAGTGGAAGCTGCCACACCCGCTCATAGGTCGATTCCCCGGCGCGTTTCAGTTTCGTCATGAGGGATGCGTCATTGCCCAACATGCCCGAGGCGTGGTGTCCGAGGGCAACCACGCACGCTCCCGTGAGGGTGGCCAGGTCGATAACAGCTGCAGGTTTGAACTTTTCGGCAAATGCGAGGGCGTCAGCCAGAATCAGGCGCCCTTCGGCATCGGTGTTATCGACTTCTGAGGTCTTGCCGTTGTGGTGCCGGATGATGTCACCAGGGCGGATAGAACTTCCGCTTGGCATATTCTCAACAATCGGAATGAGTCCAACAATATGGACGGGGAGCTTCAAGCGGGCGACAGCGTCGAACGCACCGATGACCGCGGCAGCGCCCGACATATCCATCTTCATTTCCGCCATCCCTGCAGAAGGTTTGATAGAGATTCCTCCGGTGTCGAACGTTACGCCCTTGCCGACGAGGACGACGGGACGTTTTTGTTTCTTCCCATACTCCAGGATGACGAAGCGGGGAGGATGGACGCTCCCCTGGCTCACTCCAAGGACCCCCCCCATGCCGGCTTCCTTGATTTCACGTTCATCAAGGATCTTTGCAGTGTACCCGCAACGTTCAGCGGAGAGTTTGGCCGCTTCGGCGAGCGTTTGAGGATAGATTTCGTTTCCCGGTGCGTTCGCAAGTTCCCGCGCCAGGTATGTGGCCTCGCAAATGGTTTTTGTCCAACGCACGGCTTGTATGCCTTGCTTCACTCTGGCAGAGCTCTCCGCACAGACTGTTATTGTTTGGAGGTTTGGTGGGCTATCAGATTTCTTCGAGATGTACTTGTCGAACTTGTAGAGCGCAAGAAATGCTCCTTCTGCCAGTGCGGAAACCACAGACTGGAATTCGGTCGCAACGAGGGGGACGAACATCGCGAGACTTTCCGCTTTGAGCGACCGGGCGCACTTTGCAGCCACAGCTCCGCTTCGCCGGTACCGCTCGAGCGACAGCTTCTTGCGTTCGCCCAATCCGACAAGGACGTAGCGGCGGGTTTGACGGGCGTGGGGAACATAGAGCACCATCGACTCGCCTTCCTTCCCCGTGAAGTCGCCTCTATCTGCTGCAGGAATGCGCACCCCAAGCTGACGGACGAGAGCCACAATCTCAGATGAGAAGAGCGATTTGTCCCCGTGAAGGAACACGGCGATAGCGTCAGCAGTGTTCGCGTTCAGAGATGACTTTTCGAATGCAAGCTTCATGATGGCTCCATCAGGAAAGGTATTCTGCTGAACGCGCGACGACGCGGCTGAGGACTGAATCCAAACGGGCTACAGGAATACGCGCACCCGCTGCGTTCATGTGACCATTGCCCCCGAATTCCTGTGCCAGCTTGTTGATCGCGATTTCGCCCCGCGAACGAAAACTGACTTTTACGCCCTCGTGCAGTTCGGTAACCATCAACCCTATCTGCACACCGGCGATCGTGAGCGTGTAGTTGATGAAATTCTCGATGTCTTCCTCCGTGGTGCCGGTTCGCTTGAACATCTCCTGCGTAACGGTCATATGTGCGACCTTGC
The DNA here is from genome assembly GCA_007280275.1 of bacterium. Taxonomy (GTDB): domain Bacteria; phylum Bacteroidota; class Ignavibacteria; order UBA10030; family UBA10030; genus UBA9647. The sequence goes on along the minus strand of QYQB01000186.1, from coordinate 13,296 downwards.
CACCGTGCGCCAGTTGAAGTGTTGAGAGGGCGTACCCGAGCAATTGGAGGCGATTGGCAGTGCCTTGCTCATAGATCCTCTGATATGTCTCCGCAGGATTCGCTCCGTGTTCGATCAGGTCGGCGATGATTCTGTGAAGTGTGGCATCCGTTTTGGGGAATCGGAATGATCCAGTGTCGGCCATGATAGCTGCATAGAGAGGAGCCGCAACGTCTTGCGTGAGACCATCCTTGTCGAGGAAGAGCAATAAATCGTACAGAATCTCGCCGGTCGCTGCGGTCTCATCGTCGACGAGGTACAGATCCGCGAAAGGGAGTTTGTCGAGATGATGGTCGATGCAGGCTTTGACCGCTCTGCTATTGAGGACGTACGGCTTGAGACTCTGGAGCCGGTCGGGCTGGTTTGCATCGAGAACAATGATGGCGTCAGCATTCAGGATCATGTTTGCGTGTTGTTCGGGATCGAACTGCTCGATGATTCCTGCCGGATCGAGAAACGCGCAGGACGCGGGCATCGGACTGTGATTGAGTACGGCTACGATTTTTCCATGCGAGGCGAGATAGCGGGCAAGGGCAAGTTCGCTGCCGATGGCATCCGGATCCGGATTCACATGAGTCGTGAGCACGAACTTGTGGCTCTGTTCGACGAGCAGCCGGAATTGTTCAAATGCTTTTTGCATAAGTGGTCTCGGTGAGATTTGGAAACAAAAAAGGTGTGGCCCATTTCCCAGGCCACACCCTAACGCGTATCGTTTCAAGCATCACTGAACGACCCAGGTTTCTCCGGAGTTCAGGAGCTTCTTCAAATCACCCACTCCTCGCTTCTCTCTTGCGAACGCGATCTGGCGCTCCATCTCAGCTTCGTACACGGGTCGGTCGACCGCGAGCAAGATGCCGACGGGGCGGGGGAGATGAGGTTTGTATGTCATGTCAGCGAGAATGAAGGAGAGCGTGGTATCCTTCTCGTCATGAACCAGAAGGTCGTTCACGGAATACTTGCCGTCTTTCAAGGAAACAACTTCGGGGCTGAAGCCGTTAAGGCGGATCCCTTTGTCCTTCTCTTTCCCGAATACGAGTGGCTTCCCATGCTCGATGAAAACGACAGTATCGTCCTTTGTGTCTTTCTCGGTGAACTGAAAGAAGGCTCCATCGTTGAAAACATTGCAGTTTTGGTAAATCTCGACGAAGGATGTGCCTTTATGCTCGGCGGCACGTTTGATGACCCCTTGCATGTGCTTGGGATCTCTGTCCAGGGTCCGTGCGACGAACGTCGCGCTGGCTCCCAGCGCGAGGGAAGCCGGGTTGAATGGATAGTCTACTGAGCCGTACGGGGACGATTTGGTCACTTTCCCCATTTCCGATGTGGGGGAGTACTGCCCCTTTGTAAGTCCATAAATCTGATTATTGAACAACAGGACACGGAGGTCGAGATTGCGCCTCATTAGATGGATGAAGTGGTTCCCGCCGATGCTCATGCCGTCTCCATCACCAGTTACGACCCACACCGACAGATCGGGACGAGCGATTTTGAGTCCGGACGCGATAGCAGCTGCCCGGCCGTGAATCCCGTGAAAACCGTAGGTGTTCATGTAGTACGGAAAACGGCTCGAACACCCGATTCCAGAGACAAACACCATCTTGTGTCTTGGGATGCCGAGATCGGGCATTATTCGTTGTGTCTGTGCGAGAATTGAATAATCGCCGCAACCCGGGCACCAGCGTACATCCTGGTCGGTCGAGAAGTCCTTGGCGGAGTACTTTGGCAGCGGTACATCAATTGTGCTCTTCAGTATCTCATCGACACGCGTATTCATTTTATCCCTTTCAGAATTTCTTCAATTTCTCTCTCCAATTCAGCAGACCTGAAGGGGAGACCACGGACTTTGTTGAAACCGGTCGCTGGAACAAGGAAGTCGGATCGCAGCACCTTCACAAGCTGACCAAGATTGATCTCTGGCACAAGGATTCGCTTGAACTTGGTCAGGATCTCTCCAACGTTCTTCGGCATTGGGTTGAGGTAACGGAGGTGCAGATGAGAAACAGAGGCCCCCTTTTTCTGCTGCCGTATAACAGCAGTCTTGATTGCTCCATAGGTTCCCCCCCATCCAACCACAAGAAGATCGCCGCTCGGACTGCCTTCAACCGTTGCCATCGGGATGTCATTGCTTATGCGCTGGATCTTCTCTGCGCGCAGTCGAATCATCAAATCGTGGTTCTCGGGATCATAGCTGATGTTCCCCGTGATATTCTGCTTCTCAAGTCCACCAATTCTATGCTCCAGCCCCGGGGTGCCGGGTACCGCCCATGGGCGAGCCAATGTCGTCTCGTCGCGGGAATAGGGCATGTATCCTTCTGGATTGGTGACAAACGTAGGAGAGATGTCTGGTAGTTTGTCGAAATCCGGGATGAGCCATGGCTCCGATCCGTTGGCGAGGTAGCCATCGGTGAGGAGCATGACCGGTGTCATGTACTTCAAGGCGATCCGTGATGCCTCGAACGCTGCGTCGAAGCAATCGGATGGGGTTGCAGCCGCTATCACTGGAACCGGTGCTTCGCCGTTCCGACCGTACAAAGCCTGAAGCAGATCAGCTTGTTCAGTCTTCGTGGGGAGTCCGGTGCTTGGGCCGCCTCGCTGAACGTTGCAGATTACCAGCGGTAGCTCAACCATCACAGCCAGGCCGATAGCTTCAGTCTTCAATGCGACACCGGGGCCGCTTGTTGTTGTTATCCCAAGCGCGCCACCGAATGATGCGCCTATTGCGGAGGAAACCCCAGCGATCTCATCCTCGGCCTGAAACGTCTTTACCCCGTAACTCTTATAGAGTGAAAGTTCGTGAAGGATGTCGCTCGCAGGTGTGATCGGATAACTGCCGAGGAAAAGCTCCATGTTCGCTTTCTTTGCGGCAGCGATGAACCCCCAAGCAACTGCCTGATTCCCTGTAATGTTGCGGTACCGACCAGGCGCAAGGTTGGCGGGACCGACCTCATAGCGAACAGAAAAGATCTCAGTCGTCTCGCTGAAATTCCAGCCAGCTTTCAACACCCTGATGTTTGCCTCAAGAATGTCGGGCTTGTCCTTGAATTTGCCCTTCAACCATTCGATCGTTGTCTCCAGAGGCCGACCATACATCCAGTACATCATTCCAAGCGCAAAAAAGTTCTTTGACCGATCGACGAATTTGCTCGAGATGTTGAGATCCTGCAGGGAGAGAGCAGTCAATTTGCTGATATCAACTTCATACATACGGAATTTATCCAGTGATCCATCCCGAAGTGGGTTCTGAGCATATCCTGCGAGCTTCAGATTCCTATCACTGAATCCGTCCGTGTTGACGATAATTGAACCTCCGTCCACCAGCCCTGCGAGATTGACTTTGAGAGCTGCAGGGTTCATTGCCACAAGGACATCACAATGGTCGCCCGGAGTGTGAATCTCCTTGCTTCCAAAGTGGATCTGGAAGCCGCTCACGCCGAAAAGAGTTCCTGCAGGTGCTCGGATCTCGGCAGGATAGTCGGGCAGCGTGCTCAAGTCATTTCCGAGAATCGCAGTCGTGTTCGTAAACTGCGTCCCTGTCAATTGCATGCCGTCGCCGGAATCGCCTGCGAATCGTATGGTTACTTCGTCAACGGTTTCTATCGTTTTCTGGGACATAAATGGCCAATTTCCTTAGATTTATCCTCTGTAGAATGAGGCTTTTTATCAAGTATGAAACTATTAATTTCCCATTTTTTGCACGAAAAGTCAAGGTAATGGTGGGATCTCATACCTGGGCGCGAGATGATCACCGATGGCACACTCATACAAGCCGACAGAGGAGATGTGCAGATGACCCGCGAACGTTTTCATCCCTCCTGGATACCACCGTCCTCGAAGAACTACAACAAGAAAGCCCACTGCTTAGTTCTGGCGCAGTGGGCTTTTGAATACGTGGAGACGCAAAGCTCGTTTATTCGCGAACGACCCACACTTTGACATTGCCGATCACGCTCCCGGGCAACTTCACATTGACGGTGTAGATGCCGAGCGCCTTGATCGATTCCTCCAACTCAATGTGTCGCTTGTCGATGGTGAGCCCCTTCTCCTTGAGTGATTCGGCGATCATCTGGGATGTGACGGAGCCGAAGAGCTTTTCGTCTTCACCTACCTTCATTTGAATCGTGATTGAGACTTTCTCGAGTTCAGCTGCGAGTTTCTCGGATGTGCGCTTTTCCTTCTCAACCCCGCGTGACTGCTGCTTTTTCTCTTCTTCAAGTCGCTGCATGCTGCTCGGGGTTGCCAGATACGCAATACTCCGGGGAAGAAGGTAATTACGTGCGTATCCTTCCTTCACATCGATGACGTCACCGATGTGCCCGAGCTGCGCGAATTCCTGTCGTAAGATTACTTTCATTGTCTAGCTCCTTCGGTCGAATAGAGACTCTAAATTTTTCTTAATTACTTCACAGCATCTGAGACAAAGGGGAGGAGTGCCAGATGGCGTGCCCGCTTGATCGCCGTCACGAGCATCCGCTGATGCTTGGCGCAGGTCCCGGTAATCCTTTTTGGAATAATCCGGCCCTGCTCAGACACGAAACGTTGGAGTTTCTTTTCGGCCTTATAGTCCACGTAATCTTCCTTGTTGTCGCAGAAGCGGCATGTGCGCTTTTTTCTTATCTGTCCCGATGATCCCCGTTGCGAAGAGCCACGTCGATCTCCCTGGCGACTTGTGCTGTTTCTTGTGTATGCCATAGTCCTATTTCCTTTAAGAATATTTCCAGAATGCGATGAGTTAGAGGTGACCTGGGCAAACGCGTCAGGCCGGAGCACCTGCGGGGTTCTGTACCGCTGCACCTTCCGGCGCAGCTGCTTTTGGTGCTTCCTCTGGTTTCACTTCGGCCGCAGGCTGTTCTGCAGCCAGGAGGGCGGCAGTGGTTCGAGCCGCAAGCGCTCGCTTGTCGAGCACCAGGCTGAGATACCGGAGGATGCTTTCATCGAGGAAATAGTGGCGTTCGAGTTTCGCTATGACATCACCGGGAGCGCTGAACTCAATGACGACATAGAACCCGTTGTTCTTCTTCTTGATGGGGTAGGCAAAGCGCTTCCGTCCCCACTTCACGAACTCACGGATTTCTCCGCCGTTCTTTGTAATAAGGTCCTTCACCTTGTCGATCACGGTATCGATCTGATGATCATCGAGAGACGCGTTGACAATGAAGGTCGTTTCGTAGACCCGCTTTACATCAGGCATAGTGCTTGTTCCCTTTGGACTGTTATGAGAAACGGGCCCCAGTTCTTTGAGCCGCCGAAGCTGGAGCAGGGTTTATTGATTGTTCGTTGAATCCTGATCAGATGGATACTTCTTATTGAACTCATTCATCGCCGTGGCCATCCCCACCGTGAAGGCGTTGAGGCATGCCGTTTTCGCACGTTCGAGCATCTGGTTGACGACTGGCCGCTCTGTCGGCATGAATTGCCCGAGCACGAAATCCGCCAGCAGGTGTTTCTCCTTCGGCATCGAAGAGGAAGCAATCCCGCATCGAAGCCGGGGGAATCCCTCAGATTGCAGGTGATAGATGATCGAGGAGAGTCCGTTGTGCCCACCGTCGCTGCCTCCGAGACGAAGCCGGAGTTGACCGAGCGGCAGCTGAAAATCGTCACACACCACAAGGAGCTGTTCCGGAATGGCGCCAAACTCCTCTTGGATTTCCCGGACTGCTAAACCGCTTTGATTCATGAAGCTCAGCGGCTTGACGATTGCGAGCGGAGTACCCTCGACATTGCCATCGGCGATCAGAAATTCGCCGTGACCCGCTCTGAAAGAGAATCGAAGTTGTTGAGCGATGAGATCAACAACTTCGAAACCGACGTTGTGCCTTGTTCCAGAATACCTGCTCTCGGGATTTCCAAGTCCGATGACAAAGAACATGGGTCAGCGATACTCGATTTCCATTACTTCTTTTCAGCGGCAGGAGCTTTCCCGGCCGTAGGAGCTTTGGCAGCGACGGGAGCTTTGCCAGCCGCTGGAGCTTTACCGGTGGCTCCTTCCTTGCCGCCCTCTTCCGCACCTTCCTCAGGCTTCTTTCCTTTTCCGATAACCTCAGGTTCAGCCGTTGCCGCTTCCGCAGGAACAGCGCCCGGAACCGCTTCAGCTTCCTTCAGGACCGTCGGCGGAACGACTGCGACGACCGTGCTGCTCTCATTCTCGAGCACCTTGACGTTTGGGATGGACAAATCTCTGACGTGAATCGACTTATTGATCTCGAGGCTCTCCACGTTGATCTCAATCCGGTCCGGAATGTTCTTCGGCAGACACGAGATGCGCAATCGGTGCAGGATGTGCTGCAGGATGCCGCCGTCGCGAACACCTTTTGCTATTCCCTTCACCGTCACAGGCAGTTCAATCGTCAGCTCTTCGTTCTCATTCAGGCCGAACAGATCGAAATGGACAGGCCGATCTGTGATGGGATCGAACTGAACGTCGCGCAGAATGCACGTGTGCGTGAAACCGTCGTCGAGCTTAAGATTGATGACGCTGGCAGCCGAAGACTTGTACAGAGGCCGCAATGTCAATTCCGCCATAGCAATGGGGATATTGTTTTGCCCATGGCCATAATAGATGCCGGGCACCTTGCCCTGCTTGAACACTTGTTTGGCTTTTTTCCCAATATCCTTTCGGACTTCGGCCGTGACTGCTATTTCAGACATTGTACCTTCTCCTCAATTAGACTGATCTAAATCTTGTCCTTGTCGACGTCAAAGAGCGAACTGATCGACTGATTGTTGTGTGTACGAATGATTGCTTCTGCAAAGATCTTCGCAACAGAGCGTAGCTCGATTTTGGGTGATCCCTCCCTCAACGGGATGCTGTCAGTCACGATGACCGACGTGACTTCCGAAGCGTCAATTCTCTCCACTGCCTTGCCCGAAAGAATCGGATGCGTGCACGCGCCATAGATTTCTTTGGCACCTTTCTCGCGCAACGCTTTCACAGCATTGACAAATGTACCGGCGGTGTCGATGAGGTCATCGACGATGAGCACATTCTTGCCATTGGCATTACCGATGATATTCAGCACCTCGACCTCGTTTGCCTTCGGCCGGCGCTTGTCGATCAGCACCAGTTCCGCGTCAAGCCTCCGGGCGTACGATCGGGCCATCTTGAGGCTGCCGACATCGGGTGAGACGACTGCCAGATTCGGGATCTTCTTTTTTTGGAAATAGTCAGAGAAGACTGCCGATGCATAGAGATGATCCAACGGAATATCAAAGAAACCTTGAATTTGTGCGGCGTGCAAATCCATTGTGATAACCCGATCGGCGCCCGCCTCGGTAATTAGATTTGCGACGAGCTTTGCCGTCACGGACACTCGAGGTTGATCTTTTCTGTCCTGTCGCGCATACCCGAAATAGGGGATCACTGCTGTGATCCGACGCGCTGATGCTCGGCGGGCAGCGTCGATCAGGATCAACAATTCCATTAAATTGTCAGCCGGTGGTTGTGTCGACTGAACAATGAATACGTCGTCACCCCGGATGTTATCAGTGTATTTGACCCAGATTTCGCCGTCACTGAAGTTTCTAAGTTCGATCCGCCCCAACGGAATGCCTGCGGTCTTGGCAATTTTCTCTGCTAGCGGACGGTTTGCTCTGCCCGAAAAGATCTTCAAGTCACTCATGTTCGGACCTGCATATGTCGTTTCGATGGAATGAAGAGACCTGAATCCAGGTCCGTAATGCTGGGGTGCCAGGATTCTCTGCTGAAAGCGGATGCGCCTTCGGCGCAGAACCTGGGAATGTCCACTTAGCAGGATTCCTTTAGCATCTCGCCCCATTTGTTTTGGAGTACGCCGCTACCATCGCCTGAAAGCGATCAAGATTCGCGCTGGGGTGCCAGGATTCGAACCTGGGAATGGCGGCTCCAAAGGCCGCTGCCTTACCACTTGGCGACACCCCAATAAAAAACGAACGAACCTGAAAATGTCCCGTCGGTTTCGCACTCGGGATCTTTTTCCCGACTTCATCGGGACAGCACCCCAACTGACGCTGGCAGGGCCCCTCTGACAGAAAAAACAAAGCCCAACTCACAAAGAATTGGGCTTTCAAGATAGCCAAAAAATGGCTATCAGTCAACGAAATTCTCGAAATCGAAGGCGTTTTGCCTCATCTTTTAGTCGGGTTGCGGCAAAAAGAGAATCGTGTTCAGAAGGAGCTTTTCGAGTCCGGACCAGAACCGCCGAAATGTGACATTCTCGGCAAAGAGAACGGCTCTGCCACGACCAATGCGGAAATCCTGAATGTACGCTGCCTCGGAGATCTTCTGGGCCTTTTCTTTGACGACGTAGCCGCTCACCTGCGTCGAGTCCTTGGCAAATCGGGCGACATTATGGCCGACGTCGCTCAACTCTATGGGGGAGGCATCGCTCTTGAATGCGAAGATCTCCCTTGGGACACCAAAGCCTATCGGGTGTGTCGTATCGACGATGACCTTGAAGATAGTCCCAGGAATTCGTCCCAGCCGGTCTTTCTCTTCCTTTTCGAAGAGTGTCTGGCGTTTGCTAATTTCCTTCTTCGCTTTGTCCTGCTCTTTTTCCTCCTTGGTTTTGTCTTCCTCCTTTTTGTCGGACTTGATGGCTGCCTGAGTAATTCCCGACTTGCCCTTCGTTAGGAACTGCGCACCCCCCTCGATTCCAATCAATACGCCGCCATTCTGTATCCACCTCTTGAGTGTTTCGATCTTCGTGCTGTCGAACACAGATTGGTAGTTGTTCGCATCGGGCAGGATTATCACGTCGAACTTGGAGAGGTCGACATCCGCCAGCACCGACGCGCGAATACCTGTAAATGGGATCCCTAGCTCCTGTTCGAAGAGAAACCAGAGTTCCCCATAATCGTTCGAGCTCACCGGAGGTCCGACCGCAATCGCTATGTTCGCTTTCTTCATCGGCGCGACGTAGCTTGAACCAAGGCTGACGCCGTTGTCCGTTAGTCCTGTGGTGACGCCGTACACGTCCACTCCAAATTCGTTCGCGAATCGGTCTATGTCAGCTCCAAGTGAATCGCCATTGGAGCCTGAGAAGGCTACGACCGTGCCTGCGACAAAACGATGGCCGAGGGTCTCAAATGGTCTCTTGGCGACAGACAGTGAGTAACTTTTCTCCAGCAGCCTCCACACGAGCCGTATTGCATTGGTTCGTTGCCACGGAATCAAATAAGCATACGCGCGCTTGTCGCCTATGATTTTTCCGCTTGGCTTGATGGATGCGGTGATCCTCGCGCTGCTTGAGGGGAGGGGGGATTGGCTTGCCCACGCCTTGAGTCCGGAAGCGATGGGGAGTGACCAGGCGGAGATGTCATAGAAGAAAGTGTCCCGGGCCGCGGTAATCGGCTCAAGAAGCGTTTTCGCGAGGCGGCCCTGAGGTTGTGCTGATGGGACGAAGAATGTTCCTTTCGGAATCTTCTCTTTGACCCACTTGGCAGTGAAGTACTCCTGAACTTGAAGCGTCGAAGGTTCCATCAATTGGTGCACTTCGATTCCCTGTCTAAGCAAAGTTTCCACAACCTGGTTCGAGCGCTCCGGGTCCTCGGCGTCGCTGATGAGATAGCCCTTAATCGGGAAGTTGGAGTTCGTTGCCGTGACCCAGAAGCTGTAAAAGTCCTGGAGCCGCTCCCTCTTGTTCTTAACGCTGGTTTCGATTGTTGCAATACTCGTCACGAAGTGAGAGCGGGCACGATCGCGCAGCGTCAGGATTTGACCGTTTGGCTTCCGGACGGCAAGGCCTGCACGCGAGCCGCCGGCCTGTTCATAGGTCATCCCGATTGCTCCATTGAACGTCGGCCAGGAATCGCCGTACCCAGGATAGAACATGTCGAAGTGTTCGCCGACATAGTAAGGAAGACCAAGTCTGTCAAATGCCTCGGCGTTTCCCTTGCCGAAAATTTTGCCCCACTTTACAACTTCAGGAGGAAACGATTCGTGGACCGGGACGGCAGCGGGGAAAAAGAAGTATGTACTGGAGTAGTCCATCTCATGATAATCGACGTGGACGTGAGGCATCCACTCGCGGTAAAACTTCACACGTGCACGAGTTTCCTTCTGGGTTTGCCACGAAAGATCGCGATTCAGATCGAAGAAGTAATGGTTCGTTCTGCCGCCAGGCCAGGCCTCGCTATGTTCGAGGGAGGAGGGGTTCAGGTCCGGCTTCGCTCCTGAAGCAGAGTTCACCCACTGCACGTAGCGTTCATGACCGTCGGGATTGACGTTCGGATCTATGATAACGATTGCGTTGTCAAGAATTGACCGGGTGCGGTTGTCCGAGCCCGCACAGAGTTGATACGCAGCGACCATCGCCGCTTCTGGAGAAGATGCCTCATTCCCATGAACCCCGTACGACAACCAAACGATGATGGGTAGAGTCGAAAGGATCTTCTCGACGTCCGCGTTCGATTGCAGCGTATTCGGATCAGTCAATTGTATGTTCGCCTGCTTGATTTCATCGAGACGCGCAAGATTCTGTGGAGTACCTATGATGAAGGCCTGTAGGATCCGATGTTCATTGGTCTCTCCGTACACGAAGCGGCGTATTCGATCAGATGACGCACTGAGCTTGTCAAAGAAGGCGTTGAGAGCGGCGTACTCTGTGAATCGCTCGCCAATGCTGTAGCCGAGAACGCTCTTTGGAGTTGGGATTTTTGGGTCATACGTTCCTCCAGGAAAAAAATCGAGAGCATCCTGAGCGTGAGCGATACCTGCGAAGAGCAGAATGAAGAGGATTCTTTTCATGAGATCTCCAGATTCGAAATGTGCCTGCCAATGTACTTTAAAAACGTGGAAATCCAAAGCAATCCGCCTTGCATTTCGAGGCGCAATTGGGTATTTTAGCAACACACTGGTTATCTAAATTAAGGAGCTCATCCATGGCAGAGGTCAGACCGGTCCCACTTTCGCACTACATCGCGCTGAGAAGCGATCGCGTCGTTGCGCAAGCATTCTGGATGGTAACGTTTGCTGTCTGCACAGCGATTGGAGCTCAGGTGGAGATCTCACACTACCCGGTGCCCTACACATTCCAGACATTCTTTGTGCTTCTCGCCGGGGGTCTTTTGGGAAGGCGAAACGGATTCTTGAGCATGCTGACCTATTTGGGGATGGGAGCAATTGGATTGCCGGTTTTCTCAGCATCCGGAGCAGGACTTGCTCGCCTGCTTGGTCCGACAGGTGGTTATCTCCTCAGCTTTCCGATCGCAGCGTACATGATTGGCTACCTCATCTCACTTCGACCTCAGGTTGCACTGCAGATCGATGGGAAAGTCAAAAGACTCGTGGCTGCCTACGGGTGGACCGCAGGGGCGATGAGCCTCGGCCTGTTGCTCATTTTCCTCCTGGGTACCCTTCAACTGAACGCAGTCTATTTCCACGACTGGACATTGTCTTTCCAGTCGGGCTTTCTGATCTTTTCGTGGTGGGATATCCTGAAGCTCGCTGCTGCCGTGGCTGTCTGCAAAGAGCTTAGCCGCTCGTAGCCCGGTACCAGGAACAAAAGAAATGTGAAGCCGCTTCGAGATGAAGCGGCTTTCTTTTTGGTTCGCCCGACGGCGCGCACGTACCAGTGCCCTTTCCAGAAAGCAAGGTTGTGATTTCACGCGAAGGTGGGAGTGGAAACGAGCGTCCCGCAGTTTCTCGAGCCGTACTCGCTCCATGATTACTATCGAGGTCAAGATACAATAGCTATTTCTGGAAGCGATACTAGTTCGACAAGTCGCGCTCTCCTCAAGTAAAAGGGGCGAGCTCGTGCCCGCCCCTCGTGAAATCCAGATACTATCGCAAGGCTTTTCCGCTAGAACTTCAGATTCTCTTCCCACCGCCGAAAGAGCTCGGCAGTAGCTCTCACGTCACCGAGACAATAGTCCGCGATATCCCGAAATCTCTTCTCGCCGAATAGTCTTCCGAGATGGAGTCCGGTAATGCCGTGTGATTTCGGGCTTTCGATGCCAAACGACTTACAGTAGAAATCCAGACTGAATTTGCGCGTGGCCCCGTAAAATGTAAGCTGATCGAGGAGATCGCAATGGATAGAGGGGTCGTAGCGATAGGGCATCAGGTTTCGGGAGGGTTTGATCCGGAGGATGGCCGAACGGAGCAACAAGAAGGGACAGTCGAATCCGCGGCCATTGAACGTGACGAACTGGTCATACTTGGTCACATCGTTCCAGAATTGACCGAGGATTTCCTCTTCCGAGCACGAAACGAAATGGACCTGCTCATCCTCCGAAAAAGTGTCGATCGGTTCCTCGGCCTGAAAAACGACCTTCCCATGGTTTGTGTCAGGATTCAGCATGCCGATTGCGATAACCTGTGCCGTCGTTGGATATAGACTGAATCTTTGGACGGCTTCTTCACGTTCCGCATCCGTTTCGGCAAACTTTAACAAATACTCTTGCCGGACTTCGTCAAAAGACTCATAGGGGAAACCGAGAGTCTCGATGTCGATCACAACTCGTGACATGGGGTATTCTCAAATAGTAATGCGATATTCCTTCAGTCCCCAGTGCGTTTCCACAGCGGTTACTTTCAGGATTGTGTAGAGCGGGATAGCGAGGAGCATGCCAAGGACACCCATTAACTGGCCCCCGACAATGAGCACGACGATGACGGTGAGCGGATGCATATCAACAGTCTTGGCGAAACACAGAGGCTGGACAATGATATTGTCGATTGCCTGGATAGCGAGCGTCAACACGGCGATGGGGGGGGCCATACTCAGATCCCCGGTTTGTGTCACTGAAATCAGAAAGACCGGAATCACCCCCACGAATGGCCCTACATACGGGATGAGATTCGAAATCCCGGCGATGACACCCATAAGGATGGGAGACTTGACCCCGATAAGATAGAACCCCACCACATTCAGAATTCCGACGACGACGGAGTCGAGAATCCAACCTTTCAAGTACCCCACGAGATCCTTCTGGATTTTGTCGAACACGTTGAGTGTCATTTCGAAATATTTGTTGGGGACACGCTCCAGAAGCCGCTTTGCCGCTCTGTCACCTTCAGCGAGGGCAAAATATGTAACGAAGGGAACGATGAGAAAACTGAACGCCGATCCGGCAGCGGATGCGGCGGTCTGGCCGATCGATTGGAAGCCGTCGTTCATCATCGCCCGGGCCTTGTGCGATGCTGTCTGAGGATTGATGAGCGGCAGACTTTTTGCCACATCCCGTATGAGATCGTCGAGTTTTTGATCGAGCGGAAAATTCCGGAACCCAGCGTACAGACCGCCGAGGTGATCCAGCAGAACGGGAATTCCCTTCGTGGCA